>JBQCIO010000038.1:0-14474 GCA_051953655.1 Motilibacteraceae bacterium
TTTTTTCGTTCGTGTGTCTCTCAACCTTTTTCCACCCTACACAAACCTTCATCTTTTTTTGGGTGGTTTTTGTTAATTTTTTTTCTTTTTTGTGAGCGCCCCCCCCCCCCACCCCGTGGTTCGTGCCGTCGACGTGGCGCCCGCTCAGACCCGGGCTACCTCGACCTTGCCCCGACCCCCCGCGGCCACGTGCCGCGGCTCGCTCGAGGGCGCCGTCATCGCGAACAGGGTCCGCCCGTCCTCGCCGCCCAGCGCACAGGCGTAGGCGTACTGCGACGTCGTGACGGTGCCGGCCACCTCGCCGCCCTCACGGAAGCCGACGACGGCCGGCCCGAGCGCGGCGGCGGCCCACACGACCTCCCCGTCGGTGCAGATCCCGTCCGGGGCCACGCCGGCCGCGGCCGTCGACGCCCAGACGCGCCGGGAGGACAGGCTGCCGTCGGCGGCGACGTCGAAGGCGGTCAGCTGCAGCCGGAGCGTCTCGGCGACCACGAGGGTCCGGCCGCCGTCCAGCAGCACCATCCCGTTCGGGAAGCGGACGTCCTCGGCGGCCACCGACACCGCGCCGTCGGGCTGCACCAGCGCCAGCCGGGTCAGGCCGGCCGACTCGTCGGCGATCACCTCGGCGTCGGGGCGCTGCGCCAGCGCCGCATGGAGGTCGAAGCCGAAGTTGCCCACGTAGGCCCGGCCCACGGCGTCGACGAGCATGTCGTTGGCGTGGAAGTCGGCGACGCCGGACAGGTCGGCGTGCTCCACGAGGGCGCCGTCGGGCTCCTGCCGCAGCACCTTCCGGTCCAGCATGCTCACCACGAGCAGCCGGCCGTCCGGGAGCCAGCCCAGGCCCGAGGGCTGCTGCGGGACGTCGAGGACCTTCTCCTCGGCACCGTCCAGACCCAGGGTGAACACCGCGTGGCGGTAGAAGTCGCTGAACCACAGCCGGCCCTGGTGCCAGCGCGGCCCCTCCCCGAACGCCAGGCCCTCCCGCAGCACCTCGCTGGTCACGCTCGCCGCCATCGCCGCGTCCCTCCTGCTCGCCCCCGGCCCGCCGGGCCTCCTGTGCGGGCAGTCTGCTGGCCCGGGGCCGCAGCCACCAGGGCTGCGCCGTCGGCTCAGGGCTGCGCCGTCGGCTCAGGGGTCCACGTCGGCTCAGGGGTCGACGTCGGCGGCGCTGCGGGCGGCGAAGGTGGCCGCCGACTCGCGGGTGAGCGGGCCGGGCTTGCCGTCGCCGACCGGCCGGCCGTCGACGGTGCCCACCGCCTGCACGTCCCGGGTGGAGGAGGTGAGGAACACCTCCTGGGCCTGCGCCAGCGCGCTCATCGGGACGTCGCGCTCCACCACCCCGCACCACTCCAGGACGAGCGCGCGGGTCACGCCGGCCAGGCAGCCGGAGGCCAGGGTGGGGGTCACCAGCTCGCCGTCCAGGGCCAGCACGACGTTGGAGCCGGTGCCCTCGCAGAGCATCCCGGCGGTGTTGGCGAACAGCGCCTCGCTGGCGCCACGGGCCTTGGCGTGCGCGAGCGCGACCACGTTGTCGGCGTAGGAGGTCGTCTTGAGGCCCGCCACGGCGCTGTGCTCGTTGCGGGTCCACGGCACGGTGGCGACGTCGGCGGTCTCGGGCCAGGCGGTGGCCGCGGCCGCGGCGACGACGAGGGTGCAGCCGGCGTGGCCGCGCTCGGAGCCCAGCGGGCTCGGACCGCCGGTCCAGGTGATCCGCAGCCGCCCGGTGCCCTGGCGTGCCTCCGGCTGGGCCAGCAGCTCGGCGACGGCGGCTCGCACGCCGGGCTCGTCCGGCACCGGCAGCCCGAGCCCGCGGGCCGAGGACGCCAGCCGGTCGAGGTGCCGGGTGAGCGCGAAGGGCGTGCCGTCGAGGACCTTGCAGGTCTCGAACACGCCGTCGCCGACCGTCAGGCCGTGGTCGAAGGCGGACACCCGCGCCTCGCCCTGCTCCACCAGCCCGCCGTCGAGCCCGTCAGCGCCGTCAGTGCCGCTGCTGCCGATCCAGACCTTCACCGCTGCTCCTCGTCGTGCTCGTGCTGCGTCTGCGCGCGCCCACTACCCCTGCTCGACCGCCGCGACGCGACGGCGAGCAGCCGGGCGGCCTTGAGCTCGGTCTCGTCCCACTCGGCCGCCGGGTCCGAGCCCCAGGTGATCCCGGCCCCGGTGCCGAGGCACAGCCTGCCCGGCTCCCGCCAGAACGTGCGGATGCCGACGGCGAGTCGCGCCGTGCCGCGGTCGGCGTCCACCCAGCCCACCGCCCCGCAGTAGGGGCCGCGCGGCACCGGCTCGAGGGCGCGCAGGGCCGCCAGGGCGCTGCTCTTGGGGGCTCCGGTGACCGAGCCGGGCGGGAAGGTGGCCGCCAGCAGCTCCGGCCAGCCGACGCCGTCGGCGAGCCGGCCGCGGACGGCCGACACGAGGTGCACCAGCCCGGGGTGCTCCTCCACCGCCAGCAGCGCCGGGACCTCGACGCTCCCCGTGCGGCAGGCCCGGCCGAGGTCGTTGCGGACCAGGTCGACGATCATCACGTTCTCGGCCCGGTCCTTCTCGAGCAGGTCGGCCTCGGTGCGGCCGGTGCCCTTGATCGGCCGGGACTCCACCACGGCGCCCTCGCGGCGCAGGAACAGCTCCGGGCTGGCGGTGGCGACCTCGACGCCGCCCGGCACGGTCCCGGAGGTCGCCGGCAGCCGGACGTAGCCGGCGTACGGCGCCGGGTTGCCCCGCGCGAGCCGGCCGGCCAGGCCCAGCAGGTCGGCGTCGTCCGGCAGCGGCGCGTGCAGGACCCGGCAGACGTTGGCCTGGTAGACCTCGCCCGCGGCGATGCGTCGGCGCACGTCCTGGCAGGCGGCGACGTAGTCCGCGCGGTCCAGCGAGCTGCGCCAGGCCGCGCGCCGGACGCCGACCCAGGGCGCCGTGGGCAGCGGTGCGCGCCGCACCCGGCCGAACCGGCCCAGCGACACCTGCCCCTCGAAGCCGAGCACGACAGCCCACCAGCCGCCGCGGTCCAGGTCCGACACGTCGTCGGAGACCTGCTGCAGCCCGGTGGCCAGCACTCCCCCGAACCAGGCCAGCGGCTGGCGCACGCTCGGCTCGGGCTGGGGCACGGCCGGACGCTAGCGGCTGAGGTCCGCTCTCCGGGCTCAGGCGACCAGGACCGGGCGCACCAGGCCGACCCGGTCGGCCAGCAGCCGGGTGACGACCACCGCGGCCACCGTCTGCGCGGCGAGCAGGCCGACCAGCACGAGCAGCTGCACCCGCCCGGCCTCCAGCGGCGAGGCCCCGCCGAGCAGCAGCCCGACGAACGCCCCGGGCAGCACCACCAGGCCGACGTTCCGGGTCTGGTCCAGCGACGGCACCAGCGCCCGGGCGGCGGCCACCCGGCCGAGCTCGCGCACCGCCTGGCGCGGGGTGGCGCCGACGGCGAGCCAGGCCTCCACCTGGTCCCACTGGCTCCGCACGTCGTCGAGCAGCCGCTGCCCGGCCAGCGTGGTGGCGGTCATGGCCCCGCCGAGGACCTGGGCGGTGAACGGCACGACGTCGCGGGCGGTCCAGGCCAGCGCGCCGGTGGCGAACACGACGACGGTGGTGGCCAGCGCGCCGGCGCCGATCGCGACCGCGGCGAGCCGCGCGGCGGCAGGCACCCCGCGCAGCCGGCGCCCGCTGGTGAGGGCGGCGGCGGAGAGCATCACCGCGAGGTAGAGCGGGGCGAGCGCGGGGGTGCCGAGCACGACGCGGACCACCAGCCCGACCAGCAGGAGCTGGACGACGGCCCGGCCGGGGGCCACCAGCAGGTCGCGGCCGTGGCCGAGCCCGGCCGCGTGCCCCACCGCGGCGGCCACGCCGACGAGCAGCACGACCGCGACGGCGAGCGAGACCAGCGGGGCGGGCATCGCGATCACGTCCGCGGGCGCAGCGCCACCCCGGCGGCCGCCTCGAGCACGGCCAGCGCGACCAGGCGCACCGTCCGCCCGTCGGGGGTGTCCGCGGTGGCGTCGACCTCGGTCAGGTCCAGCGAGCGCACCCGCGGGTCGCGGGCGGCGGCGTGGGCGGCGTCGAGCAGCGCGCGGGCGCCCAGGCCGCCCGGCAGCGCGGCGGGGCAGGCCGGCGCGACCGAACGGTCGCAGACGTCGACGTCGAGGTCGACGTGCACCGGGCCGCCCCCCGCGCCGGCGACGTCGAGCGCCTCGGCGACGACGTCGGCCATCGGGCGCTGCTCGGCCTCGTGCAGCGGGACGACGGTGATCCCGAGGTCCCGGGCCCGGGCGGCGTACTCGGGCGAGTTGGCCCAGTCCGCGATGCCGATCTGCACCACCCGGGTGCCGGAGAGGCCGGCCTCCACCAGCCGGCGCACCGGCGAGCCGTTGCTGCGCCCGTCGCGCAGGTCGTGGTGGGCGTCCAGGGTCACCAGCCCGGCGGTCGGCAGCTGCGGCCCGGCCGCCCCGCGGGCGACGGCGTAGGTGACCGAGTTGTCCCCGCCCAGGGCCAGCAGGAGCCGGGCCCGGGCCACGCCGGCGGCCGCGGCGGCCTCGGTGGCGGCCTCGTCCGCGTCCGGGTCGGACACGTCGCCGAGGTCGAGCGGCACGACGTCGGCCAGGTCGAGCCGGTGCCGCCAGGACCAGGTGCCCAGCCGCAGCAGCGCCTGCCGGACCGCGGCGGGGGTGCTGTGGGCGCCGGTCGGCGAGATGGAGGTGCGCGAGGCGGGCACCCCGAGCAGGGCCAGATCGACCGGCCCGACGATCCGGCCGTCGACCCGGCCGGCGGCGAGCCAGTGCCCGGCGCGCGGCCAGCGCGGGTCGGTCGGCAGCGCGGGCCGGGCGGGGTCGCCGCTGGTGCTGGGCTCGTTGCTCACCGGCACATCCTGCCGCCGGAGCGCCCCCGCCACGCCGGCGGCGGGCACCGTCGGGGGCTTCGCTTTGGATCGCCGGGCCGGATGTTGCTATGGTTCCACCCGCACCGCAGGACCGGGGTCAGCCCCGGGAGAGCGGCTCGCGCGGACGTGGCTCAGTTGGTAGAGCATCACCTTGCCAAGGTGAGGGTCGCGGGTTCGAGTCCCGTCGTCCGCTCGAAAGAGGTCCGGTTCCCACTCCAGGCCTCCTCGGTGGAGTGGCCGAGAGGCGAGGCAACGGCCTGCAAAGCCGTGTACACGGGTTCAAATCCCGTCTCCACCTCGATGCACGGCACCACCTGCTCGGGCGATTAGCTCAGTGGGAGAGCGCTTCCTTGACACGGAAGAGGTCACTGGTTCAATCCCAGTATCGCCCACCAGCCGTAAGGCCCCCTGACCTGCAGGTCAGGGGGCCTCTGCGCGTTCGGGCTACCAGCGTTCGGGGGTCAGCCCGCGCGCGGCGAGGAACGTCTGCATGTTCGGCATCACGGCGGCCATGTCCCGCTCCGCCTCGTCGCTGCGGGTGAAGATCAGCACCTCGCAGCCCTGGTGGAAGATCGGCACGTGGCCCGGCGGGATCACCCCGGCGTCGCCGGCCTGCAACGTCTCGACGCTGCCGTCGGCGTAGCGCAGCTCCATCTCCCCCTTGACCACATAGCCCAGGTGCCCGACCTGGCACATGTCGCCCGGCGCACCCTTGAACATGAAGCTGAAGTCCTGGTCGGACTCGTAGCTCTCGATGCTGATCGTCCAGCCGTCCATCTGCTGCTCGGCCGAGGTCATCACCCCCGGCAGCCGCTCGTGCGTGGCGGCGCTGGCCATCGACATCTTGGACACGTGCAACCTCCCCCGGGTCCGGGCCACCGGCTGCCCGGCGGCCTCCCCGCCACGGCACCCCGCGCCGTCCTGCTCGTGGAGGGGCCAACGTCCCCCGCCCGCGTCCGGGCACGCCTCGCACGGGGCGATGCTGCTGGTGCCACGCCGACGGACGCCCTAGCGTCGCCCTGTGCCGACCAACCGGCTCGAGGCCTTCAGCGACGGTGTGCTCGCCATCGTCATCACGATCATGGTGCTCGAGCTGCACCCGCCGGAGGGCACCTCCTGGAGCGCCTTGCGCCCGCTGCTCCCGGTGTTCTTCGCCTACGTGCTCAGCTTCGTCAACGTCGGCATCTACTGGAACAACCACCACCACATGCTCCACGCGGCAGAGCGGGTCAACGGGCGCGTGCTGTGGGCCAACCTGCACCTGCTGTTCTGGCTCTCGCTGCTCCCCTTCACCACGGCGTGGATCGGCGAGCACCACCTCGCGCCGGTGCCGACGGCGGTCTACGGCCTCGACCTCCTGATGGCGGCCGCCGCCTACTTCGTGCTGCAGCAGAGGTTCGTGCGCGAGCACGGACGCGACTCCGCCTTCGCGCGGGCCCTGGGCCGCGACGTCAAGGGCCGGCTCAGCGTGGCGATCTACCTGGTGGCGGTGCCTCTCGCCGCCGTGCTCCCATGGGCTTCGGTCGCCGCCTACGTGGCCGTGGCCGCGATGTGGCTGGTGCCGGACCGGCGGCTGGAGCCGCGCGCCGCCGGCGCGGAGCCCGCACCGCTGCCCGAGGCGGCCTCGTAGCAGACCTCAGCCGCCCCACCAGGTGGCCGCCAGCAGCTCGGCCACCAGGGGCTCGGTGAGCAGGCGCACCACCGGCTCGTCGTCGTGCCGGTGCCGGACGACAGCCGCCGCGCCGGGCACGCCGGGACCGACGGCGACCACCGGCGTCTCCCGCTCCCGGCACCAGCGCAGCAGCTCGGGCTCCCAGCGCGAGCCGGTGAGCAGGAGCAGCCGGTAGTCCAGGGTCTTGGTGAGGTAGACGTCGACGTGCGACCAGTCGGCGGTCTCGCAGGCGTCGGCCATCCGGCGCGGGCCCTCGCGCAGCATCAGGGCGGACTGCTCGGCGCTGCCGAGGCGCTCCACCGGCGCGGCGCACCAGATCCCCGCCCCGCCGTCGAGCCGGCCGGCCACCTCCGGGAGCCAGCGGTCGACGTCGGCGAGCAGCTCCTCGCTCGCCTCCGCCGCTCGGCGCACGGCGCCGCTGACGTCGGGCTCGCGGCCGGCGAGCCGCTCGGCGAGGGCGAGCAGCAGGGCGAGGGTGTGCCGGTAGGTGCGGCAGGCGACCCCGCCGCGCTCCTCCCCCGCCGCCATGACGAGGGAGGCGTCGGCGAGGTCGGCCAGCGGTGCACCGTCCCGGTTCACCACGGCGACGAGCGGCGCCCTGCCGCGGTAGCGCTCCGCGGCCGCCAGTGTCTCGCCCGAGGCGCCGGTGGCGGACACCGCGACGGCGAGCAGGTCCTCCGACGGAGGGTAGGACTGCTCCGCGGCGGCGCTGTCGCTGACGGCGTCGATCCCGGCGGCCCGCAGCAGCCGGGCCGCCGGGCCGGCTCCGAAGCGCGAGCTCCCCATGCCCAGCAGGACGACCCGTCGCGGGCGCGCCGCCAGCAGGTGCTCGACCGGTGCGAGCGCGGCGCCCTCGTCGAGCAGGTCGGCGAGCGCCCGCAGCCGGGCGGGCACCTGGTCCAGGTCGGCCCGGAACAGCGCGGCGTCCATCAGATCTCCGACCCGCCGTAGGAGGCGTCCTCGGTGGGAGCGTCGAGCAGGACTCCCAGGGCGGCGTCGGGGACGTACTGCCACCGCGGCAGGTGCCGGGCGGCGTAGACGTGCTCGCGCAGCTCCTGCTCCACCTCGACGGCGCGCAGCAGCACCGGGTCCACCGGGAGGTCGTAGCCGGTCAGGAACGCGTGCCGGGCGGCGGCGATCCAACGCTCGACCTCGTCGCGGCGCGCCCCCTCGGTGCGGCGGTCGGCGATCCGGCCCACATGGTCGAGCGAGCGCAGCATCCCGGCGACGTCGCGCTCGGTCGGCTGCGGCTCGTCCCGCCCGGCCGCGGGAAGGACGGGGTTCCCGTCGAAGTCGTTGACCGCGTAGCCGCCGTCCCAGCGCAGCACCTGGCCGACGTGCAGGTCGCCGTGCACCTGCTGGACGCGGGTGTCGGGCGGTGCCGAGGCCAGCGGGGCGAGCGCCATGCGGACGCGGTCGGCCCGGGCTGCGAGCCGGTCGCCGGCCGGGCCGTCGGTGAGGGCGAGCGCGTCGGCGAGGGCCTGCAGCGCGGCCGCGTGCCAGCGCCCGCCCGCGCCGGGTCCGGCGTCGGCCACCGGGACCGGGAGCACGTGGCTGGGGGTGGCCAGCGCGCGGTGCAGGCGGGCGACCAGCGCGCCGAGCACCGTGGCCGGCGCGGTCGCGGCGTCCAGCGGGAGCCGGCCGGCACGCCGGTCCAGCAGGTGGTCGAGCAGGTCGTCCACGCACCAGTCCCACCCGTCCTGCGCGGCGGGCAGGAGCTCGGCGGCGAGCGCGACCAGCACCTCCTCTCCCGACCGCGGGTCCTGCCAGGCGAGCGAGCCGAGCGGCCGCGGCACGTCGCGGAAGCCGACGGCGTCGAGGTGGCGCAGCAGCCGGGCGGCGCGGGGCGGGCTGAGGTGCAGCCCCCACTTGACCACGGCGGCAGGGTCCGGAGGGGTCCCGACCAGCACGGACTCGTGGGTCTGGTCGACGCCGGTGGCGCGCTCCCCCGCGGCCCGGCACGGGTGCAGCGCCTCGAGCCGCCAGCCGCCGTCGTCGCGGTCCTCCTCCTCCGCAGCAGCGAGCGACGCGAGCAGCGCCTCGGCGAGTCCGTCCCCGGGGCGGGCGCGGCGCGGCCCGACACCGTCGACGTGGAGCAGCGGCACGCCGAGCAGCGAGCCGTCGCCGGTCCGCGCGACCGTGGCCCACCGGCCGTCGCCCAGGTCGAACGCGGCCAGCAGCCCGACCGGGCGGCGGACCGCTCCGGCGCGCCCGGCCGGGAGCAGGTCGGCGGGGGCCGCGTGGGCGACCGCCGCGGCCAGGCCGGCAGGGACCTGCGAGCGGCTCGCGGTCACCTGCCGCCCAGGGCGAGGCGCTCGAGCAGGTCCGCCGCCCGCACCTTCCCGTCGTCGGCCCGGATCCGCTCCCCCGCCGCGGCCACCCGGGCACGCATCCCCTCGTCGTGCAGCACCCGGTCCAGGGCGCCGTGCAGCTCGTCGTCGGTGAACCGGTAGGTGTCCGGCCGCACGCCGAGCCCGGTCTCGTGCACCCGCTGGGCGTTGTCGTGCTGGTCCCAGAACAGCGGCAGCACCACCATCGGCTTGCCGAAGTGCAGGCTCTCGGTGGTCGTGTTGTTCCCGCCGTGCGTGATGACGGCGTCGCAGAGCGGGATGACGTTGGGCTGCGGGAGGAACTCGGCGCCCCACATGTTGTCCGCCAGCTCGTACCGGTCGTGCTGCGGGCCCTTGCTCACCACGTAGGAGTAGGGGGTGCGGGAGAGGCTGTCGACCAGGCGGCGCATGAGCTCGACGTCGGCGGAGCCGAGCGACCCGAGGGACAGGTAGACCACCGGCGCACCGCGCCCGGCGAGCGCCGCCGGCAGCGCGAACGGCTCGTCGGTGGCGCGGACCGAGGACTCCAGCCGGTGCCAGGTCGGCCCGAGCGGGCGGGCGTCGACGTAGTCGGCGACCTCGGGGAACAGGTAGAGGTTGAGGTGCTCGGACTCGTGCACGAACTCCAGGTCCGGCAGCGGCGGGGCGCCCTGCGCCTGCACCCAGGCGTCGAACTCGGCCCACAGCGGCCGGTGGGTGCGGTCGTACTCGGCCCGGAAGGCGTCCCAGCCGGAGCGGTCGTCGGCCGGGTAGCCCGAGTAGGCCGGCGCCACGTCCGGACCCTTCACCTCCAGCGGGTTGCACGACACGATCCGCACCCACGGCACGCCCGCCGTCATGAGCGCCGGGAAGCACAGCACGTTGTCCTCGACGACGACGTCGGGGCGGGTGCGGGCGACGATGTCGCGCAGCGCGGGCTCGCAGTAGCGGGCGCCGTCCACCAGCGCCTGCCAGGTGGGCAGCATGAACGACGCGAGCTGGTCGATGGTGGGCTTGCGGAACTCCGGCGCGGTGTCCCGGATGAAGTCCTTCCAGAACTGGCCGGCGTCCTGCTCGCCCCCCTCGGGCTGACCCCCCTCGGCCGGCGGGGCGAGGTCGACGAGGTCCTCCTCGAACCCGAGGGCGGAGAGCTTGCCCTTCCACGACGCCTCGGCCGCGAAGACCACCCGGTGACCACGCTCGCGCAGCACCGCGCCGATCCCGATGCAGTTGCCGGTGGGCCCGTAGGCGCTCTCCGGCACGAACAGGAAGGTCTTGGACCCTCCGACGGGGTCCTCGCCGGGCCGACCGGCCGCGCTGGCGCTCATGGCGTCGGATCGAAGCAAGGGCGGGCGCGCAGGTCAACGACCCGGTGGGCGCTCCAGCGCGCCGCCCAGCAGCACGTGGGCCGGGCCGGCCAGCTCGCGCGTGTCCCGCCGCCGCAGCCAGGGCAGCGTGTCCTCCGCCGCGGCGTCGTCGAGGTCGTCCCAGCGCGGGACGACGTGGAGGTGCAGGTGCGCCACGCTCTGCCCCGAGCCCGGCCCGCTGGCGTTGAGCAGCACCACGCCGGAGGCTCCCAGGGCGGCGCACATGGCCCGGCCCACCCGGCGGGCGAGCGCCGCGACCGCCAGCACATCGCGCTCCGCCGCGTCGTGCAGGCCCACGCTGTGCCGGCGCGGGACGACGAGGGTGTGACCGGGCGCGAGCTCGTCCGCCGGCAGCGGCAGGAAGGCGACCGCGTCGGGCTCGCGGGCCACCCAGCGCGGCCCGTCGGCTCCTCCCCCCGACGCCCCTGGGTCGCTCGCCATCAGCTCGCAGAACACGCAGGGCACGGCGGGAGTCTGCCAGCCACCCGGCGCGCGGGCGGACAGCGTGAGGGGACCCCCCACCCGTCAAGAAGCCAGTGAGGGGTCCCCCGACGCCGCCCGGGCACGCGGCTCCAGGCGCCGGCCGAGCCGCTGCGCGGGGGCCTCGACGAGCCGCCAGGACAGCTCCGCCGCCAGCACCGAGCCCGCCAGCCCGAGCGGGAGGCCGACGTGCCGGGGCAGCTCGTTCGTCCACAGCGCCAGCGGCCAGTGCCACAGGTAGATGCCGTAGGAGCGCTGCCCCAGCCAGGCCAGCGGGCGGCTGGCCAGCAGGGCGGACCCCAGGCTCTGCGACCGCGGGTCGACCAGCGCCGCGACGACCAGCACGCCGCAGACCGCGGCCAGCTGCGGCCCGCCGACGAACTTGGCCGGCGCCTCGCCCACCGCGGACAGCAGGTAGGTGAGCACTACGGCGCCCAGGGCCCCGGCCCAGCGCAGCAGCGGTGCCGGCACCCGTCGCAGGCCGCCGGCGGCCCACACCTGGGCCAGCAGCGCGCCGGCGCACAGCTGCGCCAGCCGGGGGACGGTCCCGAAGTAGATCCAGTTCTGGATGCCAGGGCGGCTGCCCCACACCAGGAGCGGCAGCATCGCGGACACCGCCAGGAGCACGCAGGTCGCCACCGCGAGGGCGGCACGCCCCCGGCGCAGCACCAGCGCGGTGAGCACCGCCCAGCCCAGGTAGAACTGCCCCTCCACCGACAGCGTCCACAGGTGCCCGAACGGCTGCGGCATCGGGGCGTCGACGGCGCGGGGGAAGGCGAGGAGCAGGTTGTAGACGTAGCCCAGCGCCGCGGCGGCCGGCCACAGCATCGAGCCCACCGGCGTCGGCGGGCCCGGGGCGCGTGGTGGCCCGAACGGCGTCGAGGCGAACCAGCCCTCGCGCCCGAACCAGGCGGCGAGCAGCAGCACCACGGCCAGGAAGGCCGCGAGCGCGGGCACCAGCCGCCAGAACCGGCGTCGGTAGAAGGCGGCCAGGCGGATGCCGCCGTGCCGCTCGTGGTCGGCGAGCAGCACGGTGGTGATGAGGAAGCCGCTGAGCACGAAGAACACGCCGACGCCGAAGAAGCCGCCGGCGAAGAACGGCACGCCGAGGACCTCGCCCGGCACCGGGAAGTGGTAGGCCGCGACGGCGCAGATGGCCAGCGCGCGCAGCCCGTCCAGCGCCGGGGTCCGCGACAGGGCGGGCCGTCGCGATCGGCTCTCGGTGGCCGGCCTGGCCTGCAGCGTGGTCACCGCAGGGGTGTTCCCCGGGTCGAGGGACGCTACCGCGGTGGCTCGGGGCCGCGGGAGGGGCCCGATCGCGCCGGGCCGGCGACGAGCCCGGTCGGGCGGGTGCGGCTGCTGTCCGGCGAAGACCGCTGGTGACGGCGGCGGCAGGGCGCGGATCGCTTGGGGCGGCCGGGCGGCGGTCCCGGGGTGACAGAGTGCGACGTTCTTGCTGCTCGCGCTCGGCGTGTCGTGCGATGCCGTCACATTCTGTCGACCAGGGCGCGAGGTTCCCGAGGTCCAGAGCACCCGAGGACCAGAAGATCCTTCGGTGCAAGGGAAAGCGCCCTGAGGTCTTGGGTCCCTTTATTCCCTGCACGGTCCGGCCGAAGATGGTCGGCGAGGTGGTCTTTCCACGGGAGTGGGCATGCCACCATGAACACGCCAGCCAGCACCTACGCAGGGATGCAGATGCCTCACCCGCTGCCTGACCCGCTGGACCAGACTCTCCCCACGCCCGACGCTCCCGCCTCGGAGGCCGCGTCCTCGCACGGCCACCACCTGCCTGCCGTGATCGAGATCGGGCACCTGCGCGGCACCGTGTGGCGCGCGCTGCGGATGTTCGTCGAGGCGATCGCCGTCCCGACGGTCCTGCTGGCCGTGCTGCTGCACACCTCCGGGCTGGTGCCCGCGCTCGCCGCCGCCATGGGCTGGTGCGTGCTCACCGTGGTCCTGCGCTGGGTGCTCGGCCGGCAGCTGCCGGGCACGCTGCTCCTCGGCGTGCTCGCGGTGTTCGGCCGCTCGGCGGTGGCGCTGGCCACCTCCAGCGCCGTGGTCTACCTCCTGCAGCCCGCCATCGGGTCCGGGCTGACGGCGCTGCTGTTCATCGGCAGCGCGGCGATCGGCCGCCCGATCACCCTCCGGCTGGCCCGCGACTTCGTCACCCTGCCCGAGCACGTGCTCACGCGGCGCGACGTGCGGCGGATGTTCGCCGAGGTCGCCGTCCTGTTCGGGGTCTCCCGGCTCATCGACGCCGCCATGACCGTGGGCGCGCTGCACTGGGGTGTCGACGGCGGGCTGCTCTCCCGCGGCATCCTCAGCCCCACCCTCACGCTGCTGACGATCGCCGCCTGCACCGCCTGGGGCTGGCGCTCGATGCGCCGGGCCGGCATCACCCTGCGCCTGGCCCGCGGCCCCGCCGTCACCCCCGTCGCCTGACCCCTCCTCGCCTGACCCCTCCTCACCTGACCCCTCCTCGACGCAGTGCCCGCCTAGGGTGGGCAGGTGCCCGTCCACCCGCTCGCGCCCGGCGCCGTGGTGCTGGTCACCGGTGCCAGCGCCGGCATCGGCTGGTCGGTCACCGAACAGCTCACCGCCCGCGGGCTGACCGTGGTCGGCACCGGCCGCGACGCCGAGGCCCTGGCCGCCCTCAGCACCCGAACCGGGGCCACCGCCGTCGTCGCCGACCTGGCCCGACCGGACAGCGCCGCGCAGGTCGTCGACGCCGCGCGCGCCGCGCACGGCCGGCTGGACGCCGTGGTGGCCAACGCCGGCGTGGGGCACCTCGGACCGGTGGCGGAGATGACGCCCGAGCGCGTCGCCGAGCTGGTGGACGTCAACCTGCGCGCCCCGATGCTGCTGGCCCGGGCCGCGCTGCCCGCGCTGGCGCGGCAGCCGCGCGGGGCGCTGGTCTTCGTCGGCTCGATCGCCGGCGCCGTGGGGGTGCCCGGCGAGACTGTCTACTCGGCCACCAAGGCCGGGCTGACCGTCTTCGCCGACCTGCTGCGCGAGGAGGTGCGCGCCAGCGGGATCACCGTGTCAACGCTGGTCCCGGGCGTGGTCGACACCGCGTTCTTCCAGCGCCGCGGCGCCGCCTACGACCGCGCGGTCCCCCGGCCCCTGCCGGTGGACCAGGTCGCCCGCCGCGTGGTGGACCTGCTCGAGACCGGCGCGCCGCGCCGGGTGGAGCCGCGCTGGCTCGCCGTCCCGGCCCGGCTCGCCGCCGCCACCCCCGCCCTCTACCGCGCCCTGGCCCGCCGGTTCGGCTGACCTTGCTGCGGCGCTGAGACCGGCAGCTCAGCCCAGCGCGCGCACCGGCCGGTCCGCCCCCGTCGCCGCCCGCGCGGCCGCCACAATGCCGGCGCAGTCCAGGCCGTGCTCGGCCAGGATCGCCTCGCGGGTGCCGTGCGCCAGGAACCGCTGCGGCAGCCCGAGCGTGCGCAGCTCGGCCGGCACGTGCGCCTCCCGCAGCGCCCGGCCCACGGCGTCGCCGAAGCCGCCGGCCACACCGCCGTCCTCCACCGTCACGACCACCCGGTGGCGTGCCGCCAGCTCGACCAGCGCGACGTCGACCGGCAGCAGCCAGCGCGGGTCGGCCACGGTGACCGAGGCCCCCGAACGGGCCAGCTCGTCGGCCGCCTCCAGGGCGGCGCCGGCCAGCGGGCCGGCCGGCAGCAGCAGCACGTCGGACAGGCCGGCGCGGGGTGCGCGCGTCTCGCGCAGCACGTCCACCTGGCCCACCCGCCGCTGCGCCGGCAGCGCCCGCGGCACCGACCCCT
>JBQCIO010000039.1:0-25256 GCA_051953655.1 Motilibacteraceae bacterium
CCGCGCCGCGATGCACACCCGGTGCGGGCACGGCGGTATCTCCCGGGCCCACAGTTGGTGCGAGCTGCCCCGGCGGCGCGGCCCACCTGGGGGGGGGGGCCGCCGCCGGGTGAAGAAGCCCTTTACCCTTCCCGTTTCCTCACCTCGTCTGGAGCTCCCATGGCTCTCGCGCCCACGCCGCCCGTCCGGGCCCTCGTGGTCGACGACACGGTCGTCGTCCGCCGGCTCGTGGCAGGCGTGCTGGACGCCGCCGACGACGTCGAGGTGATCGGCACCGCTGCCGACGGGCACCTGGCGCTGCAGCGCATCGAGCAGCTGAACCCCGACGTGGTGACGCTCGACGTCGAGATGCCGGGCCTGGACGGGCTGGCCACGCTGGACGAGCTGCGCCGCCGCTGGCCCGACCTGCCGGTCATCATGTTCAGCACGCTGACCGAGCGCGGCGCGACGGCGACGCTGGACGCCCTGGCCAAGGGCGCGAACGACTACGTCACCAAGCCCTCCAACACCGGCAGCCGCGAGGAAGCGATGGGCGTCGTCCGCGACACCCTGCTCCCGCTGGTGCGGGCGTGGGGGCAGCGCAACCAGCGCCGGCTGCGACCGGCGGCGCCCAAGCCGCTGGCGGCCGCACCGACCGCGCCCGCTCCGGTCGCGCGGCCGGGCGGCCGGCCCGCGCCGGTGGACGTCGTCCTCGTCGGTGTCTCCACCGGAGGGCCGAACGCGCTGGCCGAGGTGCTGCCGGCGCTGCCGGCGACCCTGCCGGCGCCGGTGATCGTGGTGCAGCACATGCCCCCGGTGTTCACCCGGATGCTGGCCGAGCGGCTGGACGCGCAGTGCGCGCTGAAGGTCGTCGAGGCCGCCGAGGGCGACGTCGTCCGTCGCGGGCACGTCTACATCGCGCCGGGGGGTTCGCACCTGGTACCGGTGCGCCGCGGCACACAGGTCGTGCTCACGCTGTCCGACGCCGAGCCGGAGAACTCGTGCCGGCCGGCGGTGGACGTCACCTTCCGCGCCGCCGCGTCGGTGTGGGGGAGCGGTGTGCTCGCGGTGGTGCTGACCGGGATGGGCAAGGACGGTCTGCAGGGCAGTGAGGTCGTGCTCGGCCAGGGGGGCCGGGTGCTGGCTCAGGACGAGGAGTCGTCGGTGGTGTGGGGGATGCCCGGCTTCGTGGTGCGGGCGGGCTACGCCGACGAGGTGCTGCCGCTGGACAGGGTGGCCGAGGCGGTGACTCGGCGGGTGACCGCCGCGCGTCCGGCCTCGACCGTGTCCGGTGGCGTCGCGGGTGGTGCGGCCGGCGTCCGGCCGGCCGGGGCGGGGGTTCCTGCTGGTCACGTCGGAGGAGCCCGATGACTGTCGAGACGGCGGACTTCACCTACATCAGCACGCTGGTCGGCGAGCGGTCGGCGATCGTGCTGGCGCCGGAGAAGTCCTACCTGGTGGAGTCGCGGCTGGCGCCGCTGGCCCGGGACCAGGGCCTGCCGGGGATCGGCGGCCTGGTCGAGCAGCTGCGTCGCACCCGCGACCGGTCGCTCGAGAACAAGGTCGTCGAGGCGATGACCACGAACGAGACGTCGTGGTTCCGCGACGTGCACCCGTTCGAGGCGCTGAAGAACGTCATCCTGCCCGAGGTGATGGAGCGCAATGCGACCACCCGCTCGCTGCGGATCTGGTCGGCGGCCTCCTCCACGGGCCAGGAGCTCTACAGCGTCGCGATGCTGCTGGACAACGACTTCCCGCAGCTGGCGACCTGGAGCGTGGACCTGCTGGGCACCGACCTGTCCAGCGAGGTGGTCGCCAAGGCTCGCGAGGCGCGCTATTCCGGCCTGGAGGTGAACCGCGGCCTGCCCGCGCACCTGCTGGTGAAGTACATGGAGCGCGAGGGCCGGGACTTCCGGGTGGCGCCGAAGCTGCGCGACCGCTGCCGCTTCGAGGAGCTCAACCTGATCGGCCGCTGGCCACCGCGTCCGCTGTTCGACGTCGTGCTGCTGCGCAACGTCCTCATCTACTTCGACGTCGAGGTCAAGCGCCGCATCCTCGAGCAGGTGCGCGGCGTGCTGCGTCCTGGGGGCTTCCTGCTCCTGGGTGCCGCCGAGACGACCCTGGGGGTCGTCGACGGCTACAGCCCGGTCTCCTCCGCGGGATCGGTCGTCTACCGGAGCAAGGAGCGGTGATGCACGCACTCGTCGTCGACGACTCGCGCGCCATGCGAAGCATCCTGCGCCGCATCGTCACCGGCCTCGGGTTCACCGTGGCCGAGGCGGGCGACGGCCAGGAGGCGCTGGCGGCGATGGAGTCCGGGCCGCTGCCCGAGGTGGCTCTGGTCGACTGGAACATGCCGGTGATGGACGGCCTGTCCTTCATCACCGAGGTCCGCTCCCGGCCCGAGTGGCGCGACGTGACGCTGATGATGGTGACGACCGAGAGCGAGCACACGCAGATCGTGCGCGCGCTGGCTGCCGGCGCCCACGAGTACGTCATCAAGCCGTTCACGCCGGACGCGATCGCCGACAAGCTCGCCCTGCTCGGGCTCATGCCGCAGGGGGTGTCGTGATGACCCCCCCTGACCTCCTGCAGCCCGTCGTGACCGACGAGGACCTGGTCGGGATCGGCCAGGAGTCCTGGGCCTCGGTGGTCCCGGACGCGGACGGCCCGCTCGACGAGCTGCCGGTGGTGGCCGAGGTCGAGTTCACCGGGCACGTCGAGGTGAGCGGTGGCTGGGCCGGCGACGTCGTCGTCGGGCTGAGCCGCGCCGCCGCCGAGGCGCTGGCCCGGGCGATGTTCACCCCGGACCAGGTCGTCGAGGCCGACTGCCTGGACGCGGTGGGGGAGTTCACCAACATCGTGGGCGGCAGCGTGAAGAGCATCGTGCCCGGCCCGTCGGCGCTGTCGCTGCCGGAGGTCGCCGTCGCCGGGGTGCCGGTGGGAGCGGCGGTGCTGCCCGAGACCGCGGCGCTGGTCGCCAGCGGCTCGCTGTCGTGGCGGGGGGAACCCGTGCAGCTCACCGTGTGGTCGCGGGAGCAGGAGATCGTGCAAGAAGGCCTGGAAGGAACCTCGCAGTGAAGATCCTCATCGCCGACGACTCCCGCGTGATGCGGCAGATCGTCACCCGAACCCTGCGCCAGGCAGGCTTCGACGGCCACGACCTGGTGGAGGCCGAGAACGGCCGCGTGGCCCTCGACGTCGTCGGGGCCGAGGCGCCGGACCTGGTGCTGTCGGACTGGAACATGCCGGAGATGAGCGGCCTGGAGCTGCTGCAGGCGCTGCGCGCCCGCGGGGAGCAGGTGCCCTTCGGCTTCGTCACCTCCGAGGGCTCTCCGGACATGCGGGAGAAGGCCGAGGCGGCGGGTGCGATGTTCCTCATCGCCAAGCCGTTCACGGCCGACACCTTCCGCGACGCCCTGTCCCCGGTGCTGGGGTGAGCGACCGATGACCACGGCTGCCGCCACCACGTTGCCGCACCCGAAGGCGGTGCGGGACATGCTCGAGGAGCTGCTCGGCCGCGATGTCGAGGTCGCCCCGTGCGACCCGCTCGTGCCCGGCGAGAAGGAGCTCGTGTCCGTCGGCGTCTACGTCGACGACACCCTGCGCACCTGCGCGCTGGTCGCCTGCGACCTGCCGCTGTCGGCCTTCGCCGGCGCCTCGATCGGGCTCATCCCCAAGGGCGGGGCCGAGGCGTGCGTCGAGGACCGCGAGCTCTCCCCCATGGTGCGGGACAACCTGTACGAGGTCCTCAACATCGTCTCCGCGCTGTTCAACCTCCCCGGCCACGTGCACACCAAGCTCTACGCGATGCACGCCCCGGGCGACATCCCGCCGGCCGACGTCAGCGCCGCGCTGCGCTCGATCGGACGCCGGCTGGACCTGTCGGTGGAGATCGGCGGGTACGGGACGGGGAAGCTGGCGGTCGTGCTGGTCTAGGCGGTGCAGCGCTACCGCACGCCAGGTGATGATCCGGCAAGAAGCCCGCCTCGCGCTGATTCGCGCTTGGGCGGGCTTCTTGCTGCTCTCTTGGCTCCAGTCTGCGCGTGTCAGGGGCGGACGCGGTGCCGGAAGGCCTCTGGATACCGTTCCAGCAGACGACGCATGGGGTCAGCGAACCAGTCCACGTAGCGCGTCGACTCTCCTACGACGTGGAGAAGGTCGAGGCACCTGTTCAGGTCCACCTCCAGCCCCGCAGCCAGTGCGGCATGGGCTGCGAGGTAGACGTAGTCACTGTTGTCGGGAAACGCGTCGATCCCTTGTGAGAGGACTTCGAGCGCCTCCTGAGGGCGGTCCGCTTCGAGCAGGGCCAGACCGATCCACCGTCCGAGAGTGGCACGGAGGACCGAGTCGTCGGTGGACTGGTAGACGCGCATGAAGCGAGCCAGGGCGACGGAGGGTTGTCCACCTTGAAGGGCGTCGATCCCCGCGAAGTACGGAAGGTGCGTGGGGGGTTCGGGGTGTCCGTGAGGAGCGAAGCAGCGCATCTCGCCGGGCCTACCGTCATCCCGCTCGGCGAGGACCTCCCAGCTGACGACAGGGTGCCCGTCGACCCCGGGCCGCACCACCGGCACGACCACACGTCGCATGTCGGACTGGCCGAGGACGGAGTCGACCTTCTCTGCCGCGGCGGCGTCGAGGGGCTCGATTGAAGGGTCTCGACGGCGCCAGAGGTCGCACGAGCGCTGCCCACGCATCGCCGCTGTCGAGGCGTACGAGGTCTCGAGGTCGTCCATGATGGCGTCCCACCGATACTGCTGCGCGGTCTGGAGCCCGCCGCGCGTCAGCCGCGCGCTCAACCTCGCGTCACGGAGAACCTCGAGCACGCGCGCGGCCATCAGCGTCGAGTCGCCGACGGGCACAACGGCGCAGTTCTCGCCGTCCTTCGCGTACTCCAGGACTCCCACGTTGTCGGTCGTGACGACCGGTGTCCCGGACGACATCGCCTCGAGCGGAGGGAGTGGGAACGTCTCGTACCGAGAGGCGCTGAGGAACACCGCGGCGCTGCGGTAGATGGCGGCCAGCTCCTCCTGCGCCGGGGCAACGACCACGGTGCCCATCGGCCGGAGGGGTGCTCTCGGGCTGACCCAGACGAGGGACAGGGTCGGCTCCTGGCGGGAGATGGCAACCCATGCCTCGCGCGCTTCCGAGATGCCCTTGAAATCGTTGCCGTCCCACCCGATCAGCAGGAGATAGGGACCGTTGAGGCCGGACCACGCGGGACCGTCGGGTCGGAAGAGCGCGGGGTCGACGGCGTTGGGGACCATCCTCGCCGTCACCTGGTAGCGGGATGCGAGCAGGTCGACCACCGAACGATTGATGGTGACCGTCTCGTCCGCCATCGACATGGCCGCCGCGACGGCCGCCTCGACATCCGGGTGAAGGTCCTCGAACAGGTGGAAGTCCCCTTGCTCGAGGTGCACCACGGGTGCGATGCCGGCTCCCTGCGTGGTCGGGATCTGGTCCCAGTAGCCGCAGACGACGAGGTCGCACGCGGGGATGCCGTCGGCCAGGTCCATCCCGACCGGGACGCGGACCATCTCGCATTCCAGCACGAACCAGTCCGGGCGCGAGTACTGGCTCAGGACGGTGACCCGGTGCCCTCGTCGGTGCAAACGGTTGGCGTGCTCGAAGAGAATTCGTGCCCCGCCGCCCACGTCCGTCCGTGGCACCAGGATCACGATGTGCAGCTGCGTTCGCCGGGACGCTGATGACGATGAAGGTGGCCGGTGCTGGCGAATGCGAGCAGCCCCCGCAACTGCAGTCCGACGGCTGCTCGCGTCACGGCCGAGCGCCAGGACCACCGAGGGCGCGGGAAGGTGCAGCATCGTCGGTGCCCCTGCGGTGCGTGCATGTGTCAACGAGTTCTCCGGAACTGTGCCGCCGTCCAGGCGCGTCATGCGATGGCGATGGCACCGGCGAGGCCCGGTGCATACCGGCGCAGCTCTGCGAGCACCTGGGACTCGTCGCGCACGGGCACGGCAGCCAGTCGCGGCGCCAACTGATCCGTGTCCCAGCCATCCAGACCGCTCTCGGTGAGGATGGCGCCGGCCACGGCAGCCCGCGCCGCGTCCTGCCCGGTCGCCAGCCGGCGCAAAGGGCAGCGCGCGTGTTGTCCGACCGAGCGCAGAGCGAATGACCAGTAGATGGCGTCGTCGAGGCTCATGCCATCGAGAGGGAGGCTCGCCGCAGCGGCGACGGGAGACAGCAGCTCGGGTGCCGCCCTGTGCAGGGCGCGGAGGAACTGCGGGCCCTGGGCGTGCCGGATGGCCTGTCCGCACAGGGACTTCAGCAGCTCGGCGGGGCGACGGGCGGCCACCAGGGCGGCCAGCGCCGCCGGATCACCGAGGGCCTCGAGCATCGCGCCCAGCTCCACCTCCGGCACATCGTGCTCCACGATGCCGCTCGCGGCCTGCTCCGCTCCGGCGCCGAGCATGAGGCGGAGGGTGAGGACGTGCGGTAGCTGCGACGAACGTTTGCCTGCGCGGCCGAAGACGTTGCGGAACTCCTCAGGCAGGGCCTCCAGCAGGTCCAGGGCCTCCTGTAGGGCGCCCCGGCGTGCTGCTGCGTCGGCCTTCAGCAGCTTGCTCTCGGCGTCGTTGCCGCTGATCTCCTCGTAGCGCCCGATCCAGAGCTCGCCCAGCTCGGTGTCGTGCAGCTCCAGGGCATGCCTGGCCGCGGTGTGGGCGGCGAGGGCGGCGATGCCGCGCGTCGCCGCCTCCTGGAGCAGCCACGCCTCCTCCAGCCAGGCGAGGGCCTGGCGCATGTCCGTCTCGTCCTTGCGGACCGATCGGCCGGCGTTGACCAGCGCGGTCATCAGCTCCCGCGGCGACCCGGCGGCGCGGGCCTGCTCGAGACCCTTCCGTGCGACCTCGCGGTTGCGCTCGGTCTTGTCCTTGGCGGCATAGATGTCGGACTGGTAGCCCAGGTGCCGCATGCTGGCGCGCTCGTAGAAGGTGTAGAGCAGGTCCTCCTGACGTCCGGTGACCGGGCTGACCAGCTGCTCGTGCAAGGGGCTGGTCCAGGTGGCAGCGGCGGTCCGGACGATGCGACCCAGGTAGCACTCGAGCTGGTAGCCACCGCGGTCGCCGACGCTCTTGCTGGCCAGGAACAGCAGGTCGCAGTCGGTGTTGGCGAGGAAGCGGCGCAGCTCGGCCGGTTCGTCCAGAAGCAGCTCCTCGTCGCCGTCGAGGAACACCGTCCAGGGTGTGGCGACGTGCTCCATCGCACGGTTGCGGGCCGCCGCGAAGTCGTTGTCCCAGTAGCCCTGCACGACGCGTGCCCCCGCCGCCCGCGCAGCGGCCTGAGTGCCGTCGGTCGAGCCGGTGTCGTAGACGACGACGTCGTCCACCACGGGGAGGGCGCTGCGGACGGCCGCTGCGACGTGCTCCACCTCGTCCTTGACGATCATCGCGAGCGTGATGAGAGCGCACGTCGGGTCGAGGGCCCGAGCGCAGGTGAGGTCCTCGAGGTGCAGGTAGGCCGCGCCGGAGACGACGGCCAGGTCCTCAGCTGCCGAGATGCCCCGCTGCAGAGCCTGCGAGGCACCTCGACGGACCATCAGACAGGTCGCGTCCAGGCGGCCGACCCTCGTCCAGCCCAGAGGGCTCTCGGCGACCTCGCGTGACCAGATGCGGAACTCGCGCTGTCCGTGCAGACCGCCGTCGGGGATGGATGCGGACTGCGTCCCCGCCACGTGCGGTGCGAGAGGGGCCGCGCCCTGCAGGACCGGATTCTGGTCCATGACCTGCGCGAGACGGTCCAGGGTCCGGTGCCCGAGGAAGCAGTCGTCGCACACCAGGAGCACGAGGTCGTGCTGTGCCTCCGCGACAGCTACCGCCCGGCTCGCCCAGTGGTCGGTCCCGTCCGGGAGCACCAGTCGCCCTGCGGACCGCCGGCGCGCCTCCAGCTGCTGGGACGTGCCTACGAGGAGGACCTCGTCGCGGACCGCGAGCTGGGGACGCAGGCTGTCCAGCAGTGCTCCGGTCCGGCCAGGATCGTCCCCCAGAAGGACCGCGATGCTCACCGGTGACCGACCCACTACAGCCTCCCTCGACGGACTCGTCGGAGACCCCATCGGCGGTGGGAGGAGGAGGCTGAGCGTTGGGACGCGGCGTTCCCGTTCCCTCTGCCCGTGCTGCTCGCCTGCTGCTGCGCCCCGCTGCGGAACGCTCAGGCGTCTTCGCGGCCGCCCGGGTCCAGGGGAGCGCGCTCGCCCGGGCTGTTCTCGGGGAGACGATCCCGGGTGGAGCGGCGCACCAGCGCGGCGATCGTGTCGACGGCGTCCGCGGACGCGGCTCTCGCCGCCGCCTCGTTGGCGGCCTGCAGCTCCCGGTAGACCTCTTCCCGGTGCACGCGGACCGAGCGAGGGGCATCGACACCGATCCTGACCACGTCGCCCCGGACCTCGAGGACGGTGACCACGACGTCGTCGCCGATGACGATGCTCTCGCCGGCGCGGCGGCTGAGGACGAGCACTCCTGCGCCCCTTCCGTGGTGCGCCCGACAAGCCGGACGTGCGGGCAACCATACGCGGACGGGGCACCGCTGAGTGCCCGGTCGGCGGGCTACGCCGCGAGCGGTGCCTTCAGCGGCAGATTGCCGTCGAGCAGCACCTGGGCGGCCACCCGGGTGCGGGTGTTCACCATGACGGGGGCCAGCAGGTTCGCGGTCGACTCGGCCGCCGTGGCCCCTGGGGTGACGATGAGCAGGACGAGCACGTCGTCGTCGCCGTTCAGCTGGAGACGCTCGGCCCACTGCTCGTCGATCTCAGGCTCGTACTCGGGGAAGAAAGGCGCCGGCGGGACGACGAGGAATCGCAGCGCGGGGTCGTCGACCGAACGGAGGGCCGACAGGACGCCGGCGTCGTCGAGACGCACCAGGGCGAACCGACGGTGCTCCGGGAACCCGGCTATCGGCGCCACGAGGTCGATGACCGGCAGGTCCTGCTCCGTCTCCACGGGACCATCCTCCACCATGCCGAGCGTGCCGCTGGACAGGCTGCGGGGGCTCATTTGAGGAAGTCGATGAGGGACGGGGTCACGACCCGGCTCGTCGCCCCGAGCGCCGCCTGGTAGGCCGTCTGCTGGAGCTGGAGCTGGACGATCGTGGCAGGGAGGTCGATCGACTCGACGTCGGCGAGGTGGTTCGTGAGGCTCCCTGCGGCGTCGTCGGCGGCCTGGCGCATGGCGTCCAGCCGGTTGGAGCGGGCTCCGACGTCGGAGAGCTTGTTGGTGAGGTTCTTCATGGCGCCGTCGATCGCCCCCAGGTCGTTGCTGAGGTTGGCCGGGTCCCCCCGCAGGTCGTCGGCGACCTGCTGGACGACAGCGAAAAGGGAGCTGCTCCCGGTGCCGAACACCTCGGGACCGGTGACGTCGATGCGCATCGGAGCGCCGTCGCCGGCTGTGCGGTAGACGCCGGTGGACTGGCCGAGGAAGGTGCCGTCGGCCGCGTAGGCGCTGGTCCCGCCGGTCGTGCCCCCGAAGATGGGTCGGTCGAGGTAGCGGGTGTTGGCGTCGCTGACGAGCGACTCCTTGATCTTGTCCACCTCGGCGGCCATGGCCTCGCGTGCGTCCTGACCGGCGGCGCCGCTGTTGGCGCCCTGCAGGGCGAGCTCGCGGACGCGCCGGACCTCGCCGAGCATCCCGGTGAGCGTCGTGTCGGTGGTGTTGAGCCAACCCACGCCGTCGGAGGCGTTGCGCGACCACTGCTGCTGGGTGCGGATCTGGGAGCGCAGCTGGAGCGCGGAGACGGTGCCCGTGGGGTCGTCCGACGGCTTGGAGATCAGTTTGCCGCTGGAGAGCTGCTCCTGGAGCTTGCCCATCCGCGCGAGGTTCGTCTGAAGGCCGGCGAGGGTCCGCTCGCCCACCGAGCGCTGAGTGATCCGAAAGGTCGTCACGCGGTCACCGCCCCACGAGTCCGGTGTTGTGGATGAGCGTGTCGAGGGTCTGGTCGACCGCGGTCATGAGGCGCGCCGCCCCCTCGTAGGCGTGCTGGTACTGCACCATGTTGATCATCTCTTCGTCCAGGTTGACGCCGGACTGCGCGTCGCGCGCGGCGTCGACCTGGCTGGTGACGTCGGACTGGATCGCAGCCCGGCGCGTGGCCGTCTGCGCCTGCACCCCGAGGTCGACGATGACCTGGCGGTAGGTCGAGTCCGGACCGGTCGGGTCGGTGCCGAGGCGCGCCAACGCGTCGGCCTGGCTGGCGTCGAGGGTGGCGCCGGCGGTCCCGGAGGCCGCCACCAGCTCGGGGTGGTCCGTGAGCGCAGGGTTGAGCCGGATGCCGGCCGCGGTCGTTCCGGCCGGGTCGAAGAAATCAGCGCCCGGGTTCCCGGCAAGGTCGAATCCGCCGGTGTGGAGCGCATTCACGCGGGTGACCACAGCGGCGGCGACGGAGTCGAGCGAGGCGAGGGTGCTCGGGACCGTGGTCGTCAGGCCCTGGGCCAGCGCAGCGGCCGAGCCGGTCGTCACGTCGGCAGGGGATCCGTCCTTGGCCCACGTGATGCGGACCGGGTCTGTCGACTGCGACTGCAGGTCGGAGGCGCCGGAGACCTGCAGCTTCAGGGAGGTCGATCCGCGGACCAGCGCGGTCCCACCGAGGTAGACATCGGCGACACCGTTGTCCCCGTAGACCACGCGGCCACCGACGGCGTCGGCCAGCTTCATCACCAGGCCGTCCCGCTGGTCCTTCAGCTCGCTGTCCGGCAGGCCGGCCTGGTCCGCCCGGAGGATGGCCTGGTTCAGGTCGGCGACGTTCGCCGCCACGCTGTTGACGTCGCTGAGGGTCGTCCCCAGCTGCTCGCGCAGCTGCCCCCACTGGGTGGACAGCGAGTCCGCCGCTTTGTTCAGGCCGTCGGTCAGGGTCTGGGCGCGCTGAAGAAGCTGGCTGCGGGCTGCAGGGTCGCCGGGGGCGTTCGCCACGTCGTGCCAGCCGGCCCAGAAGTCGGACAGCTGGGACTGGATGCCGGTGTCGCTGGGCTCGCCCAGTGACTGCTCGATCTGGCCGTAGACGGCGTCCACGCCCTGGAAGTAGGAGAGTCGTCCGTGCTCGGTCTGGCCGCGCAGCTCCAGGAAGGCGTCCCGCAGGCGCTGGACCCCGCTGACATCGACGCCCTGGCCAGCGCCGCTGTAGACCGACCAGATGGCCGGGGTGACCGGTGCGCCGACGGACTGCAGGTCCACCCGTTGGCGGGAGTAGCCCTCGGTGTTGGCGTTGGCGATGTTCTGGCCGGTCACGTCCAGGCCGCGGCGCTGGGCGTACAGAGCGGAGAGGGCGGTGGACAGCCCGGAGAAGGTGCTCACGCGCGGCTCACAGGGCCTGGTCCAGCAGCCGGTGGCGCGAGCCGACGCTGACGGTCGCGCCGCCCGGCGTGTACGTCTCGGCGCCGTCGGTGAGCGAGAGCAGCGCTTCGCGGGTGGCGCGGGCGCCGGCGGTGAGCAGGTCGCGGTTCGACTCGGCCAGCGCCGTGATCTCGGCGGTCATGGTGAGGAAGGCCTGCCGGTGCTGCTGGAGCATCGACGACCAGGGCTCGTCCACCGAGTCAGCGAGCCTGGAGAGGCTCGGGGAGGCTCCGAGGCCGAGTGCGACGCCCAGGGCGTCGACCTCGGCGGCCCGCAGCACCTCGGCGCGGCGGATCTCCTCGAGGACGACCTCCACCTCCTTGGTGGCGCGGGCCAGCCACCGGGTGCGCCCCGAGGTCAGGACGAGCTGCTCCTCCTCGAGCTTGAACAGGAGCAGCTCGAGCAGCTCCCGCTCACGCCAGAGGACGCTCGACACCTCAGCCAGTCCCATGGGTCGTGCACCTCTCTTCCGCTTCCGGGTGAGCTGCCGCTGCCTGCGGTCCCACCGAGCTGCTGTCTGACCACCTGTCGGCTGGAGCGGCTGGCTTCTGAGCCGTCTCGTGCCACCGATTCATGTCGCAATCGGGCACCGACCTGTCCGCGTGCACCGGTCGTCTAGGTCTTTGGACCCAGAGGGCCCGGGCCATCGGGACCGAGGGGACTAGCCACCCCTAGCCGTTTTCCCTCCAGGGGCTCAACCCGAGGCCACTGATCGGCCGAGGGGATCCCCATGACCGTGACGCCGATGCCCATCCCGGCCCCCCGCCGCCCCGTCGACCGGGGCGTCGAGGAGGAGCTCGTGACGACGAACCTGCCGCTGGTCGGCTACCTCGTCTCCGAGATGATCGGCCGGGTCCCGGCCCACGTGAGCCGCGACGAGCTGATGTCCGCCGGCCTGGCCGCCCTGGCCCAGGCCGCCCGCGGCTTCGACCCCGAGCGCGGTGTGCCGTTCGGCCGGTTCGCCAGCACCCGCATCCGCGGCGCCCTCATCGACGAGCTGCGCAGCCACGACTGGGCCAGCCGCTCGGTCCGCTCCAAGGCCCGCCGCCGCGACGCCGCCATCGAGGAGCTGGCCGGCGTGCTCGGCCGCACCCCCACCGCCGAGGAGGTCGCCGCCCACCTGGGCGTGGCCGTCGGCGAGGTGGAGTCGGTGGAGGAGGACGTGCAGCGCGCGGTCGTCCTGAGCCTGCAGGGCTTCGCCGACCCGTCCGCCCTGGACGAGGTGGCTCCGGTGGGCGACGACAGCCCGGACGAGCGCCTCCTGCTCAACGAGAAGATCGGCTACCTGCACGACGCCATCGCGGTGCTCCCCGAGCGCCTGCGCACCGTCGTCGTCCGCTACTTCTTCGAGGAGCGGCCGATGGCGGAGATCGCGGTCGAGCTCGGCGTCACCGAGTCCCGCGTCTCCCAGATGCGCGCCGAGGCCCTGAGCCTGCTGCGCGACGGCATGAACTCTGCGCTGGAGCCCGAGCTGGTCCAGCCGGTCGGCCGCCCCGACGGGTGCGCCACCCGCCGGCGCGAGGCCTACTTCGCCGCCGTCGCCTCGCACAGCGACTTCCGCACCCGCCTGTCGGCCCGCCCCGTGGACATGGGCAGCGTCGCCCTCGCGACGATCACCCGCTCGGCGTAGAGCTTCCCCCTCAGGCGCCTGCCCTAGGCGCCGATTGTCAGAGCGAACGGGCCACGGACGGCCCGGGAGCACGGACCCGATTCAAGGAGGATCATCATGGGTCTCCGCATCAACCAGAACATCGCGGCCTTCAACGCCTACCGCAACCTGTCGGTGACGCAGGGCCAGATGGAGAAGTCCCTGGAGAAGCTGTCCAGTGGCTTCCGGATCAACCGCGCCGCAGACGACGCGGCCGGCCTCTCGGTGTCCGAGGGCCTGCGCTCGCAGATCGGTGGCCTCAAGGTGGCCGTCCGCAACGCCCAGGACGGCATCTCGGTCGCCCAGACCGCTGAAGGTGCGCTCAACGAGACCACCAGCATCCTTCAGCGCATGCGCGACCTCTCGGTTCAGGCTGCCAACGGCGGTTCGCAGGACACGAACGCCCGCGCGGCCGCCGACACCGAGTTCCAGGAGCTGAACAAGGAGCTCGACCGCATCGCCAACACCACCGCGTTCGGTGGCACCAAGCTCCTGGACGGCTCGTACAACGGCACCTTCCAGGTGGGCGCGAACAGTTCGAGCGACAACCAGATCGCTCTGGACCTCACCACCGGCGGTGCGCTCAGCGGCGTGTCGATCAGCGGCTTCACCTCCAGCGGGCTCAGCACGAGCGGCGCATCGCTGAGCACGGTCTCGGGTGCCCTGTCGGCTATCGACACGCTGGACACGGCGATCAAGGACATCTCCACCGTCCGCGCCAAGCTCGGTGCCTCGCAGAACCGGTTCGAGCACACCATCAACAACCTCAACGTCGCCGTCGAGAACCTGTCGGCGTCGGAGAGCCGGATCCGTGACACCGACATGGCGTCGGAGATGGTGAACTTCACCAGGTCGCAGATCCTGTCGCAGGCCGGCACGGCCATGCTCGCGCAGGCGAACCAGGCGCCGCAGGGCGTGCTGTCCCTGCTCCGCTAGGCCACGCCGTAAGGCGCACGTCGGGGCGGTCGGCACCAGCCGGCCGCCCCGCACGCGTCGAGGGAGGTGTCGCACGTGCAGGTCCCACCCGTGTCACAACCGACCGAGAACGCGCGCCCGGTCGCGCGGCCTGTGTCGCGGCGGTCCCCGGTCCCTCAGGTCGAGCCGCCGGCCGCCGAGGGGAAGGACATGCCGACCGAGCAGCGCCAGCGGGCTGAGGTGCGCGCGCAGCTGGAGGCGGCCGTGCGGCCGAGCATGACGGTGCGTGTGGAGGAGCGTGACGGGCTTCCCGTCACCTCCGTCCTGGACCCGGACACGGGGCAGACGCTGCTCCAGCTGCCGCCGGAGCAGGTGGTTCGAGCGATCGAGGCGAGCCTGGCGCGCACGCGTCTGGGGCTCGAGCGAGGAGAACAGCGTTCATGACCACGAGCGTCGACGGGCTCGTCTCAGGGCTCAACACGAGCCAGCTGATCTCGCAGCTGATGCAGGTGGAGGCGGCGCCTCAGACGGCGCTCAAGGCCAAGGTCTCCGCTGCCCAGATGGCGGTGTCTAGCTACCAGTCGGTCAACAGCAAGCTCTCCGCCCTGCAGACCGCGGCTCAAGCCCTCACGGCCGCGAACGGGTTCACGGCCGCGAAGGGCACGAGCACCGAGGCCTCGGTCTCCGTCGCAGCTACGTCCACCGCCACTCCCGGGTCGCTCACCTTCCACGTCGACAGCCTGGCGGCCGCGGAGAGCGGGATCAGTACCGGCGGCGTCAGTGATCCCACGGCTGCCGTCTGGAACGCGGGTGACACGATCACCTTCGCCGGGGCGAACCCCGGCACGGTGTCGGTGACCGGGTCCTCGCTGAACGACGTGGTGACCTCGATCAACAAGGCCGGGTTCGGCGTGCGAGCGTCGGCGGTCAAGACGAGCGACGGGCTCTACCACCTGTCCTTGACGTCGAGCAGCACGGGCGCGGCGAGCGACTTCACCGGCGGCTCCACCCTCTCCCTGGGCGCGCTCGGCGGCTACCAGCGCGCGGTGGGCGGCAGCGACGCGGTGCTGACCATCGGTGGGACCGGCACCGGAGCCGTCGGCTACCAGGTGACCTCCTCCACCAACACGTTCTCCGACGTTCTGCAGGGCACCAGCTTCACGGTCACCCAGGCAGGCGTCACGGCGACCGTCGACGTCGCGACCGATCCCGGAGCCCTCGCCGACAAGGTGCAGGCGATGGTGGACGCGGCCAACTCGGCCAGCAAGGAGATCGCCGCCCAGACCGCGTGGAACAGCGCCACGAAGACGGGCGCGCCGCTCAACGGCGACCTGGCCGTCCGGCTCATCGCGCAGTCGATCGCGGGGGCACCGGGAACCGCGAGCGCGAACGGCTCCTCGGTCGCCGGCTTGTCGGTCGACCGCGACGGGAACGTCACGTTCGACCGGCAGAAGTTCCTGGACCTGTACTCGACCGATCCTGCGCAGGCGCAGTCGACCGTCCAGTCGCTCGCCACGTCCTTCACGGACATCACGACGAAGGCCACCGACTCGGTGACCGGTTCCATCACGACGGCCATCAACGGCCGGAACTCCGACATCCGCGACCTGAACGACCAGATCGACAGCTGGGACGTGCGGCTGAGCCAGCGGCAGCAGGCGCTGCAGCTCCAGTTCAGCAACCTCGAGGTCGCCCTCGGCAAGCTCAAGGACCAGGGCAACTGGCTTGCCGGCCAGATCGCGTCCCTGCCCACGGGCTGACAGGCTGACAGGAAAGGCGTGACCGTGAACGGGACAACCCTACGGGCCCGATACGTCAGCTCAGGGGTGACGACGGCCTCCCCCGCCAAGCTGCTGACCATGCTCTACGACCGGCTCGTGCTCGACCTGGAGCGGGCCGAGCTCGCCCAGCAGGCGGGCGACCGGGAGAAGGCCAACGAGCAGCTCGCGCACGCGCAGGACATCGTCATCGCGCTCCAGGACGGGCTGCGCCCCGAGCTGTGGGACGGCGGTCCCGCGCTCGCGGCGATCTACACCTTCCTGCACAGCGAACTGATCCGTGCCAACGTGCAGAACGACGTGGCAGCAACGGCCGCCTGTCGAGCTCTCGTCGAGCCGCTGCGCGAGGCCTGGCACGAGGCGGCCCGCCAGGTCGCCGTCGAGTCGTCCGGAGCCTGACGTGACCTCGGCCGACTTCCACGTGGCGTGGGTCGCCGCGCTCGACGAGCTCGAGCTGGAGGTCGACCGCGCCGAGGCGCTGCTGCGTGGTCACGACCCGCTGGCACCGCCGCTGCAGCAGCCGCAGTGGGTCCCTCCGCAGCTGCCCGGTCCGCTGCCGGAGCACCTGCTCGAGCGCGCACGGGACATCCTCGACCGCCAGCTCGCTGTGTCCGCTGAGATCGCCCATACGATGATGGGCAACCGGCGTCACGCGGCGTACGTCCGGCAGCTCGGCTCCGGCGCGAGACGTGAGATTCCCGTCTACGTCGATGCCAGTCTGTGAGGCCGGACATGGTCTCACTGGTTGCGGTGCTCATCGTCAAGGACGAGGAGGCCGCGCTCCCGCGGTCTCTACCGCCCCTGCTCGAGGCGTGTGACGCGGTGGTCGTCGCCGATACGGGCTCTTCGGACAGCTCGCGCGAGCTGGCCTCGCGGGCCGGGGCGACCGTGGTGGACGTCCCCTGGACGGGCGATTTCTCGGCGGCACGCAACGCCGCCGCTGAGCTCGCCGGGCGGAGGCATCCCGTCGACTGGGTCCTCGTGGTGGACGCCGACGAGCAGCTCTCGGCCGACGCCCAGATGCTGCGCGAGGTCCTCCGGCGCCAGCCGGAGGGAGTCGCCCCGCGGTTCCTGGTGCGCAACGTCGCGGCGCCGGGGTCGGGCCGGGAAGGTTGGACCATCGAGTCCTCACGGCTCTACCGCCCCAGCGAGATGCGCTACGCGGGCGCGGCACACGAACAGCTGGTCGACGCCCGCGGCGAGCTGGCCACCGGGCCACTGCTGCCGGCCGAGGTCGGGTTGCTGGTGCACCACGGCTATGCCAACCCGGCCGACGACGAGGCGAAGGGGCTGCGCAACGCCGAGCTCTTGGCAGCCGAGCTGAGGAATCTCCCCGAGCAGTCGCCGCCCCGTCGACGAGCGGCGCTGCTGCTCGACCTAGGCCGGTCCCTCATCGCCAGTGGCCGGCGGCAGCAGGCCCTGGAGGTCCTCGGGCAGGCGTACGCGCTGGACCGCGAGGGGCCCCCTGGGCTGGCCGCCGCGGACTTCATGGCCCGGCTGCTGCTGGGGGCGGGCGAGCACGACCTGGTCCTCGCGCTCACCGAGCACCTGCGCGGCCACGGAGTCCAGGCGGCCTACTGCGACCATCTGCAGGGGCAGGCGCTGGTGTTCCAGGGTTCCGTCGTCGAGGGAGTGAGCACGCTCGAGCGCTGCGTCTCCCATGATGAGCTCGTCGATGCCTCCGGCCGTCGGTGGGGGAGCGCAACCGCCTGGCGATCGCTGGCGCTGGCTCGAGCCCTTCTCGGCGACCTACCGGCGGCCCGCGTGGCCCTGGCCGAGGCGGCCCGACGGGGCGTCGACGTGAGCCAGGAGCTGGCTCTGCTTCCCGTCTGAACAAGCGCACGGTTCACCAGCAGAGACTTGCTTCAGATCCTGACCGGCCCGGCCGATCAACACACTGAGCACGGATCGCTCGCACCCGCCACGGACTCGGCGGACCCCTTTTCGGCATCTTCGACGAACTGGTGGCGAGTCTCTTCGTGTTCGATGACGTGACGACCGTCGCGCTGCACAGCGCGCTCAACGGTCTGGCGATGCGGCAGCGCACCATTGCCGACAACATCGCCAACATCCAGACCCCGGGATTCCTGGCCGGCAAGGTCCAGTTCGAGTCCGCTCTCAAGGACGCGCTCGCGAGCGGGCAGAGCCCCGCGGTGGCGCCTTCGGTGGCCCGCTCGCTCGAGCCGACGCGCGAGGACGGCAACAACGTCAACCTCGACGAGGAGACGCTGTCCAACATCGACACCGGGCTGCGCTACCAGCTGGCCCTTCGTGCGGTGGACAACCAGTTCTCCATGCTGCGTTCGGCGATGAGGACCTCATGAGCGGCCTGTTCGGAGCGCTGGGGATCAGCGCGAGCGGTGTCACCGTCTACCGCAAGTGGCTCGACGCGGTCTCGGACAACATCGCCAACATCAACACGGTCAAGCCGACCAGCGAGAACGCCTTCCAAGCCCGCTACGTCGTGGCGCAGGCCCGCGAGTACGGCAGCGGTGACGGCGGCGTCGACGTCGCCGGGGTGCGGTTCGGCTCCGCGCAGGGCCGCGTGGTCTACGACCCGCAGAACCCGCTGGCGGACAAGGACGGCAACGTACGACTGCCGGACATCGATCTCGGCTCCCAAATGACGCAGCTGATCATGGCCCAGCGCGGCTACGAGGCGAACCTGCAGGTCGTGAAGAGCGCCCAGGAGGCCTACCAGAACGCGATCCAGCTCGGGAGGGGCGCGTGAGCATCTCGCCGATCAGCCTGCCCATCGCTCCGGTCGCGCCGCTGTCCGCGGCTGCGCCGGCGCAGCAGGCACAGAACGTCACAGGAACGAATGGCGCCGACGGTGCCGACTTCGCGAGCATCCTCGCCAAGGGCGTCGACAGCCTGCAGGCCACCCAGGCCAACGCGGACACCCTCGCTGTCCAGGCCGCCACCGGCGACCTCAAGGACGTCCACGACTACACGATCGCGGCGACCCAGGCGCAGCTGGCCACCGACCTCGCGGTGACCCTGCGCAACAAGGCCGTCGACGCGTTCAACGAGATCATGCGGATGCAGATCTGATGGGGCAGAACCTGCTCGGCGCGGCCCGGCGGGCCGGCCGTACCTTCGGCGACTTCACCCTCGGCCAGAAGGTCGTCACCGTGCTCGCGGTGCTCGGCCTCGCGCTCGGGGCGCTGCTGTTCAACCGCTGGGCCTCCACCCCCACCTACGCGCCCCTATTCTCCAACCTCGCCGCGTCGGACGCCTCGGCGATCGTGGACAAGCTCAACAGCGCCGGCACGCCCTACAAGCTGGCCAACGGTGGCGCGACGATCATGGTGCCGCAGGGGCAGGTGGACGCGGTCCGGCTGCAGATGAGCGGCCAGGGCCTGCCGGCCAACGACTCCTCCAGCTGGTCGCTGCTGGACAAGCAGGGCATGACCTCCTCCCAGTTCCAGCAGCAGGTGGCCTACCAGCGCGCCCTGGAGGGCGAGCTGGCCAAGACCATCCAGTCGATCCAGGGCGTCGACGCCGCGGTGGTGAACCTCGCCATCCCGCAGAAGGACGTCTTCACCAAGGACAGCGACAAGCCCACCGCCTCGGTGCTGGTGCAGACCAAGGCCGGGCAGGACCTCACCAGCCAGCAGGTGCAGGCGGTGACGAACCTGGTGGCCTCCAGCGTGCCGGGCCTGACGCCGGACATGGTGACCGTGGCCGACGGCAAGGGCCGGGTGCTGTCCGCCCAGGGCACCGCCGGCGGCGCCGGCGCGGACACCCGCAGCGACCAGACCCGGGCCTACGAGGACCGGATGAGCCAGTCCCTGCAGGACATGCTCGATCGCGTCGTCGGCCCTGGCCACAGCGTGGTCCGCCTCACCGCCGACCTCGACTACGACACCACCGACACGACCACCGAGAAGTACGTCTACGACAAGACCGTCCCGCCGGTCGCCAGCACGACGACGACCGAGAAGTGGACCGGAGCCGGTGGGACCGCGGTCGGTGGCGTGCTCGGCCCGGACAACATCTCGGTGCCGGCCGGCAACGCGACCCCGGGCGCGAACAACTACCAGAAGGACTCCGCCACGGTGAACAACGCCGTGGGCAAGGTGGTGGAGCAGCGCAAGTCCGCCCCCGGCACCGTGCGCAAGCTGAACGTGGCAGTCCTGCTGGACACCCGCACCGCCGGAACCATCGACCCGGCGCAGGTGCAGGCCCTGGTGGCCAGCGCGGCCGGCATCACGTCGGCCCGCGGCGACACCATCCAGGTCAGCCGGATGCCCTTCGACCAGAGCGCGGAGAAGGACGCCCAGACCCAGCTGGCCGAGGCCAAGAAGGCCGAGCAGACCGCGTCGCGGATGTCGCTCATCAAGACCGGTGGCCTGGTCGGCCTGGTCGTGCTCGTCGTCCTCTACGCCCTGCTCGCCGGTCGCAAGCGCCGCAAGGCGCCGGCGCTGACCGACGAGGAGCGGCTGCAGATCGAGGCGCTGCAGCGCAGCCTGGAGCTGGCGAACAGCCAGCCGGCCGGCGAGCTGACCGGCACGGGCAACGTCGCCATCGCTGCGCTCGAGCCCGCTCCCGCCCCGGACCCGGCCGCCCAGCTGGCCGCCCTGGCCCGCGACGAGATCGGCCAGCTCGTGCAGCAGCAGCCCGAGGAGGTCGCGCAGCTCCTGCGCGGCTGGCTCGCGGACCGGAGGGGCTGAGCCGTGGCCGGCACCATGACCGGGAGCGGCGTGCGCAAGGCCGCGATCCTGCTCGTGCAGATGGGCCGCGAGGCCACCACCAAGGTGCTCGCGGAGATGCGCGAGGCCGAGGTCGAGGAGCTGATGGCCGAGATCGTCCGGCTGCAGCAGCTCGACCCCACCGAGGCCGACGAGGTCGTCACCGAGTTCCACCAGCTCGTCACCGCGCGCCGGTACGTCGGGCAGGGCGGGTTCGGCTTCGCCCAGGAGGTCCTCGAGGCCAGCCTGGGCGAGGGTCGCGCCGGGGAGATCCTCAGCCGGCTCTCCGCCGCCGTGATGGAGATGCCGTTCCAGTTCCTGCACCGCGCCGACCCGCGGCAGGTGCTGTCCTTCCTGCAGGACGAGCACCCGCAGACCATCGCGCTGGTGCTGGCGCACATGACCGCCGACCAGGCCTCGACGATCCTGTCCGGTCTCGCTCCGGAGCTGCAGGCCGACGTCGCGCACCGCATCGCGGTCATGGACCGCACCTCGCCCGACATCATCAAGCAGGTCGAGCGGACGCTGGAGCGCAAGCTGTCCTCGGTGCTGCAGCCTGCGGACCTGTCCGAGATCGGCGGCCTCACCCCGCTGGTCGAGATCATCAACCGCAGCGACCGGGCCACCGAGCGGCTCATCCTCGAGGGGCTGGAGGGCCGTGACCCGGCGCTGGCCGAAGAGGTCCGCAGCCGGATGTTCATGTTCGAGGACATCGTCAGTCTCGACGACCGCGGCGTGCAGCTGGTGCTGCGCCAGGTCGAGACCGCGGACCTGGCCACTGCCCTCAAGGGCGTGCGCGAGGACGTGCGCGAGAAGGTCATGCGCAACCTGTCCGAGCGCGCGGCGGAGAACCTCGCCGACGAGATCGAGATGCTCGGCCCGGTGCGTCTGCGCACCGTGGAGGAGTCGCAGATGAAGATCGTCCAGGCCATCCGTGGCCTGGAGGAGGCCGGTCAGCTGGTCGTGCGTCGCGGGTCGGACGATGAGTTCGTCGCCTGAGGCGCCGGTGCTGCGCGGCGCCGCGGCGGCCGCCTTCGCCCCGGCCCGGCTCGACACCGACCTGCGGCACAGCCGGTTCCTGCGCGCGGCGGACGGGTCGGTGCGGCTCGACCCGCGCCTTGCGGACCCGCGTCTGGAGGCCGCCTTCGAGGAGGTTGCCGAGGAGGTGCGGACCGCCGCCCGCGCCCAGGGATACGCCGAGGGCTGGGCCGCCGGGCAGGCCGCGGCCGTCGCCGACGCCGAGCAGCGCGCCGCCGCGCTGGCATCGGCCCAGGAGGCCGCCGAGGCCTCGCGCAGCCTCGCCTTCCACCGTGCCGTCGACGCCGTCCAGCGGGCTGCGACCGAGCTCGAGCGCCGTGCGCTGCCGCAGGCCGAGGATCTGCGCGACGCCGTCGTCGAGGCCGCGCTGTCGCTGGCTGCCGCGGTGCTCGGCCGCGAGGTCGATCTGGACCCCGAGCCGGGCCGCACCGCGCTCCTGCGCGCGCTAGACCTCGCCCCGCAGGGTTCGCGCGTCGTCGTGCGGCTGAACCCGTCGGACCACGCCTCGCTCGTCGCAGCCTCCGGCGGTTCGTCGGAGATCACCGTCGGCGGCCGCGCGGTGCTCCTGACCGCCGACCCGTCCGTCGGCGTCGGCGGTGCTGTCGCCGACTGCGACGCCACCCGCGTCGACGCCCGCCTCGAGACCGCCGTGCTGCGCGCCCGCGAGGTGCTGCTGCCGTGACCGCCGTCGCCTCCCGCTTCCTGCCCGGTCTCGACCGGGCCCTCGGGGCCGCCGCGCCGCTCGTCACCGGGCAGGTGACCGGCGTGGTGGGCCTCACCGTGACCGTCCGCGGCCTGAACGCCGCCGTCGGCCACCTGGTCCAGGTGCAGGCGCCGGAGGGCGACGTCGCCGCCGAGGTGGTCGCCGTGACGCCGGACGGTCTGGCGTGCCAGCCGATCGGGTCGGTCTCCGGCATCCGCGCCGGCCTGCCGGTGGTCGCGACCGGCTCCGCGCTCCGAGTCTCCGTAGGAGAGGCGCTCCGCGGCCGTGTGCTCGACGGCCTTGGCCGCCCGATCGACGGCGGCCCGGCGCTGGACGGGCTGCCCACCGTGCCGGTGGACGCCAGCGCGCCCAATCCGCTGCTGCGCGGCCGGGTGGAGCGTCAGCTCTCGGTCGGCGTGCGCGCGATGGACTCGCTGGTGCCGGTCGGCCGTGGTCAGCGCATCGGCGTCTTCGCCGGCTCGGGCGTGGGAAAGTCCAGCCTGCTCTCGATGATCGCGCGCGGCACGGACGCCGAGGTCTCCGTCATCGCCCTGGTGGGTGAGCGTGGCCGCGAGGTGCGCGAGTTCCTCGAGAACGACCTAGGCCCGGAGGGCCTGGCCCGCTCCGTCGTCGTCGTGGCCACCTCCGACGAGCCGCCGCTGGTGCGCCTGCGCGCCGCGTTCGTGGCCACCCGGATCGCGGAGTGGTTCCGCGACGAGGGCCGCGACGTCGTCCTGATGATGGACTCGCTCACCCGCATGGCCATGGCGCAGCGCGAGGTGGGCCTCTCGGCCGGCGAGCCGCCGGCCACCCGCGGCTACCCGCCGAGCACGTTCGCCCTGCTGCCCAGGCTGCTCGAGCGCGCGGGGCCGGGGGAGCGCGGCAGCATCACCGGCATCTACACCGTCCTGGTGGAGGGCGACGACCACAACGAGCCCATCGGCGACGCCGCCCGCTCGATCCTCGACGGGCACGTCGTGCTGACCCGCCGCCTGGCCACCGCCGGGCACTTCCCGAGCATCGACGTGCTCGAGTCGGTGTCCCGGGTCGCGAACGCCGTGACGAGCCGACCGCAGCGCGAGGCGGCCATCGAGCTGCGCCGTCTCATGGCCGCGCACCGGGACGCCCGCGAGCTGCTCGAGATCGGCGCCTACGCCGCGGGCACGAACCCCGACGTCGACCGCGCGGTCATGCTGCGCCAGCAGATCGACGGATTCTTGCGCCAGGACCTCGACGAGCGCTCCGACGCCGCGTCGGCGTGGACCGGCTTGGGCGACCTGCTCGGCCGCGGCCCCCTCGGAGCCGCCGCATGAACCGGAAGTTCCCCCTCGCCGCCGTGCTGCGGGTGCGCAAGGTGCAGGAGGACAAGGCCGCGGCCGCCGTGGCCGCCGCCCGCGCCGAGCTGGCCCTGGCCGTGCAGCGCGAGCAGGAGCTCGAGGTGCGCCTCGACGGAGGGGTGGCGCCGGGGAGCGCGACCTACGTCGACTGGATCGCCACCACCAGCGCCCGGCTGTCCCTCGCCCGCGACGCCGCCGCGGCCCGCACCGCGCGGCGGGACCGCGAGGCCGGTGTGGCCGAGGCGCTGGACGGCTGGGCAGCGGCCCGCGCCGCTGCCCGCGGCGTGGAGCGGCTCGCCGAGCGGCACGAGGAGGCGGTGCGGCTCGAGGACGAGCGCGCCGAGCAGCGCGAGCTCGACGAGCGCGCCACGTCCCGCCGGCCGCAGGTGCCCGGTCCCGAGGCCTCGCGATGAGCATGACCTTCCCGGCCGTCGCGGACGTCCAGAGCCGGATCGCCGCCATCCAGTCCCGCTTCGGGTTCCTCGCCGGGTCACCCACGGTGGCGCCGACCTCCGACGCTCCGTCGGAGAGCTCCTCCGCGGCTGCCCTGGCCACGTCGGGCGACTTCGGCACCGACCTGTCCGCGGCCACCGACGCGCTCGCGCTCGGCTCGACTTCTCCGGCCACCACGGGGACGACCGGTGCACTGACCGTGGGCCAGCGGGCCGCGGACCTGGCCACCGGCTACGTCGGCGTCCCCTACGTCTGGGGCGGCACCGACCCGCGCACCGGCCTGGACTGCTCCGGCCTGGTGCAGGTGGTCTTCCGCCAGCTGGGCATCTCGCTGCCGCGGGTGGCGGCCGACCAGGCCCGCGCCGGCGTCGCCGTGCCGTCGCTCTCCGCGGCCGTGCCCGGCGACCTGCTGTTCTTCGACAACGGCACCAAGCAGCCGGGCATCGACCACGTGGGCATCTACCTCGGCGACGGCCGGATGGTGCAGGCGCCACGACCGGGCAAGAACGTCGACGTCGTCCCGGTCCCCTCCGGCGTGGTCGCCATCCGGCGCGTCGCCGGGGACAGCCAGCCGGGCGCCGCGCCGCAGTCGAGGACCGTCGTGCAGCAGGCGTCGTCGGTCCCGGCCTGGGCCGGCGCGCCGACGTCGTCGCCGGGCCTTCCGGCGGCTGCGCAGCCCTACGCCGCCTCGTTCCGCGCCGCCTCGGCCGCCACCGGCGTGCCGGTGCAGCTGCTCACGGCCGTGGCTCAGGTGGAGTCCGGCTTCCAGGCCGATGCCATCAGCCCGGCCGGTGCCCAGGGGCTGATGCAGCTCATGCCGGCCACCGCGCGCTCGCTCGGCGTCGACCCGATGCAGCCGGACCAGGCCATCTCCGGTGCGGCCCGGCTGCTCGCCTCGCTGCAGGAGGAGTTCGGCGGGCGCACCGACCTCGCCCTGGCCGCCTACAACGCCGGTTCCGGCGCGGTGAAGCAGGCCGGCGGCATCCCGCCCTACCCCGAGACCCAGGCCTACGTCAGCAAGGTCCTCTCCCTCGCTGGAAGGAGCTCCGCATGACCGCCCTCCCCGCTCTGGCTCCCGCCCCCGCAGCGCCGCCCCGCTCCGCGGACCGGTCCGCGCGCGCGGACGACGCCACGGGCCTGCCCGGCTTCGCCGACCACCTCGACCGCGCCCCGCAGGACGAGGGCGCGCCCCGCCCGGTGCGCTACGACCGCTACCGCTGGGCGCCGGCCGAGCGCACGGCCGGCAAGCACGCGGAACGCTCCGCCCGTCGTACGGGGGAGGCCCGCCGCGACCCGCATCGCGCCGACCGCCCGGCCGGCGAGGGCAACGACGGACACGACGAGACCAGAGCGCCCGAGAGCGATGCCG
>JBQCIO010000040.1:0-13276 GCA_051953655.1 Motilibacteraceae bacterium
GAAGACCAGTGCCCCGCCTTGTTTGTTGTCTCGTGGGGGGTGTGTTTTTTTGCCCTTTGTCCGGGGGGGGGCCCCCGCGACCGGTCGCACCGACCGGTCGGCGCCGCTCGCGCACCACGCGGTCCAGCCGGGCCGGCGCAGCCGTCTCGCGCCGCGTTACGTAGGCTTCGCCCCCGTGCGCTCGCCGTTCTCGGACCTGCCCCGCGAGATCGCGGTGCTGTCCGGCGTCGCGTTCTCGGTGGCGCTGGGGTTCGGCGTCGTGGCGCCGGCGATCCCGCTGTTCGCCCGGCAGTTCGGTGTGGGCCTGACCGCGGCCGGGGCCGTGGTCAGCGCCTTCGCCCTGATGCGGCTCGTCTCCGCCTTCGGGGGCGGCCGGTTGGTCGACCGGCTCGGCGAGCGGGTCGTCCTGGCGACCGGCATCGGCATCGTGGCCGTCTCGAGCCTGCTGGCCGGGCTGGCGCAGAGCTACCTGCAGCTGCTGGTGCTGCGCGGGATCGGCGGCGTGGGCTCGGCGATGTTCACCGTGAGCGCCGTCAGCCTGGTGCTGCGGGTGGCTCCACCCGAGCAGCGCGGGCGGGCCACCGGGCTCTACCAGGGCGGCTTCCTGGTGGGCGGGATCGCCGGGCCGGCCCTCGGCGGCGTGGTGACGGCCGGCTCGGCCCGGGTTCCCTTCTTCGTCTACGCCGGCACGCTCGCCGTGGCCGGCGCCATCGGCCTGGCGTTCCTGGCGCACACCCCGCTGGCCGAGCGGGAGCACGCCCAGCGCGCGACGTCGGGCGTCTCCCTGCGCGACGCCCTGCGCACCCGGCCGTACCGCAGCGCCCTCACGGTCAACTTCGGCACCGGCTGGGCGCTGTTCGGGGTGCGCAGCTCGCTGCTGCCGCTGTTCGTCGTCGAGAGCCTGCACCGCAGCGCGGTCTGGGTGGGCGTCGGCCTGGTGGCCTCCAGCGTCGGGCAGGCGCTGCTGCTCCTGCCGGCCGGACGCCTCGCCGACAGCGTGGGCCGTCGCCCGGCGATGCTGCTGGGCGGCGCCCTGACCGCCGCCGCCACCCTCGTGCTCGCGCTCGTGCCGCACGTGGCGGCCTACGTGGCCGCCCTGGTGCTGCTCGGCGTGGGGTCGGCCTTCCTCGGCGTCGCGCCCGCGGCCGTCGTCGGCGACGTCGCGCACGGGCGCTCCGGCACCGTCGTCGCCGCGTTCGGCATGGCCAGCGACTTCGGCGCGGTCATCGGCCCGATCGCGGCCGGGCTCATCGTCGACGCCTCCTCCTACGAGGTCGCCTGGCTGGTCACCGCGGCCATCCTCGGCGCCGGCGTGCTGATGACCGCGACCATGCCGGAGACCCGGCACGTCCCGGTGCCCAAGCCGGTGCTGGAGCCGGAGGGGGAGCAGCTCGCGGAGGGGTGAGGCGTTGCCGCCGTGCCGGTGCGGACCGTCCGGGCAAGGTCGGCGGCGCTGGTGACGGGAGCGGCCGGCGGCGGCTCCCGTCGGGCGGGGGGGCGGCCGGGCGGATCATGATGCGCTGTGCACCCTGCTGAGCGGTGCTCTGTCTCTTGAGATGGCGGACAGTTCTGTCTAGGGAGATCCCGGACGCTTCGTGGTCGTGACTGCACGCTGCGGTCATGGCGGAAGGGTCGGTCCGGGTGGACCTTCGAATGCGGATCGCGACGTGGCCGGCGGATGCCCCTCGGGGGGCGGTGACGGCGTTCTGCGCCGAGCACGGCATCTCCAGGTCCCAGTTCTACGAGCTGCGCAAACGGGCCGTCCAGGAAGGGGTGGCCGGGGCGCTGGTGCCCCGTTCACGGCGCCCGCTGCGCCCCGCGGGGGCCACCCCGGCGCACGTGGAGGACACCGCGCTGCGGGTGCGCAAAGAGCTGGCCGAGCAGGGCCTGGACAACGGGCCGGTCTCGGTGCGCCACCGGATGCTGGCCCTGGCCGGCGGGGACGGCGCGGCGGTGCCCGGGGTGTCGACCCTGGCGGCGATCTTCCGCCGCCGCGGCGCGGTCGTCCCGCAGCCCCAGAAACGCCCGCGCTCGTCCTGGCGGCGGTTCGAGTTCGCGAACGTGCACGACTGCTGGCAGCTGGACGCCTTCTCCTGGCCGCTGGCCGACGGGTCCAAGGTGAGCATCTACCAGGTCAGCGACGACCACTCCCGCGCCCAGCTGGGCTGGCACGTCACCCGCACCGAGAACGCCGCCGGCGCGATGGCCGTGGTCGCCAAGGCCCAGGCCCGCACCGGCCGGCTGCCGCTGCGTCTGCTCAGCGACAACGGGCTGGCGTTCAACCCCTCCCGCCGCGGGCACCGCGGCCGTCTGGAGACCCACCTGCGCCAGCACGGGGTCACCCCGATCGCCTCCAGCCCCCGCCACCCCCAGACCTGCGGCAAGAACGAGCGGATGCACCGCACCCTGCAGCAGTGGCTTCGGGCCCGCCCACCCGCGGGCAGCATCGAAGAACTCCAGACCCTGCTGGGGACCTTCGACACCGTCTACAACACCGAACGCCCCCACCAGGCCCTGGGCCGGGACGGGCGCACCCCCGCCCAAGCCCTCACCGCCGACCCACAGGCGCCGCTGCCGCTCACTCCGGCCCGCCCCGCGCCGGCCCGCCCGGCCCTGACCGACCAGCACCGAGCCACCCGCGCCAAGGTCGCCGTCAACGGCGTCGCCGCCGCCGCCGGCAAACGCATCCACATCGGCGTCGAACACGCCGGCACGAGAGTCACCGCCGTCCAAGACGGCCCCCAGGTCACCATCGTCGACGACAACGGCGAAGTCCTGGCCAGCGTCCAGATCACCCCCGCCCAGCGCTACTACCGCAGCGGCAAAACGCCCGAAGGACGCGCCCGACCCCGCCGATCGTCCACGATGTGACAAGACATCAACACCGTCCGGGATGTCTCTAGACATCACACACCCTGCTGAGCGGGGGTTTGCCTCAAGATCCGGGACGGGACCGGCTCACACCAGCTCCGCCGACGCGTAGCGCGGGGCCACCCGGATCCACGGGCGCAGCCGCTCGAGCTGGGCGGCGAGGCCGAGCAGGAGCGGCTCCTGCCCCTCGGGGGCGACCAGCTGGACCGAGAGCGGCGTGCCGACCGACGGGTGCACACCCGCCGGCACCGCGGCCGCCGGCCAGCCGGCCACGTTCCAGGGCGCGGCGAACGGGCCGTAGCGGGCGTTGGCGAGGATCGTCGACAGCCAGCCGCGGCGGCGGTGCGGATCGGCCTCGATGGGCGGGCGGGCCAGCGTCGGGGTGATCAGCACGTCGTGGTCGGCGAAGAAGCCCGCCAGGGTGGCCCGCCAGGCCTCGCGCTGCTCGGGGCGGATGAAGCGCCGGGTCACCAAGCCGATCCGCGCATGGGTGCGCACCGGGGCGGAGACGAGGGACTCGTCCACAGTCTCGACGTCGTCCAGGGGGCCGGCGAACCAGCGGGCGAGCCCGGCCAGCGCCATCGACTGCGGGTAGGGCGGGTCGACGCGGACGATCGTGTGGCCCGCCGCCTCCAGCGCCGTGGCCGTGCGCACCACCGCGCGGGCGTGCTCGCGGTCCACGACCACCCCGGCCACCGGCGGCTTGAGGCTCACCGCGACCCGCAGCGGCCGGTCCGGCTCGCGGACCTGCGAGAGCTCCGGGCGGTCGGCCAGCACCGAGAGGAACAGGGCGGCGTCCTGCACGGTGGTGGCCAGCGGGCCGTTCTCGGCCATGCCGTACCAGTCGGTGGGGCCGAGCCCGGAGGGCACCACGCCGAAGCCGGGCTTGACCCCCACCAGCCCGGAGCAGCCGGCGGGGTTGCGGATGCTGCCCATGCCGTCGTTGCCCAGGGCCACCGGCACCATCCCGGCCGCCACCGCCGCCGCGCTGCCCCCGGAGGAGCCGCCCGGGGTGCGGGTGAGGTCCCACGGGTTGCGGGTGACGCCGTAGACGCTGTCCGTGGTGCCCCACACGCAGAACTCGGGCGTGGTGGTCTTGCCGACCACCACCGCGCCGGCCGCCCGCAGCCGCCGCACCACCTCGTGGTCGTGGCTCTCCGGCCGGTCCGAGGTGGCCGCCGACCCCGCGCGCGTGGGGTGCCCGGCCACGGCGACGTTGTCCTTGATGGCCACGGGAACGCCGGCCAGCGGCAGCTCGGCCAGGTCCGCGCGGGCCGCGACCGCGTCGGCCTCCTCGAGCGCCGGCTGCGCACGCACGAGGACGAACGCGTGCAGCTCGGGGTCGATCCGGGCGATCCGCTCCAATGACGCCTCGACGGCGGCGCGGGGCGAGAGGCGGCCGGCGCGGACCTCGGCGGCGATGCCGGCGGCGGTGGCGGGGAGGGCGCTGTCGCTCACGGCGGGCACCCTACGACGCACTCTCCGGGCCGGCTCCACCGGCTGCACGCAGCTGTCATGCCGACCGCCGTGTGGCCGGACTGATTGGGTGAAGGGACCCTTCATACGAACCTATGGAACAAAGTCGCCCTTCATGCCGGGCGCCCGCGCGGACTCAGGGCAGCAGCGAGCGGACCAGTCGAGCGGCAGCGGCAGGGTGCTCGGCGGCGAGCAGCCCGGCCGCCGCCAGCACGTAGCGGGCGTCGACGACGACGTCGGCGTGCTCGGGCAGCTTCCATCCGCCGGCCCGGTCACCGGTCGCCGGGGCGAGCACCTGCGCGCGCAGCCCCGCCGCCCCGTGGCGCAGCACGCCGCCGCTGCCGACCACCAGCCGCACCCGGCGCAGGTCGCGGCCGCCGGGCCGAGCGTGCCGGCGCAGGGCCACGGTGACGGCCAGCTCCGCCAGGCGCGCGTCCACCGCCCGGGCGACGTCGCCATCCGGATCCTCCGACGGCACGTAGGAGACGTCCGCGTGCAGCGCGTCTGCCGCCTCCCGCAACGACTTCTCCTCGGTAACGTCCGCCAGCAGCCGCTCCCCCACCGCGGCCTCGACGACGCCCGGCGCGTTCCACCGCATGCCGAGATCGCCCTCCACCGTGCGGGCGCGCCACATGGTGCCGCTCACCTCGGCGTGCAGCTCGGCCTCCTCCTCCGGCGCCACCACGGAGTAGACGTCCGTCGTGGCGCCGCCGACGTCGACGACGAGCACGTCGCCGACCCCGGGCACGTCGCCGGCGCCGTCGGCCAGCAGCTCCACTCCGGCCAGCACGGCGTCGGGAGTGGCGGCGCGCACCATCGCGGCGAACCGCGGCCCGCGGGACAGGCCCTTGCCGCCGATCACGTGGCGGATGAAGACCTCGCGGATCGCCTCGCGCGCCGGCCTGGGCTCGAGGACTCCTATCTCCGGTAGGACGTTGGCGCAGGCGATGACCTTCTTGCGTCTTTCCTCCAGCAGCGCCACCACCTCGTCGCGGGCGTCGACGTTCCCGGCGACCACCACCGGCACCTTCAGCCGGCTGGCGGCCAGCTTCCGGGCGTTGTGCAGCAGGACCTCGGCGTTGCCGCCGTCGGTGCCGCCCACCAGCAGCACGACGTCGGGGCGGTCGGCCAGCAGCGCCTCGACCCCGGCGCGGTCCAGCTCGCCCACCGACACGTGCACCACCCGTGCGCCCGCGGAGAGGCCGACCCGGTAGCCGGCCTCGGCGGTGACGACCCGCTCGTAGCCCACGACAGCCAGTCGGAGACCGCCGCCGGCCGACGAGCACGCCAGCACCGGCACCTCGTCGCCGGCCCCCAGCTTCCCGCGGCAGGCGTCAACGCCGACCAGCACGTCCGTGGTCGACGTCGTCGGGTGGGTGGCGGTGCCGAGCAGGGTGCCGTCGGCGAGGTCGACCAGCGCGGCCTTGGTGAACGTCGACCCGACGTCGACGCAGCAGACGCGTTCCAAAGCTGGTCCGACCAGGCTCGAGTGCTAGCCCAGCGCCTGGGTGAGGTCGGCCAGGAGGTCGTCGACCGTCTCGATGCCGACCGAGAGGCGCACCAGGTCGTCCGGCACCTCCAGCGGCGAGCCGGCGGCGCTGGCGTGGGTCATCCGGCCCGGGTGCTCGATGAGCGACTCGACTCCGCCGAGGGACTCGCCGAGGGTGAACACCCCGGCCCGGTTGCAGACCTCGAGCGCCTGCTGCTCGCCGCCGGCGACCCGGAAGGAGACCATGCCGCCGAAGCCGCGCATCTGCTTGGCCGCGATGTCGTGACCGGGGTGCGAGGGCAGGCCCGGGTAGAGCACCTGGGTGACGGCCGGGTGCGCGGACAGCAGCTCCACCACCCGCTCGGCGTTGGCGCAGTGCCGGTCCATCCGCACGCCCAGGGTCTTGATGCCGCGCAGCACCAGCCAGGCGTCGAACGGGCCCGCGACGGCGCCCATCGCGTTCTGGTGGAAGGCGAGCCGGTCGCCCAGCTCGGCGTCGGCGGCCACCAGCGCACCGCCGACGACGTCGGAGTGGCCGCCCATGTACTTGGTGGTGGAGTGCACGACGACGTCGGCGCCGAAGGACAGCGGCTGCTGCAGATAGGGCGAGGCGAACGTGTTGTCCACCACGAGCAGCGCGCCCGCGCCGTGCGCGACATCGGCCGCGGCGGCCAGGTCGGTGATGTTGAGCAACGGGTTGGTGGGCGTCTCGACCCAGACCAGCTTGGTGCGCCCGGGCTGCACGGCGGCGGCCAGCGAGTCGGCGTCGTCGCCGGCCGGGGTGTGGTCCACGCCCCAGCGCGAGAGGACCTTGGCGAACAGACGGTAGGTGCCGCCGTAGGCGTCGCCCGGGATGACGACGTGGTCGCCGGGCGCCAGGACGGTGCGCAGCAGGGTGTCCTCGGCGGCCAGGCCGCTGGCGAAGGCGAGGCCGCGGGCCCCGCCCTCGAGCGCGGCGAGGCACTCCTCCAGAGCGGTGCGGGTGGGGTTGGCGCTGCGGCTGTACTCGTAGCCGCCGCGCAGCCCGCCGACGCCGTCCTGCTTGTAGGTCGAGACCTGGTAGATCGGCGGGACGACCGCCCCGGTGGTGGCGTCCGGCTCCTGCCCGGCATGGATGGCGAGGGTCTCGAAGCCCTGCTGCTCGCTGCTCACCCGGTCACCCTAGCCGCGGCGTCGGCGGGGGCAGGGACGGCGTCGACAGCGTCGTCCGCCGCCAGCACGGCCGGGACAGCAGCTGGGACGACGACCGGCGCGCCGGCCCGGTCGAGCGCGAACCGCGGCATCAGCACGTGCAGCACCGGCCCGATCCCGAGCGCGTAGACGACGGTGCCGATCCCCACGCTTCCGCCCAGCAGCCACCCGGTGGCGAGGACGGTGAGCTCGATCCCGGTGCGGACCAGGCGCACCGAGGCGCCGGTGCGCCGGACCAGGCCGGTCATCAGCCCGTCGCGCGGGCCGGGCCCGAGCCCGGCGCCGATGTAGAGCGCGCCGGCCAGGCCGTTCAGGACCACGGCCGCCAGCATCATCGGCACCCGCAGGGCCAGCGCGTCGGGTGCCGGCAGCACCGCGAGCACCCGGTCCACGACCAGGCCGATGACGACGACGTTGCTCACCGTGCCGATCCCCGGCCGCTGCCGCAGCGGCCACCAGGCCAGCAGCACGAGCGCCCCGACGGCGATGGTGACGGTGCCGAAGGACAGCGGCACCAGGTGGGTCAGGCCCTGGTGGAACACGTCCCACGGGTCCAGGCCGAGCCCGGCCCGGATCATCACCGCCATGCTCGCGCCGTAGAGCACCAGCCCGGCGTAGAGCTGCAGGAGCCGGCGCCCGAGGGCGGGGCCGGTCGCCGGCGCGGGGGCGATCAGGCGGGCCAGCGGGCGGGGAGCGGGGGGCAGCGGAGCCATGCTGCGCAGCCTGCCCGATGATTGGCCTTCCTTTCCAGGGCCAGTTGCGCGAGAGTGGCCCGCGTGCCCACCAGCTCCCGGCCAGCCCGCCGCCCCACGCCCTACGACCGGGTGCTCGGCGCGGTCACCCTGGCCCGGCTGCTCGCGGGCTGGGAGCGGGCCGGCGGTGCGGCATACGCAGCGTTGGCCGCCCGGGTGTCCCTGCTCGTGCTGGACGGCCGGCTGCCCCTGCGCACCCGCCTGCCCTCCGAGCGCGAGCTGGCCGCCGCGCTCGGGCTGAGCCGGACCACCGTCACCGCGGCCTACGAGCGGCTGCGCGCCGAGGGTTTCCTGGCCAGCCGCCAGGGCTCGGGCAGCTGGACCTGTCTGCCGGGCGACCGCGGCGGGGGTCGTGCAGAGCACGGTCCGCAGCAGGCCTTCGGCCTGCCGGACGCCCCGCACGGCGTCGGCGCGGGTTCCGTCGACGCACCGCCGGACCAGGTCATCGACCTGGTGCACGCCGCCCCGCCGGCCCCCTCCGCCGTCGGCGCGGCGATGCGCTCCGCGGTGGCCGAGCTGCCGCGCCACCTGCCCGGCCCCGGCTACTCCGTCGACGGCCTGACCGTGCTGCGCGCAGCCGTGGCCGACCGGCACACCGCACGCGGGCTGCCCACCGGCGCCGAGCAGGTCCACGTCACCAACGGCGCCCAGCACGCGCTCGCCCTGGTGCTGCGCGCCCTGGCCCGGCCGGGCGACCGGGTGCTCGTGGAGGACCCCGCCTATCCCAACGCCCTCACCGCCGTCCGGGCCGCCGGGCTGCGACCGGTGCCGGTCCCGGTCGGCGAGGACGGGTGGGCCCTGGACCAGCTCGAGGCGACCCTGCGCCGGGTCCGTCCCACGCTGGCGTACGTGGTGCCCGACCACCACAACCCGACCGGCCAGGTGCTCGACGTCGAGGGCCGCCGGAGGCTGTTCGCGGCCGCGGCCGCCGCCGGCACCACGGTGGTCGTCGACGAGACGCTGGCCGAGCTCGCGCTGGACCCGACGCCGGCGCCGCCCCCGCTGGCCGCGCTCGGGCCGGGTGTGGTCACGCTCGGCTCCACCAGCAAGACCTTCTGGGGCGGGGTGCGCATCGGGTGGGTGCGCGCCGATGGCGAGGTGCTGCGGCGCGTCCGCGACGTCCGCACCGCGCTGGACCTGGGCTCCCCCGTCCTGGAGCAGCTGGTCGCCGCCGAGCTGCTCGCGCGCACCGAGGAGGTGCTGGCCGAGCGGCTGCCCCTGCTGCGAGCCCAGCGCGACGCGCTGGTGGCGGCACTGGCCGCGGCGCTCCCGTGGCAGGTCCGCGTGCCCCCCGGCGGGCTGTCGGTGTGGGCCGACCTCGGCGCGCGGCGGAGCTCCGAGCTGGCTGTGGCGGGCCCGGCGCACGGGGTGCGACTGGCCTCCGGGCCGCGCTTCGGCGTCGACGGCGGGCACGAGCACCGGCTGCGGCTGCCGTTCACGCTGCCGGTGGACGCGTACGACGTCGTCGCCGGCCGGCTGGCCGCGGCATGGGAGCAGGTGGCGGGCGGGCGGGTGCGGCACCGGGGTCAGGACCCGGCGACGGAGGGCGCGCTCGTCTGACCGCTCCCGCGATGGTCGTGCTCCCGGGATGGTCGTGCTCCCGGGATGGCTGGGCGGCGGCTGCGGGTTGAGCATGGTGAGCAAGACCTACCGGAAGGACGCCACGTGCTCTTCTCCCGCAGCAAGACCACCCTCCCCACCCCGGAGGAGGCCCTGCCCGGCCACCCCGAGCGCATCTACTCGGTCCCCACCACGCACGCCGTGCTCGGCACGCCGCTGGAGGGGCCGTACCCGGAGGGGCTGCAGACGCTGGTGCTGGGCCTGGGCTGCTTCTGGGGCGCCGAGGAGATCTACTGGCGCATCCCCGGCGTCTACACGACCTCGGTCGGCTACGCCGGCGGCATCTCCCCCAACCCCACCTACGAGGAGGTGTGCACCGGGCGCACCGCGCACGCCGAGGTGGTGAAGGTCGTCTACGACCCCGCCGAGGTCTCCACCGCCGACCTGCTCAAGGTCTTCTGGGAGTCGCACGACCCGACCCAGGGCTACCGCCAGGGCAACGACCTGGGCAGCCAGTACCGCTCCGCGGTGTACTTCACCAGCGACGAGCAGCGCGAGGTGGCCGAGGCCCAGCGGACGGTCTACCAGGACGTCATCCGCCCTCGCGGCTACGGCGACATCACCACCGAGATCGCCCCGCTCGGCGACTACTACCCCGCCGAGGACTACCACCAGCAGTACCTCTACAAGGTGCCGCACGGCTACCGCTGCCACGCCAACACCGGCGTCGAGCTCCCGGTCTGAGCGGCGCTCGGCTCACCAGCACCGGCCGCGGTCGGAACGATCACGCCCCCGTGATCCTTCGTCGCCGCCCCCATGGAATCCCGCGGGGGCGGCGACAACGTTCCGGGGGCGGTTCGGCCCGCACGGGGTGCCGCGCCCCAGTTCCGCTCAGAGCTCGACGGCCGGCCCGGGCGCTCGGACGGGGCGCGTCCCACGCGCCACTCCCCACTTACCGCGACAGTTCCATGCTTACCGCGCCAGATCTGTCGCGGTAAGCATGGAAGGATCACGCCCGCGTGATCGTTCCGGCCGGGGCTGATCTTTCCGGCCGGGGCTGATCTTTCCGGCCGGGGCTGATCTTTCCGGCCGGGGCCGGGGTGTCCCGCTCAGTGGGCGAGGAACGCCAGCAGGTCCTGCCGGGTGAGCACGCCGGCGGGCTTGCCGTCGTCGTGCACGACGACCGCGTCGGCCTTCTCCAGCTCGCCGATGGCGATCGCCACCGGCTCGCCGGCGCCGACGATGGGCAGCGGCGGGCCCATGTGCCGCTCCACCGGGTCGGCCAGCTGGGCGCGGCCGGTGAACAGGGCGTCGAGCAGGTCCTTCTCCAGGACCGAGCCGACCACCTCGCCGGCGGTCACCGGCGGCTCGGCCTTCACGACCGGCATCTGCGACACCCCGTACTCGCGCAGGATGTCGATGGCGTCGCGGACGGTCTCGGTGGGGTGGGTGTGGACCAGCTCGGGCACGTGGGCGCCCTTGCGGGCGAGCACGTCGCCCACCGTCGCCTCGCCGGAGGCGGCGAGGAAGCCGTAGTCGGCCATCCAGTCGTCGTTGAAGATCTTGGAGAGGTAGCCGCGGCCGCCGTCGGGCAGCAGCACGACGACGACGTCGTCGGCGGTCAGACGCTCGGCCACCCGCAGCGCCGCCACCGTGGCCATGCCGCAGGAACCGCCGACGAGCAGGCCCTCCTCGCGAGCGAGCCGTCGGGTCATGAGGAAGGAGTCGCGGTCGCTGACGGCCACGATCTCGTCGGCCACCGACCGGTCGTAGGCGCTGGGCCAGAAGTCCTCGCCGACGCCCTCGACCAGGTACGGCCGCCCGGTGCCGCCGGAGTAGACCGAGCCCTCCGGGTCGGCCCCGACCACGCGCACCCGGCCCTCGGACACGTCCTTGAGGTAGCGGCCGGTGCCGCTGATCGTGCCGCCGGTGCCGACGCCGGCCACGAAGTGCGTGATGCGCCCCTCGGTCTGCTCCCAGATCTCCGGCCCGGTGGAGTGGTAGTGCGAGGCGGGGTTCTCCGGGTTGGAGTACTGGTCCGGCTTCCAGGCGCCGTCGATCTCGCGGACCAGCCGGTCCGACACGCTGTAGTAGGAGCGCGGATCCTCGGGCGCCACGGCGGTGGGGCAGACGACGACCTCGGCGCCGTACGCCCGCAGCACGTTGATCTTGTCCTGGCTCACCTTGTCCGGGCACACGAACACACAGCGGTAGCCGCGCTTCTGCGCCACCAGCGCCAGGCCCACGCCGGTGTTCCCCGACGTCGGCTCGACGATCGTGCCGCCGGGCTTCAGCGCCCCGGACGCCTCGGCTGCCTCGATCATCCGCTGCGCGATCCGGTCCTTCACCGACCCGCCGGGGTTGAAGTACTCCACCTTGGCCAGCACGGTGGCGGCGATGCCCTCGGTGACGGACGTCAGCTTCACCAGCGGGGTGCCGCCGATGAGCTCGACCACGGACTCCACGAACTCCATGGCCTGCAGCCTAGGGGGCGCCGGCAGGGCGCTCGCCCGGGCGAGGCGGGAGAGATCCGGTGCGCGCTAGGTTCGAGGAGTGAGCAAGGCCAGCGCCGCGCGGCGCATCGCGGTCGCCGCCGCGTACGGCGGCGGCGGCATCAGCGTGCGCGGCGCCACCACGCTCGGGCGGCTGGCCACCGAGGCCAGGCTGGCCCGGCGCGCCATCCCGGCCGCCACCGCCGAGCCGCCCGTGGGCGACGGCCTCTACGGCGACCCGGGCGTGGAGAACGCCGCGCAGGAGCCGATCTCGTTCGTCGTCCTCGGAGACAGCAGCGCCGCCGGGTTCGGGGTGCACAAGCCGCACGAGACCCCGGGGGCCCTGCTGGCCTCCGGCCTGACCGAGGCCTCGGGGCGGCTGGTCCGCCTCACCGTGGTGGCCAAGGTCGGCGCGCAGTCCTCGGACCTGGACCGCCAGGTCACCCTCGCCCTCACCCACCGCCCCGACGTCGCGCTCATCATGATCGGCGCCAACGACGTCACCCACCGGGTGCGCCCGGGCACCTCGGTCCGGCTGCTCGACGGCGCGGTCCGCCGGCTGCACGCGGCCGGCTGCGAGGTGGTCGTCGGCACCTGCCCGGACCTGGGCACCATCGAGCCGGTGGCGCAGCCGCTGCGCACCATCGCCCGGCAGTGGTCCCGCCAGCTGGCTGCCGCGCAGACCATCGTGGTGGTGGAGGCCGGCGGTCGCTCGGTGTCGCTGGGCGACATCCTCGGCCCGGAGTTCGCCGCGCGCCCCAAGGAGATGTTCGCCGCCGACCGCTTCCACCCCTCGGCCGCCGGCTACCGCGCCGCGGCCATGGTGCTGCTGCCGTCGGTGTGCGCCGCCATGGGCGCCTGGCCCGAGGGCGAGGAGGAGGCACCCGACGCCCGCCGCGGCGAGGGTCTGCGCTCGGTGGCCGACGCCGCCGTCGAGGCCGCCCGCACCGCCGGAACCGAGGTGTCCGGTGCGGAGCTGGCCGGGCGCGAGCGCGGACCGCGCGGGCGGTGGACGCTGCTGCGCCGCCGTCGTCGCCGGCAGATCCCCGAGCCCAGCGAGGTCGACGAGCACGTGCTGCCGACCCCGCGCGACGGCGAGCCCGACCCGTCGCCGCGCGACGAGCCGGACGCCGAGACGGCCACCACCGCCTGATTCCTCAGCAGGCGCAGAGAGATCAGGGCAGGGCGCGGCGCAGCGCCACCAGGGCGTCGACAGCCGCGCTCAGCGCGTCCAGCGCTGTTCGCTCCCCGACGACGTCGTCCGGCCCGTGCGCGGCAGCGGCCACGGCGACGTCGTGGGCGGTCACCGCCACCTGGTCGGCCGCGGCGTGGGCCGCGAGCACCGGCACCGGCCGGCGGGGACCGGCCTCGAGGTCGGCGGCTACGTCGGCGAGCGCCTGCGCGCAGAACCGGGCCGCGTCGGCCGGGGCGGGACCGTCCGCGGG
>JBQCIO010000041.1:0-13850 GCA_051953655.1 Motilibacteraceae bacterium
CGGGGTGGGGGTCACCTGGTACACGTGGCTGGAGCAGGGGCGGGACATCAATCCCTCGCGGCAGGTCGTCGAGGCGGTGGGCCGCGCGCTGCGGCTCACCGACGCCCAGCACGGCTACGCCCTCGGCCTGGCCGGGTTCGCGCCGGGCCGCCCGGCCGAGGTCGCCACCGTGGCTGACGCCCCCGCGCACGTGCAGCGGCTGCTCGACGCCCTGGGCGACAACCCCGCCTACGCCCTGGCCCCGGACTGGGGGATCGCCGGCTGGAACGCCGCCTACGAGTGGCTCTACCCGGCCGTCGCCACCGTGCCGGCGGCCGAGCGCAACCTGCTCTGGCTGGTCTTCACCGACCCGGGCGTGCGCGAGCTGCTCGACGACTGGGACGTGACCAGCCGGCACTTCCTGGCCCAGTTCCGCGCCGAGGCCGGCCCGCGGCTGGGCGACCCGGTCTACGTCGAGCTGGTCGACCGGCTGCTGGCCGCCAGCCCGGCCTTCCGCGACGGCTGGGCGCGCCACGACATCGGCGGTTTCGAGTCCAGGGAACGCGTCTTCCACCATCCTTCGGCCGGGACTCTGCGCTACGAGCACCACCAGCTGCGCCCGTCGGACCATCCCGAGCTGCAGCTGGTCGTCTACACGAGCCTGCGCCAGGCAGCGAGGGGGAGTTCCGGCACCGGGGCCGGTAGGGGGCGACACGCGCCTGCGCGTCGTGCCAGTCCGTCGTGGTCAGGCACTCGTGCCCGTCGTCATCGGTAGCCGGTCCGACAGCCACGGTCGGGGGACGTCAGACCCTGGATGCCTCGTCCAGCCCCCTGAAGCATCGGCGCATCACGCGGGGAACGGGGGGCGTCGTGTCCATGGACAGCGTCGCGGCGACGCACAGCGCGGTCACGTCGACGGCCGGCCGCTACCGGCGGCTGCGCACGCTCAACGTCGCCGCCTTCGCCCTTCTCGCCTCAGAGGGCCTCTACATGCTGGTGGCCAGCAACCGGCTCGCGCTTCCGGTCACCGCTTCGTTCCTGGGCGACGACCCGGTGCGCGTCACCCGCCCGACCCTGCCGGAGACGGTGTTCTCGGTGCGCATCGGGCCGGCTGTGGCCACCTTCCTGCTGCTGGCGGCGCTCGACCACGCGGTGGTGGCCGCTCCACGAGCGCACCGGTGGTACGAGCGGTGCCTGGACCGGCACGCCAACTACGCACGCTGGATCGAGTACTCGGTCAGTGCCTCGATCATGATCGTGCTCATCGGTATGTTCGTCGGGATCCGTGACGTGGCGGCCGTGGCAGCGGTGTTCGCGGCCAACACCGGCATGATCCTCTTCGGGCTGCTGATGGAGCGTCAGCAGCGACCGGGCACCGCCGACTGGAGCGCGTTCTGGTTCGGCTCGCTGCTCGGTGTCGCACCGTGGGTTCTCATCTCGGTCTACGTGGCGCAGCCGCCGACGGTGCCGGGCTTCGTCTACGCCATCACCGTCGTGCAGTTCGTGCTGTTCTCCAGCTTCGCCGGCACCATGGCGCTGCAGTACGCGCAGGTCCGCTGGTGGCGGGACTACGCGCACGGTGAGGCCACCTACATCGTGCTGAGCCTGATCGCGAAGTCCCTGCTCGCGTGGCTCATCTTCGCGAACGTGCTCCGGACGTGAGCTGGTACGACCGCGTCATGGACCGCGGCCACCGTCCGGCCGCGGCGGTGGGACCGCGGCCGGGCGGCGACCGGCTACTTCTGGACCGCCGCCACCGCGAACCTCACGCGGACGGTGTCCGTGGGCTGCGTGCCCGGCGGAAGCTGGTCGCCGGGCTCGAGGAAGCCGGCTAGCGGCCCCGTCATGTCCTGCGAGCAGGTGATGGTCGGCTGGTTGTGGTTGGCGTTGCCGCCGCCTTTGTCCGAGCCGCCGCTGAACAGCGTCGTCCCGGTGGTGAGGTCGAGCGCCGAGAAGGTGAACGACACCGGGATCAGGTGGCCGTCGGGCGTCTGACCCACGCCCCAGCCGCCGTGCTCGCTGCTGTTGTTGCCGTGCGTGGTGATCGCGACGCCGCCCAGGGCGCCGCAGTCGTAGATGTCGGTCGACGCCGCCGCGCTCGCGGCCGCCGGCACGGCGAGCGGTGCGAGGACGAGTGCGGCCACGGTGGTCGCGCGAAGTGCTGTGCGCATGGATCCCCCCACGGGGTCGGTGTGGGCGCCGGTCGAGGCCGGCCGGCGCTGCCCCCGAGCGGTCACACTGTGTGCGTCGCGCGCGGGACCGACAAGATCACGGCGGGTAAAGAGAGTCAAAAGCCCCGAAGAATCACCAGGCGGTGCAAGGGTTCCTTCCCGGGTGTCCGAACGATGAGTGCGTAAATGACCACGGAGGGCGAGCAGCAGGTGCCGCTCGCCCTCCGTCTGCCCTGCGATCAGCTCGGGACCTGGTCCAGGAAGCCGTGCACGTCGGTGATCCGGCCGTCCTCGGCGAGCACGGCGACGTCGAAGCCGACCACTGGCGCAACCGGAGCACCGTCCGGGCCGAGGGCCCAGCTGAAGCGCAGCCGGCCGTGGTGGCCGTCGACCGGTCCGGCCAGGCGGAAGACCCAGCCGGGGAACTGCTGGTGCACCGCGCCGATGACGGCGAACAGGGCGTCGGCGCCGCGCACCTGCGCCAGCGGGTCGACGTAGCCGACGTCGTCGCGGAACACCGTGAGCAGCCGCTGGGCGCGCAGCTCGGCGTCGGTCTCGTTCCAGACGTCCAGGTAGGACTGGGCGAGGCGCTGGTAGTCCACCATGGTTCCTCCTTCGTGGGAGCTCAGCGGTCGGTCCGCTGGGCGGGGAGCCGGACGGCGCAGGTCGCGACGGCGGCGAGCAGTGCGGCCAGCACGGCGGCGCTGACCGAGAAGGCGTGCGCGACGCCGGCCCGCAGGCCGCCGAAGAACACGAGGCCCACAGCCGCCACGCCCAGGGCGTTGCCGACCTGCTGCACGGTGGCGAGCAGGCCTCCCACCGCTCCGGCGCGCGCCGGGTCGACGGAGGCGAGGACGACGGTGGTGATGGGGGCCAGGCACAGCCCCATGCCGGCGCCGCTGAGCAGCAGCCCGGGCAGGAGCGCGGGGACGCCGTGCCCGGCGGCGACGAGCTCGGCCAGGTGCCCAGCGGCCAGCGCCGCCGCGCCCACGACGACGACGGAGCGGCCGTGTCGCGCGGTCAGCGCCGGAGCGCGCGTCGACGCGACCAGGTAGGCGGCGGCGAGCACCGAGAAGACCAGCCCGGCCCGCAGTGCGGACTGGTGCAGCCCGCCCTGCAGGTAGAGGGCGAGGACGAGGAAGTAGGAGGCCTGCCCGCCCCAGAAGCCCAGCTGCACGAGCAGGCCGCGTCGGAAGGCGGCCTCGGCGAACCAGCCGGGCTCGACCAGCGCCGAGCCGCCGGCGCGCACCGCGCGCCGCTGCTGGAGGGCGAATCCGAGAGCCAGCAACGGAACTGCCGCCAGCGAGAGGAACGCCCACGCGGGCCAGCCCTGCTGGCGGCCGTCGAGCAGCGGCAGGAGCAGCGCCGTCAGCGCGGCCGTGGCCAGCAGCAGCCCGACCACGTCGATGCGCGCCCGCGAGAGGGCCGGTGTCGGCGGGAGGATGACGGGCAGCGCGGCCAGGGCGACCAGCCCCACCGGCACGTTGAGCAGGAACACCGCGCGCCAGCCCAGGCCGGCGAGGTCGAGCTGCAGCAGCGCGCCGCCGAGGAGCTGGCCGTCGGCGGCGGCCACCCCCATCACGGTGGCGTAGGCGCCCACGGCGCGGGCGCGGTCGGCTCCGGTGTAGAGGGTGCCCAGGAGCGCGAGCACGGTCGGCTGGACGAGCGCGGCGCTGGCCCCCTGCGCCAGCCGCGCGAGCACCAGCACCTCCCCGTTCGGGGCGAGCCCGCAGGCCAGCGAGGACACCGTGAACGCGGCGATGCCCAGGGCGAGCAGCCGTCGCCGGCCGATGCGGTCGCCGAGCCGGCCCGCGGCCAGCACGAGCACCGCGAAGGTGAGGCCGTAGCCGGCCACGACCCACTCCAGGGTGGCCGGGCCCGCCCGCAGGTCGCGCTGCAGCGAGGGCAGCGCCACGTTGACGACGAAGAAGTCGAGGACGACCAGGAAGGTCCCGGCGAGCAGCACCGGCAGCGGCAGCCAGCGGCCGGCGCGCAGCCGGGGCGCTGTGCCGGGGAGCGGCGAGGCGATGGGGAGGGAGCGGAGAACCGTCATGCCGAGAGTTCTCCGGTCTCCCGCAGCGGGAGAGTCAAGGCCCCCGTCGCGCGCCGGTCCCGCGGTTGACCCTCCCGCCGGGGGAGGGTTCAGCGTGTGGCCATGACGACCCGGCTCTCCATCGGTGACTTCTCGCGCATGACCTACCTGAGCGTGAAGGCGTTGCGGCACTACCACGACGTCGGCGTGCTCGAGCCGGCGGAGATCGACCCCTCGTCGGGATACCGGTACTACGCCCCCAGCCAGGTCGGGGTGGCCCAGATGATCCGCCGGCTGCGCGACCTCGGCATGCCGCTGGAGGACGTGCGCGCCATCGTGCGGGCGCCCGACGCCGGCAGCCGGGACTCCGCGTTGGTCGCGCACCTGCGCCGGATGGAGCAGCTGCTCGAGCAGACCCAGCAGACCGTGGCGTCGCTGCGGTCCCTGCTGGAGCAGCCGCGCGAGGACGTCGGGGTGCAGCGCCGGCACCTGGCCGCCACCCGTGCGCTGGTGATCCGCGACGAGGTGCGCGCGGAGGACGCCGTCGCCTGGTGGATGGACGCCTTCTCCGTGCTGCACCGCGCCCTGGCCGGGAGCGGTCTGAGCCGCGGCGGGGCGGACGGAGCCCTGTTCCCGCGGGAGTTCTTCGAGGACGAAGTTGGCGACGTCGTCGCGTTCGTGCCCGTGTCCGACACGCCGTCGGAGGGCGTGCTGCCCGGGCGGGTCACGCTCGGGACGGTCCCGGCCAGCGACGTGGCCGTGCTCGTGCACGAGGGGCCGTTCGGCGACCTGGACCGCACCTACGGCGCCCTGGGCACCTGGGTGCTCGAGCGTGCCGCCGGGGCGCCCGGCCCGATCCGCGAGTACTACCTGCCCACCGGCGCCCCGGACGACCTGCTCGCGCACGTGACCGAGGTGTGCTGGCCGGTGACGGCACCGACGTGAAGATCAACCGCGCTGGGTGAGGGGCACCCTGAGCCAATAGGTTCGGGTCCGGGTGCCCCTCACCCAGTCGAGACGATCAGCGCACGCCGTGCCAGACCTCGCGGCGCTCGGGCGCGGGGTCGTCGACGACCTCGGTGGGCAGGCCGAACCGGCAGACCGTGCGGCGCTCGCCGTAGGGCGCCCAGCCGGGCTCGCCCTTGGCGGCGTAGTCGACCCAGGCGCGGTGCATCTCGTCGGCCAGGGACTGCGGGCGGTCCGGGCCGGCCAGCGGCGCGCCGGCCGGGTCGTCGACGTTGTCGAAGACGAAGCCGATCTCCAGCGCGTGGCAGGCGCCGAGCCGGCCGCCGAACTGCGGCGAGCGCCAGGTGAACTCGTAGACGTGGGTGTCCGCGCCGTGCGCGGCGCGGGCCTCGGCGAGGCGCACCGCGGGGACGCGGAAGAACCAGTCGCCCACGCTGGCGACCATGAGGTCGCCGGGGGAGGCGTCGGCCGCGCCGGCCCGGTAGACGCTGAGGACGGCGTCGGGGTCCGCGCCCAGGCCGGTCAGCACCCGGCGCAGGTGCTCGTCGCTGATGTGGTCGACGATCCCGGTGGGCACGAGGAAGAACGCGTGCTCGTCGCTGTTGTGGCCCACCATCAGCTCGACGTCGGCGCCGACGCCCTGGGCGATCCGCTCGATGGGGAGCGCCGGGACGACCTCTCCGTCCACGCACGGCTCCCAGGCCATGGAGTGGGTGGCGATCTCGCCCCACACGCGCGGGTCCGGCGCGGTGGCGATGGCGGCCGACAGCGCGGCCTGCGCGGCCACCAGGTCGGCCGGCGGCACCGCCGCGAAGCCGGCCGCGGTCGGCTCCACGCCGAGCTGCTCGGCCAGCGCGGCGGTGACCTTCTGGGCGGTGGCGCGGGACATGGCGTTGTGGCCGCCGCCGCTCTGCGCCACGGCGCGGCGGAACAGTCCCTGCGCGGCGGGCATGGACAGCAGGGTGATCACACTCATCGCGCCGGCGGACTCGCCGAAGACGGTCACCTGCTCCGGGTCGCCGCCGAACGCGGCGATGTTGTCGCGCACCCACGCCAGCGCGGCCACCTGGTCGAGCAGGCCGCGGTTGGCCGGGGCGTCGTCGAGCAGCAGGAAGCCCTCGGCGCCGAGGCGGTAGTTGAGGGTGACGCAGACAACGCCGTCGCGGGCGAAGCGCGAGCCGTCGTAGGTGGGGATGGCGCCGCTGCCGTTGACGAACGCGCCGCCGTGGATCCACACCAGGACCGGCCGGCGGGCGTCGTCCAGGGCGGGGGTCCACACGTTGAGGTTGAGGCAGTCCTCGCCCGGCACGACGACCTCGGGGAGGATCTGGTCCACCGGCGGGGGGTAGCCGGGCTTGGGCGCGGTGGGTCCGTAGGCCAGGGCGTCGCGGACGCCGTCCCAGGACGGCGCCGGAGCGGGGGCGGCGAACCGGTGCGGGCCGAAGGGTGGGGCGGCGTAGGGGATGCCCTTGAAGGACAGCACTCCGTCCTTCTCGCTGCCGCGCAGGTCTCCCTGCGCCGTGGTCACGACCGGACCGTCCGTGCCCTGCATGCTGCCGCCTCCTCGCGTCCGCTGCTGCCGGATGCTGCCACACGGCCCGGCGACCTACACTTCACCGCGTCAGCACGGCGGGTCGCCCGCACGGCGGTCCCCTTCTCTCGCAACGGAGCTTCGCCGTGCTCGCCGTGCCCGCGCCCACCCTGCCCTCGCCGGCCCCTGCCGTCCCGCACCCGCGGGCGGCCGACTGGGTGGAGGAGGGGCCGGGCCCTGGCGCCCCGCTGCTGGTGGCCTTCGGCGGGATGCCGGACGACGGCGCCGCGGCGCGCTTCGAGCTGGTCGGACTGCGACGCCGGCTCTCGCGGGCGCACGGTCTGCACCTGCGCGACACCCGGCGCGCCTGGTACCTGGGCGGGGTCGTCGGGGTGGAGGGCGGCTTCCCCGGGCTGGTCCGCCGGCTGGGGGAGCGGGTCGAGGAGCTGGTGCCCTCCCGCACCGTCTTCGTCGGCAACAGCGCCGGGGCGTACGCGGCGCTCGCCGCGGGGGCTGCTCTGGGCGTCGACGAGGTGCTCGCGCTCGTGCCGCGCAGCGGGCTCTCCGACGCCGTGTCGGCGATGGTGGACGACCGTCGTCTCCTTGAGCGGCGGCACGAGGCGCTGGCCCGGTTCGGCGACGGCGGCGCGCCGCTCGACCTGGTCGAGCACGTCGAGCGCTGCTTCCGGGCGCGGATGGAGGCGGCGGGTGGACGCCCGCCCTACCGGACCCGGCTGCGCGTGCTGCACGCCACCGGCAACCGGGAGGACAGCGCCCACGCGGACCGGCTGCGCGGCCTGCCCGAGACCGTGGTGCAGAGCTACCCGCGCGGGGACCACCAGCTGGCCAAGGTGCTGCGGGCCAGCGGTGAGCTGGCGGAGCTGGTGGCCACGGCGCTACGGCTGCCGCTGCAGGGGTAGGGCGGGGACATGCTCGACACCTCGCGTCCCGGCTGGCTGCGGGTCCCCTCCGGCGCGGGTGCGGTGGTGGCCTACGGCGGGGCGGGGCTGTCCGGCGGGGCGACCTCGCTCTCGCCGGTGGAGGAGGCGCTGCTGGCCGGCGTCGCCCGCGCCGACGAGGCCCCTCCGGTCGTCTGCCTGGTGCCCACCGCGAGCGGCGATTCCGACGCGGTGATGGACGGCTTCCGGCAGGCGTTCGCGGCGGCCGGCGGCGAGCCCCACGTGCTCAGCCTGTTCCGCCGCACCGAGGCGCCGTTCGCGGACGTGCTCGACCGCGCCGACCTCGTCTACGTCACCGGCGGCGCCGTGGCCAACCTCGCGGCCCTGTGGCGGCTGCACGGCCTCGACGTCGAGCTGGTGGCCCGCTGGCGCCGCGGCCTGCCGGTGGCCGGCTCGAGCGCCGGGGCGCTGATCTGGGGCGCCGGCGGGGTGACCACCAGCTTCGGTGCGCCCGCGGTGTGGACCGGTGGGCTGCGCGCGCTGCCGCAGAGCCTGTGCCCGCACGCCGACACCCAGCCCGAGCGCGCCGCGCTCCACCGCGCCGCCGTCGACGACGGCCGCCTGCCGCCGGGATACGCCCTGGACGAGCGGGCCGCCGCGGTGTTCGTGGACGGCGCGCTGGCCGGGGTCCTCGCCGACGACGACGAGGCGGCGGTGACGCCGGTCGGGCCCTGACGTCGCAGGATCGCGACCTGCAGGTGACGATTCCCCGTACGGGCCGGGTCCGCCGTCGGCGTATGGTCCGGCGGCATGGCGGGGGACGGGCGGAGCGACGCCGTGGAGGCGGAGCCGTGGCTGCTGGACGGGCCACGGGGACGGCGGCTGTGCTACGAGGTGCTCACCGGGGTCGTGGCGCGCGGGATCCCCTTCTTCGCGTGGGACCGGGAGCCGCCCGCCGGCGTCGCCGCCGAGCTCGCGCGCCTGGTCGAGCAGCTGCCGGCGGGGGAGCCGCTCGGCGACGACGAGCCGCGCCTGCTCGCCGCGCTCGTCGAGTCCGTCGCCGAGGCCATGTACTGGCAGGAGCCGCACCCGGAGGACCAGGGACTGGCCGCGACCGAGGTGCGCCAAGCGCTGCGGCCGGTGGCGGCGGCGCTGGGAGACGCGCTGCCGGCGTGGTGGGGCGAGGCGGTGGACCTCGCCCGGCAGCGGGTGGTGGCCTGGGTCGACCCGGGGCTGCCCTGGCCGCCTCCGCTCACCGGCACCGCGGAGGCGCTGACGCAGTGGCGCCGCGAGAGCGTCGACGACGAGCGGCGGGCCGAGCGGGAGCGCCCCGCGGACGTCCGGGCGAACTGGGGCGGCCGGTGGTGGTCGACGCCGGCCGGACGTCGACGTCCGCCGAGCACCAGCCGCGCGCTGGAGGTCTTCGGCGCCGCCGGGCTGGTGCTGGTGGAGGACAGCCTCGGCTGGACCGCGGCCCGCTGCCTGCCGGTCGCGCCGGAGCGGCCGGTGCGGGTGCACGAGGTGCACGGCCCGGCCGACTGGGTGGACCTGGTGGAGCGCCACCCTCTCGAGGTCACCTTCTCCCGGCGGCACGACTGGTGGCGGACCACCGGCGTGGACGGCCGGTGGCTCATCCCCGACTGGCCGGCGCTCGCGAAGGACGTCGACGCGGTGCACGTGAGCGTGCGCGGCTACCTGCGCACCGCCGGGCTGCCGCTGCGCGCGGGCGAGGGCTGGACGCTGCTGGCCGGGTGGGAGCCCGACACCACCTGGTGGCTGACCGACTGCCTGCGCGTCGTCGGAGAGCCGGAGCGGTGGGTGCGCGCGGACCGGGACCCGCTGGGCTGGCAGCGGGAGCAGCCGGAAGAGCCCGCAGAGCCCTGAACGGGGCTGCTCGTCGCCCTGCTTCCCGCCCCGAATGGTCGCTTCCCGCCGTGGAACCATGGCGGTGAGCGACCAATGGTCACACCAACGTGATCGTCGGCAGCGGGCCGGGACGGTCCCGCGGGAGCACGGTCAGCAGGGGGCCGGCGGGAAGCTCGCGGCGACGGTGGCGCCGCCGCCGGGGGTGTCCGTGATCTCGAGGGTGCCGCCCAGGGCGGCGACGCTGCGCAGGCAGGTGGCCAGGCCGATGCCGTGGCCGTCCTGCTCCAGGGCCGAGGGCAGGCGGGTGAACGGCACGAGGACGTGCTCGCGCTGGTCGGCCGGGATGCCCGGGCCGTGGTCGGCGACCTGCAGGGTCCAGCCGTCGGCCCGCACGGTCGCGCACACCTGCACCGGCGCGGAGGGCGTGGGGGCGGCGTACTTCACCGCGTTGACGACCAGGTTCTGCACCAGGCGGCGGATCTTGGCCGGGTCGGTGCGCACGGTGGGCAGCGGGTCCACCCGGACCAGGCCGCTGCGGCACAGGCGCTCGCCGGCTGCCGGCGTCGGCAGGTCAGAGAGCACGCCGGCCACCAGCTCGTCCAGGTCGACGTCGACGTAGGCGGGTGCCGCGCCGACCTCGGCGAACTGCAGCAGGTCGGTGACCAGGTCCTGCATGCGCACCGTGGCCAGCAGGGCGTTGCCGACGAGCTCGCGCGTCCTCGGTCCGACCTCCTCGCCCACCCCGGAGGTGGTCACCTCCAGGGACCAGCGCAGCGCGGCCAGCGGCGAGCGCAGGTCGTGCGCCACCGTGGCGGCGAACGAGGACAGCTCGGCGTTGGAGCGGTGCAGCTCCACCAGCTCGTCGCCGAGGGCCCGGGCCTGGCCGCGCAGCCGGAGCAGCTCGACGGCCTGGGCGGCCAGGTCGTGCAGCGCGGCGCTCTGGGCGGGGGTGATCTCGCGCGGGTCGTCGTCGAAGACGCACAGCGTGCCCACCGGCAGCCCGGGGTCGAGCCAGAGCTGGTGCGCGGCGTAGAAGCGGACCGTGCCGAGCTCTCCGGTCACGAACGGGTTGGCCGCGAAGCGGTCGTCCGCCCGGGCGTCGCGCACCTCGACCGGCGCGTCTTCGGCGAGGGTGACCGCGCACATCGACACCCGTCGTTCGCAGACCGCGCCCGTGCCGCCGTGCATGGCGACCTGGTGCTGGTGCTCGTCGTCGATCAGGTTGATCGTGGCGCTCGCTGCTCCGCACACCTGGGCGGCCGTCCGGGTGATGAGGGAGAGGTCGCGGTCCTGGGGTCGGTCGAGCACGCCGAGTGCGCGCAGCGCCTGCACGCGCAGCTCCTCGCTCACCCGTGGCCCGCGATGACCCGACAGCACCGCTGCACCCCCGTTGCTCGGCGTCCACCGCTCACTGCTCGTGCGTGCATGATGCCGCACGGTCACCCCCCGCCGCAGGTGCAGCGCCGGAGCGTCCCGCAGTTGGCTGAACTCGCCGCCCGGGCTGCCGATCAGCACAGCGGGGGATGGCGCTGTGACGGGGAGCGCGACGGGACGATCCGGTCTTCGACGGGCAAAGGGACAGATGACGCAGCACCGCGGTGTGCCCTCCGTGCTCCCCGTGCGGGCGTGGCGCCGTGACGGCGTCGCGCGGCTCGGCTCACCCCTGGGCGCGGAGCTCGGGTGGCTGGCCGCCTACGCCCTGGCCGTGCTGCTCGGCCGGGCCGCCCGCTGGGAGGGGCTGCCCTTCACGCTGGTCTGGCCGGCCGCGGGAGTCGCGGCCCTGGCCTGGGCCGCGGTGGGCCGGCGGGGGGTCTCGCGCCGCCGCTTCGGGGCCTGCCTGGTCGGCGTCACCGTCGTGCTCAACCTGCTCACCGGCGTGCCGCTGCTCATGGCGCTGGTGTTCGGGGCGGCCAATCTGGTCCAGCCGGTCGTGTTCTGCCGGGTGCGGGGCGACCGCGGGTCCGGCCGCACGGCCCGGCCCGAGGACCTGCTCGTCATCGCCCGGGCCAGCCTGGCCGGGGCGCTCGCCTCGGCCGGTCTGATGGTTCCCGGGGCGGTGGTCCTGCAGCACGGCTCGGCCGGCCTGTCGCTGCTGCACTGGGTGGTCCGCAACGGCGCGAGCCTGTTCGTCCTCGTCGCGCTGGCCGCTGCCGCCACCGGTGCCGGGCCCCGCCCGCAGCTGCGGGTGCCGCTCGGGGAGCGGCTCGCCGTCGACGTCGCGGTGCTCGCCAGCTGCCTGCCGGTCGCGGTGGTGGCCCAGCCGGCGGCGTGGCTGCCCGGGCCGCTGCTGGTGTGGTCGGCCCTGCGCCGCCCCACCCGGGTGGTCGCCGGGCAGGTCGCCTTGGTCGGTGCCTCGTTCGTCGTCCTGACCTGGCTGGGCATCGGTCCCTTCGGCGCGCTCGCCCCGCTGGCCAAGATGCTGTTCGCGCAGGCCTACGTCGTCGTGGTGGTCTTCGTCGCGCTGGCGCTGGCGCTGGTGCGCGACTCCCGCGCGCTGCTGCTGGAGGAGGTGGCCGAGCGCGAGCAGCACTTCCGGCTGCTGGCCGAGAACTCCGGCGACGCCATCGGGCGGGTCGCGCGCGACGGCACCGTGCTGTGGACCAGCCCCCAGTCCGAGTGGGTCTTCGGGTGGACCGCGGCGGAGCTGGGCGAGGCCGACCGGCAGGACGTCATCGACCCCGAGGACCTGCCGGCTGTCGTCGCCGCGACCGAGCGGGTGTTCTCCGGGACCGTCGACGTGGAGACCATCCGCTTCCGGGTGCGCCAGCCCGACGGGGCGTCGGCGCGCTGGGTGGAGAGCCGGCTGCGCCCGGTGCGCCGGGGCGGCGCCGTGGTGGAGATGGTCACCTCGGCGCGGGACGTGAGCAGCACGGTGCGCCGCGAGGAGCTGCTGGCCGCCGCCTACGAGGACGTCGACCGGGCCCGGGCGCTCCTGCACGGCTCGGTGGACGCGATGCGCGAGGTCTTCCTGGTGCTCGCCGTGGAGGGCCGGGACGCGGTGGAGCCGACGGCCGGCCCGGGCACCCGGGTGCTGCTGGCCAACGCGGCCGCGGTCGAGCGCTTCGCCGTCGCCGACCCGGTCGGGCACGACCTGGCCGAGCTGCTGCCGGCGGCGGGGGACGAGGTCGGCGACTGCGTGCGCCGGGCCGCGGCCGGGGCCGGATCGCAGGTGCTGCGGTTCGACCACGAGCGGGTCGACGGCACCTGGGCCGGCACCGAGGAGCTCATCGTCACCTCGGTCGGCCAGGACCGGCTCATCGCGGTGCTGCGCGACGTCACCGGCGACGAGGCCCGGCTGCGCCAGGTGTCCGAGGACCGCGAGCTGGCCCTGCACGCCGCCACCCACGACGCGCTCACCGGCCTGCCCAACCGGACCGCGCTGCGCCAGCGCCTGTCCGCCGCGCTGGCCGCCTGCCCGCCGGGGGAGCAGGTGGGCGTGGTGTTCATCGACCTCGACGGTTTCAAGGAGGTCAACGACCGCTGGGGGCACGCGGCCGGTGACGTCGTGCTGCGCGCCGTCGGCGCCCGGCTGGCCGCGCTGGTGCGACCGGCCGACACCGCCGCCCGGCTGGCCGGCGACGAGTTCGTCCTCGTGCTGCGCCACCTGCCGGCACAGTGGGACGCCGCCCAGCTGCTCAGCTCCGTGCAGACCAGGCTCGGCCAGCCGGTGGAGGTCACCTGGGCCGACGAGCGCACCGAGCAGACCCGGCGCGTGCTGGTGCGGCCGGCGGCGAGCATGGGTGTGGTCACCGCCGCAGCCGGCGAGGACTTCGACGTCGAGGCGCTGCTGGCCTCCGCCGACAGCAGGATGTACGAGGACAAGCGGCGGAAGGCCGGCGACCGCTCGCACGAGGACCACTCCGACGATGTGTCGGAGAATGAGCCGTCGGGGCTGCCGGACAGGGGCCCGGAACAGGCGATGCCGGCGCTGCCCGCTCCGCGCACCGAGCTGCCGGGCGAGCGGGACGTGCTGACCGGGCTGCCCGGCCGGGCTGCCCTGCTCGCCGCGGCCGGTGCGGCGCTCGCCCGCGGCGACCAGGCCCCCCTGGCGCTGCTGCTGTGCGACGTCGACGCCTTCCACCAGGTGAACGCGACCTACGGGACCGAGGTGGGAGACCGGGTGCTCACCCGCATCGCCGACCGGATGACCCGGGTCACCGCCGCCGGAGAGGGGGACGAGCACCTGTCCGTGGTGGTCGGCCGGGTGGGCCCGGACGAGTTCGGCGTGCTGCTCGAGCTGCCCACCGTGGGTGACCGCGCGCCGGCCGACATCGTCTCCGACGTCGTGTCGGAGGTGCTCGACGCGTTCGCCCAGCCGCTGGAGCTGGACGGACTGGAGGTCCGGGTCGGGCTGACCGTGGGCAGCAGCCTGCTCCCGGGCCAGGCCGACCACGCCGGCCGGGTCG
>JBQCIO010000042.1:0-3906 GCA_051953655.1 Motilibacteraceae bacterium
GCATCGACAGGTCGGGCAGGTTGCGCAGCACCAGCCGGTTGCGCGCCTGCCGCGGCGGCACGTGCGCGGCGGCGACCACGGTGAGGTCGGCGCGTCCGGCCAGGCGGGTGGCCAGCGCCGCCACCTGCGCCCCGACGCGCCCGGCCGCACCGGTGGCCCAGGCCCGGTCGGCCAGCAGCGCGGCGTAGTCCTCGTGCACGTCGGCCACGAGCCGGCGCCGGCGCAGCCGGGCCGCCGGCACCGCGCCGGCGCGGGCGTCGGGGTCGAGGGTGACCAGCACCCGGCCGCGGGCGCGCCAGGGCACCGTGAGCGCGGCCAGGGCCCGCCCGGCCAGGCCGCTGCGCGCCCGGGTGAGCACCTGGGCGCCGGCCGGGCCGTCGGCGGCGTCACCGAGCCCGAGCACCTCGACCTGCAGGCCGAGGCGGCGCAGCGCGGCGACCTCGCGGTGTAGCCGCGCGTCGGCGACGTCGTGCCCGGTCGTGACGACCGAGACGTCGGGCGGGCCCTCCGGCCCGTGCGACGTCCTGGGGCGCCGGGCCACTAGAGGTCCTCGAGCGCGGTCGCTTCCTTGCCGATGTTCATGAACTTCGAGTACTCGGGGATGACGTCGCCCGGGGCGCCGTGGGCCATCAGCTCGCCCTTGTGCAGCCACATGACCTCGTTGCACAGGTCGCGGACGCTCTGCAGCGCGTGGCTCACCAGGAACATCGCCCGGGCGCTGGTCATGAGCTCTTCCATCTTGGCCGCGGCCTTGGCCTTGAAGCTGGCATCGCCCGCGGAGAGCGCCTCGTCGATGAGCAGGATGTCCGGCTCCATGTGCACGGCGACCGAGAAGGCGAGCCGGCTGAACATGCCCGACGAGTAGGTGCTCATCGGCGCGTCCATGAAGTCGCCGATCTCGGCGAAGTCGGCGATCTCCTCCGCGCGCTCGTTCACCTCGCGCCGGGACAGGCCGGCGGCGAGACCACCGAGGATGACGTTCTCCCGGCCCGACAGCGCCGAGTTGAAGCCGACGCCGAGGGCCAGCAGCGTGCTGATCCGGCCGCGGACCTCGATCCGGCCGTCGGTGGGCGGGAGGATGCCGGCCACCGCGCGCATGAGGGTGGACTTGCCCGCGCCGTTGGCGCCGATGATGCCCAGCGAGGTGCCGTTGTGGACGTCGAAGGAGACGTGCTTGACCGCCTCCACGGTGCGGACCGCCTTCTCGCCCCGGCCGAAGCGCACCAGGGCTGTCTTGAAGGTCGGCACCCGCTCGAAGGTGGTCCGGTAGTGGATCGACACGTCCTGCACTCGCACCGCGGGCGGCGACGTCCGGTCGATCGCGCGCTTGGCGACCGGCACCCGCTCCGGCGCCTCGGGTGCCGAGGCGGGGGCGGGGGTCTGCACGTCAGATCCGGACAGTGAACTCACGCTCCTTGGACAGGAAGACCAGCGCCCCGACGACCGCGGCGATGACGGCCCAGATGGTGCCCTGCACCCACATCGTGAGCGGCGGCCACTCCCCCAGCACCAGCGCGTCGCTGAACCCGCCGATCAGGCTGAACAGCGGGTTGAACACCATGAGCGGCTTGAGCCGGTGGGAGACGTCGGAGGGGAACCACAGGACCGGCGAGACGTAGAGCCAGATCCGGATCACGTAGGGCAGGAACGACGCCGTATCGCGGAAGTAGACCTGCATGGTCGCGAACAGCGCCGCCATGCCGCAGCCGAAGACGACCATGAGCCCGAGGAACGGCAGCGCGGCGACCATGGCGACCGACCATGACTGGCCGGACAGCACGTGCAGGAAGGCGTAGACCACCATCGTCGGCAGGACCCGGAAGAACGCCGTGCGCACGGCCGAGAGCGGCATCAGCAGCCGCGGGAACGCGGTGTTGAGCAGGAGCCGACCGCCGCTGGTCACGCTGGTGGCACCGGTCTGCATCGCGCCGGCCACGAAGTAGAAGGTGAACAGGCCCGCGGTGAGGTGCGCGAAGAACTCGGGGCCGTAGTGCTTGCTCGAGATGATGTTGACCAGCACGTAGTAGACGGCGGCCAGCAGCAGCGGGTTGAGGACCAGCCAGATCTGCCCGAACACGGTCAGGCTGTGCGCCGAGCGCATGGTGGTCTTGGACAGCTCGGCGGCGAACTCCCGCCGCTTCCACAGCTCCCGCACATAGGGGACCAGCGGGGGCAGCCCGGTGCGGTGCGGCTCGTAGACGTGGAACTCGCCGACGAAGTCGGCGCCGGAGTCTGCGGCTCGGTCACCGCCTCGCGCCTCGAGTGTGCTCATGCTCGCCGACCTTCCCGACCTCGGCCCCGGACAGATCTCCGCGATCCCGCCCCGCAGCAGACCACTGCCGAGCGGCCGCGCGCCGGGGCGGCTCGAGAGTGAAGGGTAGTCGACCCTTCGCGCCGGTCCCGCCTCAGCGGCCCGGCGTCCCGGCGCCCGCCAGCCCGCGGTAGACGGAACGCAGCGTGTCGGCGTCGCGGTCCCAGCCCAGCAGCGGGGCCGCCGCGGCGGTGGAGGCCACCAGCTCGGCGTGCCGGTCGCGGACCTCGGTCAGCGCCGCGACCAGCGAGGACTCGTCGCCGGGGCGGTAGAGGACGCCCAGGCCGTGCTGCTCCACGAGCCGGCGGATCTCCGGCAGGTCGGCGGCCACGACGGGCACGCCGGCGCGGGCGGCCTGGAACAGCTTGTTGGGCAGGGCGAGGCGATGGTTCTCACAGCTGTCCTCGAGCGTGACCAGCGAGACACCGGCCTGCTGCAGGAGGGCGTCGACCTCGTCGGGCGCCACGTTGGGCAGCACCCGCGCGCCCGGCGGCAGGCCGCGGTCCTTCCCGGGGGCGTCCTCGCGGGAGCCGTGCTCGAGGGCGCCCAGCCAGCCCTGGTCGGCCGGCCCGACGAGGGTGAGCGGCAGGGCCGGCACCCGGCGGGCCGCGGCCAGCACCGTCTCCAGGTCGCGGCCCGGGCCCAGCCGGCCGGCGTAGACGACCCCGCTCGGCGGGGAGCCGACCGGGTCGTGCGCCCGCGCGGGGAAGGTGTTGCGCACCAGGTGCACCGACGGGACGCCCCACTCGGCGAACCGCTCGACGATGCCCGGGCTCACCGTGAGCACGGCGTCGGCGCGGGCGGCCAGCTCGCGCTCGACCCGCCGCTCGCGGGCGTCGGCGACCGGGGTGGGCCGGCCGGCCCGCAGCCGCCCGCTCCACCACTCGTGCGCGTCGTAGACCAGCCGGGCCCCGTGCCGGCGCGCCAGCCGGGTCGCGACCGGCAGCACCGGGAAGTCGTGGGCGTGCACGACGTCGAACGGGCCCTGCGAGTCCGACCTCCCTGCCAGCTCGTCGGCCCGCCGCTCGGCGGCCTGCAGGAACGAGGCCCACACGGAGGCGTTGTGCCGCGGCAGCAGGGCCCAGCGCGCGGCCGCCAGGTGCGGCGGCAGCGGCCGCCCGCGCGGGGCGGAGCGGCCGAAGGCGCTGCGGGCGCCGACGCTGTCCACCTCGATGCCCGCGGGCCGGGTCCAGTCCTCCGGCACGTCCTTGCCGATGATGCGCACGGTGTGGCCGTCGTCGCGCAGCGCCTCGGCCTCGCGCACCACCCGCGCGTCGTGGGCCACGTCGGACCGCACGATCATGAGAACCCGCACCGGTCAGCCCTGCGGACGCGGGTCGGTGGCGGCGCCGGCGACCGTCTCGGGCTCGTTCCCGCCCACCCCCCGGTGGCTGGTGAGGAACCCCGCCGCCCAGGAGAAGTGCATGGTGGCGAGCACCGCCGGCAGGGCCGCGAGCGCGCGCGGGGGCAGGCGTCGGCCGCGGGCGGACCAGGCGGCCCCGGCGACCACGCCGGCCACGTAGCCGGCCGGCGCCAGCAGGGCCGGGCGCCACACGGTGGCGCCCACCACCACCCCGGCGGACACCACGACCAGG
>JBQCIO010000043.1:0-9516 GCA_051953655.1 Motilibacteraceae bacterium
GCCTCGGTTCCTTCTGTCGGAACCGAGGTGCCCACGACCCCGTCAGGCGGTCGACCCCGCTACTCGGTGGTGATCGCCCGCAGCACGTCCAGCCGGGCGGCCCGGCGGGCCGGCCAGACCGCGGCCAGCACGCCGACGACGGCGGCGAGCACGAGGAACACCGCCAGCCGGCCGACTGGCACCGAGAGCACCTGGATGCCCTGGCCGGACAGCGCCCGCTGCAGCGCGACGCCGAACACCAGGCCGAGCACGACGCCGAGCAGCGCGCCGTAGACGGCGATGGCCACCGACTCCAGCCGCACCATCCGGCGCAGCTGCGGGCGGACCATCCCGACCGCCCGCAGCAGGCCGATCTCCCGGGTGCGCTCGATGACCGACAGCGCCAGCGTGTTGACGATGCCGAGCACCGCGATGAGCACGGCCAGGGCCAGCAGCGCGTAGATGACGTAGAGCAGCTGGTTGATGCTGGCGCGCTGGGAGTCCTTGAACTCGGCCTGGTCCTGCAGCTGCACGATCGGGAAGGCGTCGACGACCTTCTGCAGCCCCGAGCGCACCGTGGCCAGGTCGGCGCCCTGGTCCACCCCGACGTAGACGAAGCGGTCCTGCTGCGCGTAGCCCGCCTGGCTGAAGGTGTCCAGCGACACGACGTAGGACTGCAGCGCCGCGGTGGCGTCGTCGTCGTAGATGCCGCCGACGGTCAGGTCCCTGGTGCCGCCGAACGGGAAGGTCACCGGCACCCTGGTGCCGACCGACCAGCCGCGCTCGGTGGCCGTCTTCTCGGCCACGAGCATCCCGTCGCCGGCCAGCCCCTGGGCGCTGCCGCTGCGGAAGCTGACCGAGATGAGGCTGCCCAGCGCGTCGGGCTGGATGGCCGCGATGCCCTGGTTGGTGCCGCCCACCTTGGCCTGGCCGAACCGCTCCTGCGCCACCTGGGCCACCCCCGGCACCTGGCGCGCCTGGGCGGCGACGTCGGGGCTGAAGGGGGTGCCGGCGTTGTTGGAGATGGAGAAGTCGGCGCCGAACACCTTGTCCACGAGCTGGTCGACCGAGGCGCTGGTGGAGGCCCCGAGCACGCTCATCGACGTCACCAGGGCCAGGCCGATCATCAGCGCGCTGGCGGTGGCCGCGGTGCGCCGCGGGTTGCGCCGCGCGTTCTCCTCGGCCAGGCGACCGACGGTGCCCCACGGCTTGCGGAACCACCCCGCGATGAGCCGCAGCGCCGGACGGCTGAGCACCGGGCTCAGCGCGATGGCGCCGACGATGAGCGCCAGCGCGCCCAGGCCGACCAGGGACGCAGCCGCGCCTCCGCTCTTGCTCAGCGTGCCGCCCAGCATGGCCAGCACGCCGATCCCGGCCAGCGTGCTGCCGACGATCATCCGGACCCGCAGCGAGTGCTCGGGCATCGCGACGTCGTCGCGCATGGCGGCCACCGGAGGCACCCTGGCCGCGCGTCGCGCCGGCAGGTAGGCGGCCCCGAGGGTGACCAGGACGCCGACGACGTAACTCCAGATGATGGCGGAGGCCGGCAGGGCCAGGCTCGAGGTGAGCTCGAGCCCGATCGCGCCGAACAGCGCCTTCAGCCCGGCGGCCAGGGCCACGCCCAGCGCGAGCCCGACCGTGGCGCCGACCAGCCCCACGACGGAGGCTTCGCCGAGCACGGACCTGGTCACCTGGCCGCGACTGGCTCCGATGGCCCGTAGGAGAGCCAGCTCGCGGGAGCGCTGGGCGACGATCATCGAGAAGGTGTTGAGGATGATGAACGAGCCGACGAACAGCGCGATGCCGGCGAAGACCAGCAGGAAGATGTTGATGAACTTCAGGCTGCTCTGCAGCGCCTTGGAGTTCTCGTCCACCTGCTGCGCCTTGGTCTTGACGTCGTAGCCGCTGGGCAGCGCCGCGACGACCCGCTGCTTGAGCGTGTCCTGCGAGACGCCGCCGGCGGCCTTCACCGAGACCGAGGAGTAGACCCCGGGCGCCCCGAGCAGCTGCTGGGCGGTTGCCGGGTCGAAGGCGGTCAGCGACGCGCCGGCCAGTCCTCCGGTCTTGCCGAACTTGAAGATCCCCACGATCTTCTCGTCCTGCGCGCCCTTGGGCGTGAGCACCTTCGTGGTGTCGCCGACAGCGAAGCCGCCCTTCTCGGCGGTGGTCTGGTCGATGGCCACCTCGCCCGCGGCCGCCGGCGGCTTCCCGCTGGTGATGGTGGTCGCCGACAGGCCCGGGGTGCCGCTCCAGCCGATCCCGATGCCGGGGGCGCCGGTGCCGCCGATCGCCTTGCCGTCCTTGTCGACGACGTAGACGCCCTCGGCCTGGATGTCGCCGTCGGCGGCCGCGACGCCCGGCACGCCCTTGACCGTCTGCAGGACCGAGGCGGGGACGCCGAAGTCGGCGGAGCTGGTGGAGCTGTTGATCAGGCCCTGGTCGAAGGAGGTCGCCCTGGTCACCGTGACGTCGGCCGAGACGCTCTCGAACAGGTCGTGGAAGGTGCGGCTGAGCGTGGAGGTGAAGACCAGCGAGCCGGCCACGAACGCCACGCCGAGCACGACGGCCACCGCGGACAGCAGCAGCCGGAGCTTGTGGGCCAGCAGGCCCTTGAGGGTCGCCCTGAGCATGGGAGGTCAGGACCTCCGGCCGGCGGCGTCGAAGCGCTTCATCCGCTCGAGCACGCTGTCGGCGGTGGGCCCGACCAGCTCGTCCACGATCCGGCCGTCGGCGAGGAACAGCACCCGGTCGGCGTAGGAGGCTGCCACCGGGTCGTGGGTGACCATGACGACGGTCTGCCCCATCTCGCGCACCGAGCGGCGCAGGAAGCCGAGCACCTCGGCGCCGGACCGGGAGTCGAGGTTGCCGGTGGGCTCGTCGGCGAACACGATCTGCGGTCGGCTGGCCAGCGCGCGGGCGCAGGCCACCCGCTGCTGCTGGCCGCCGGACAGCTCGTTGGGCCGGTGGCTGAGCCGGTCGCGCAGGCCGACGGTGTCGATGACCGTGTCGAGCCAGCCCTGGTCGGGCTTGCGGCCGGCGATGTCCATCGGCAGCGTGATGTTCTCCAGCGCGGTCAGCGTCGGCAGCAGGTTGAACGACTGGAACACGAAGCCGATCGCGTCCCGACGCAGCTCGGTGAGAGCACGGTCCTTGAGCGTGGTCAGGTCGACCTCGCCGACGAGCACCTGCCCCGAGCTGGCCTCGTCCAGGCCGGCGAGGCAGTGCATCAGGGTGGACTTGCCCGAGCCGGACGGCCCCATGATCGCGGTGAACTGACCCGCCGGGAACTCCACGCTCACCCCGTCCAGGGCCACCACCTGCGTGTCTCCCGAGCCGTAGGTCTTGCGCAGGTCCACTGCGCGGGCGGCAGTGCCGGTCGCGGCGGTGCGGTCCGTCGCGCTGGTGGTCATGAGATCCCCTCCGAAGGTGTGCCGGCAGGTCGTGCCGGTGCCGTTCGAGCGTAGGCAGCGCGGCGGGCGGCCGGTCTCGGTTTTCGGGGGTGGTTCGGGAGGTCCGTCTCCTCCTTGAGGAGGAGGGGAGGTCCCGGAGGGGACAGGGGCGCGGCCTTCTCGTTCGCTTCCATGCCAGTTCTGGCATCTCCGTGGGCTGCGGTCGGGTGCGCCACGGTCAACGGCGCTGGTGACGACGGCGGGAGGTGGGTGGCCGGCTGCGGCTGCCGGCCGCCGGGAGTGCGGTTCATACGTGAGGGGACCCCTGACCCGCTGAGAAGCCGGTCAGGGGTCCCCTCACGTGTTGAGGACCGTCGCGGAAGCGCATGGGTGGCACACCCATGTCTCCAGCGCGGCCGCGCCCGGCAGCGGTACGCGCCCCGTGCCCGCTGGCGCCGTCACCAGCGCCGTTGACCGTGCGAGAGCGCGCCGGCAGCTGCCAACGGGACGAGCGGGTGGACGACCGCAGCTGGCGGCGAGCCCCTCACCGCCCGCCCGGGACCACCAGCCCGGTCTCGTACGCCAGCACCGCCGCCTGCACGCGGTCGCGCAGGGACAGCTTGGTGAGCAGGTGGCCCACGTGCGTCTTCACCGTGGTCTCGGAGACCTGCAGCTCCTGGGCGATCTCGGCGTTGGACATGCCGCGGGCGACCAGGCGCAGCACGTCGAGCTCGCGCTCGGTGAGCTGGGCGAGCAGCTCGGGCGTGGGGGCGTCGTTCTCGCTCGGCAGCCGGCTGGCGAACCGGTCGAGCAGTCGGCGGGTGATGCTGGGCGCCACCACGGCGTCGCCGGCGGCGATGACGCGGATGGCGCTCACCAGGTCGTCGGCCGGGACGTCCTTGAGCAGGAAGCCGCTGGCGCCGGCGCGCAGCGCCTGCACCACGTACTCGTCCAGGTCGAAGGTGGTGAGCACCAGCACGCGCGGGGTCGCCGCGGCCACCGGCGCGGAGGTGATCCGCCGGGTGGCCTCCACCCCGTCCAGGCGCGGCATCCGCACGTCCATGAGCACGACGTCGGGCAGCAGCGCCCGGGTGAGCTCCACCGCCTGCTCGCCGTCGGCGGCCTCGCCCACCACCAGCAGGTCGGGCTCGGACTCGAGGATCATCCGGAAGCCGGTGCGCAGCAGCGGCTGGTCGTCGACGAGCAGCACCCGCACCGGGGCGCCGGCTCCGCTCATGCCGGCACCTCCCGCTGCTTCCCACCGTCGGCGTCGGCCCGAGCCGGGGGGACCACGTCCCGGGCCGGCGCGGCGGCGGGGACCTCGAGCGGCACCGTGGCCAGCACCCGGTAGCCGCCGCCGGGCGTCGGACCGGCCTCCAGCCACCCGCCGTAGAGGGCGACCCGCTCCCGCATGCCGACGACACCGTGGCCGCTGCGGGCGCCGGGGGCGCGGGTGAGTCCGGCGGCGGCCCCCCGTCCGTCGTCCTGCACGCGGACGGCGACCCGCCCGCGGGCGAAGTCGAGCTCCACCCGGGCCCGGGCCGGGCCGGCGTGCTTGAGCACGTTGGTCAGCGACTCCTGGACGATCCGGTAGAGCGTCAGCTCGCGGCCGGCGTCCAGACCCTGGCAGCGCCCGCGGACCGCGAGCTCCACCGGGACGCCCGCCTCGCGCACCTGCTCCACCAGCGAGCACACGTCGCCCAGGGTGGGCGCCGGCGTGCGGACCTCGTCCCACCCGCTCCCGGCGACGTCGGCAGCCGGCCCCGCGCCCGCCGTCGGCTCCGCGCCCGCCGTCGGCTCCGGGTCGCGCAGCACGCCCACCAGCCGGCGCATCTCCGACAGGGCCGCGCGGCCGGTGTGCTCCACGGCCCCCAGCGCCTCCTCGGCCCGCTCCGCGTCGCGGCGCAGGGTGCGCCGGGCCGCGGCGGCCTGCACCGTCATCACGCTCACGTGGTGGGCGACGACGTCGTGCAGCTCGCGCGCGATCCGCCCGCGCTCCTCGGCCAGCGCGGCCCGCGTCTCGGCCTCCTGCTCGGCCCGGACCACCTCGGCGCGCGCCTCGAGCTCGGCGACGTAGGCCCGACGCATCCGCAGGCTGCGGCCCAGCGCCCAGCCGGTGAGATAGACCGCCAGCGCCCCGATCGCGTCGGCGGGGGAGAGGTCGAGCGGGCCGAGCAGCACCACCAGCAGCGTGGTCACCCAGCACGTGACGAGCGCGCAGAGCCCCTGCCAGCGCACCCGGTGCACCGCCACCGAGTAGAGCAGCACCAGCAGCGGCACCCCGCTCAGACCCTGGTTGTAGCTGGACAGCCCGAGCGCCAGCGCCGGGGGCACGCCGAGCGCGAACGCCGCCAGCGGGGCACGGCGCCGCCAGGCGACCGGGAGCGCGGCGGCCGCGACGAGGAGCACGCCCCAGACGTCGGCCTGCCGGGTCGGGACCGCGAGGTAGGTGGGCCGCAGCCATAGGCCGGGCAGCGACCCGGCGAGCAGGGCCCCGGCCAGCAGCGCGTCCGGCACCCGGCCTCGCGCCAGCAGCTCACGCGCCCTCGACGGCAGCGTCCCCCATCCGCTCACGGGCGCACAGCGTAGGCCGCGCCGCAGCGCCGGCCGGCGCACTCAGAGATCGTCGGCGTGGGAGCGGGGCGAGGGCAGCTCGTCCTCGGCGTCGGGCTGGGGCGACCTGCCGGCGGCAGCAGCAGCGACAAGGTCGGCCGGCAGCGGCGGGGGCGTGCCCCCGAAGGCCGGGCACAGGGACTGGTGATCGCACCAGGCGCACAGCCGGCCGGGGCTCGGCCGCCAGTCGCCGGTCTCGGCGGCCCGCGAGATCGCCTTCCACAGCGCCAGCAGCTTGCGCTCGGTGGCGCGCAGGTCGTCCTCGTCCGGCGCGTAGCGCAGCACCTCGCCGCTGCCGAGGTAGAGCAGCTGCAGCAGTCGCGGGACCCGGCCGTGCAGCCGCCACAGCACCAGCGCGTAGAAGCGCATCTGGAACAGGGCCTTGGCCTCGAACGCCTCGCGCGGCGCCTTGCCGGTCTTGTAGTCGACCACCCGCAGCTCGCCGGTGGGCGCGACGTCGAGCCGGTCCACGTAGCCGCGCAGCAGCAGCCCCTCGTCCAGGGTGGTCTCGACGTAGAGCTCGCGCTCGGCCGGTTCGAGCCGCCGGGGGTCCTCGAGCTCGAAGTAGCGGTCGAGCAGCTGGTGCGCGCCGCTCAGCCAGTCCTGCGTCGGCTCGTCCCCGCCGTCCTGTGCGGTCCGATCGGGGGAGTCCTCCCCGAGCACCAGCGCGAGCTCGGGGTCCTCGGCCAACAGCCGCTCCCACTCCGGCGCGAGCAGCCCCTTGGCCTCGTCCGGCGTGCGCCGTGCGGGCGGGAGGTCGAAGAGGCGCTCGAGCACCGCGTGCACCAGCGTGCCGCGCACCGCGGCCGGGCTGGGACGCTCCGGCAGGCGGTCGACGACCCGGAAGCGGTAGAGCAGGGGACAGGTCATGAAGTCGCCGGCCCGCGAGGGGCTGAGCGAGCCGATGACGGGAGCGGGCAGGTCGACGACGGTCGCGCTGCCGGCGGCCCCGACGACAGCGCCGTCCAGGGCGCCGTCCAGAGCGCTGCCGCTGTCGGTGCTGCTGCCCACGCTGCTGCCCACGTCAGGGACGGTAACCGAGCGGGCCGACAGTCCCGGGGAACGGCCGGGCGCGGGCCGTAGCATCAACGGTGTGACGACTCCCGCGCCGCCCACGCCGCGCGCCGGGGCTCCCGAGCAGGCCCCGCCCGAGGGCCCGCGCGGCGGGATCGTCATCGGCAGGGCGTTCGGCGTGCCGATCGTCGTCACTCCCGCGTGGGTGCTGGTGGCCGCGCTCATCACCTGGGCCTACCGCCCCACCGTGCAGGCGCAGGTGCCCGGGCTCAGCACCCCGGCGGCCTACGTCGTGGCCGCCGCGTTCGCGCTGCTGCTCTACCTCTCGGTGCTCGTCCACGAGCTGTGCCACTCGGTCGTCGCCGTCCGGCTGGGGCTCCCGGTGCGCCGGATCACCCTGCACGTGCTCGGCGGGGTCTCCGAGATCGAGAAGCCGCCGCCGACCCCCGGGCGCAGCTTCGCCGTGGCGGTGGTCGGCCCGCTGGTCAACCTGCTGCTCGCCGTGCCGGCGCTGCTCCTGGCCCGGGCGGTGGACCCGAACGGCGTGGTCCACGTGCTGGCCGAGGCCTTCGCGGTGGCCAACCTGCTGGTCGGCGGGTTCAACCTGCTGCCCGGGCTGCCGCTGGACGGCGGCCGGCTGCTCGAGGCGCTGGTCTGGCGGGTCACCGGCCGGCGCTCCACCGGGACGCTCGCGGCCGCCTGGGTCGGCCGCGTCCTCGCGGTCGTCCTCGTGCTCGTGCCCCTCGCCGTCGCCACCGCGCAGAACCGGCAGGCCGACCTGGTCACCGTGGTGTGGGGCGCGCTGCTCGGCTCGTTCATCTGGGTCGGGGCCACCCAGGCCCTGGCCAGCGGGAGGATCCGCGACCGCCTGCCGGCGCTGACGGCCTCGTCGCTCGCGCGGCGGGCCATCCCGGTGGCCCGTGACCTGCCCGTCTCCGAGGCGGTGCGCAAGGCGCAGGAGAGCGGGGCCCGCGCGCTCGTCGTCGTCGACGGCCACGACCGCCCGCTGGCCCTGGTGCAGGAGGCCTCGGTCTCGGCGATGCCGCTGGAGCGTCGCCCGTGGGTGCCGGTGTCCGACCTGGCCCGGCGGCTCGGCCCGGAGACCACCTTGTCCATGCACCTGTCCGGCGAGGACCTGCTCGCCGCGGTGCAGCGGCACCCGGCCCCGGAGTACCTGCTGGTCGACGACGAGGGTCTGGTCTACGGCGTCCTCGCGCTCTCCGACGTCGAGCAGGTGCTGGCCGGTCGCTGACCCGGGGGCGCGGGATCGCCCGGTCACCGGAGCGCCCTCGCGCCTCCCGTAGGATCGCCTCCCGTGACGGAGCCGACCGGAGCCGCGCACCGGCGGGGCCCGTTCCGGGTCGGCGACCAGGTGCAGCTGACCGACCCCAAGGGGCGGATGCACACCATCACGCTGCAGCCCGGACGGAACTTCCACACCCACAAGGGATCGTTCCCGCACGAGGAGCTCATCGGGCAGCCCGAGGGGACCACCGTCACCAACTCCGGCGGCATCACCTTCCTCGCGCTGCGCCCGTTGCTCAGCGACTTCGTGCTGTCGATGCCGCGCGGCGCGGCGGTCGTGTACCCCAAGGACGCCGGGCAGGTCGTGCAGATGGCCGACGTCTTCCCCGGCGCGAAGGTGGTGGAGGCCGGCGTCGGCTCGGGTGCGCTGTCGATGTCGCTGCTGCGGGCCGTGGGCGACGAGGGCGCCGTCCACTCCTACGAGCGGCGGGCCGACTTCGCCGACATCGCCCGGCGCAACGTCGAGACCTTCTTCGGCGGCCCGCACCCGGCCTGGCGGCTCACCGTCGGCGACCTGCAGGACAGCCTCGACGAGCGCGACGTGGACCGGGTCGTGCTGGACATGCTGGCGCCCTGGGAGTGCCTCGACGTCGTCTCGGCAGCGCTGCGGCCCGGCGGGGTGCTGATCTGCTACGTCGCGACCGCCACCCAGCTGTCCCGGGTGGCCGAGGCGCTGCGCGAGCACGGCACCTTCACCGAGCCGTCGGCGTGGGAGTCGATGGTGCGCGGCTGGCACCTCGAGGGCCTCGCCGTGCGCCCGGAGCACCGGATGGTCGGCCACACCGGCTTCCTCATCACCTCCCGGCGCCTCGCCGACGGCGTGGCGCCCCCGCCGCGCCGCCGCCGGCCGGCCAAGGGGGCCTACGGTGAGGAGGACGCGGCCACCGAGGCTCCGTCGTCCGCACCGACACGCAGGGGTCCGCTGCCCTGACCAGCACCACCAGCTCCGCACGCAGCCGGCCGTCCCCGGGGGAGGACGTCCGGCGGGGAGCCGCGCACCGTCCCCTCACCTTCCGACGCCTCCGTACGGCACCCGGGCCAGTACCCGGGTGGCTGCTCGCCGCAGCGGCCCTCGCCGCCGTCACCGTCGGCCTGTCCGGGTGCAGCGGGGGCAGCGCCCCGGCGCCGGCCGGGCCCACGCCGCGCGCCATGACCTCCGCCAGCACGCCCACCCCGGCCTCCTCGGCCGCGGTCGCGGACGTGGGGGCGCACGGGG
>JBQCIO010000044.1:0-25354 GCA_051953655.1 Motilibacteraceae bacterium
TTCCGCGGAATCAGCCAGGCCGAGCTCGACCGGGTCGCCGAGGAGCTCAACACCCGACCCCGCGAGACCCTGGACTGGCAGACTCCCGCCGAAGCCCTCGACGGGTTCCTCGTTGCATCCACCGGTTGAGCCCGCCGACGCGCCACCAGTCCTTCACGATCACGGCAGGCTGCGCGCCACGGGAAGCGCGATCTCGGCCCAGACCGCCTTGCCCTCGGGGGTCGGGCGGAAGCCCCAGCGGTCGGCCAGGGCGGCCACGACGGCCACGCCGCGGCCGGACTCCGACTCGGCGTCGGAGGCCCGCCGCCGGGGTGTGACCGGGCTCGCGTCCAGGACCTCCACCACGAGGGCGGACGGTGCCTGGCGCAGCCGCAGCTCGGCCTGGTCCCCGGCATGCAGGACGGCGTTGGTGGCCAGCTCTGACACGACCAGGGCGAGCACGTCCAGGACGTCGCCGTCGACGTCCCACCCGGCCGCGGCGTCGACGGCCCGGGCGCGTGCCGTCGCGACGTCGCCGGGATCGCGCAGCGGCACCGAGAGCGAGTGCCCGGCCAGGTCGGTCCGCACCACCGGGCGGGCGAGCAGGACGCACGTGTCGTCGTCGTGCCCCTGCGCGCGCCCGAGCGCGGCAAGAATGCCGTCCGCGACGCCGGCCAGGTCCTGCTCCGACGACCCGTCGGAGATCTGGGCCACCACCCGTTCGAGGGCGGCGAGACCGACGTCGATGTCCTGGTCGCGGCTCTCGATGAGCCCGTCGGTGTAGAGCACCAGCGTGGAGCCGGCCGGCAGCTGCACGCTGAGCTCACGGAACGGCTCCGCCTGCACGCCCAGCGGCGCTCCCAGCCGTCCCTCCAGCCGCTGGACGGTGCCGTCCGGGTGCAGCACCAGCGGGGGCGGGTGCCCGGTGTTGGCCAGCACCAGCTCGTTGGTCGAGGGGTCGTGCACCGCGTAGACGACGGTGATGATCTGCTCGAGGTCGAGCTCGTGGACCAGGGAGTCGAGCAGCCCGAGCACGTCGGTGGGCGGCAGGTCGAGCTGGGCGAAGGCCCGCAGCGCCGCGCGCAGCTGGCCCATGACCGCGGCCGCCCGCACCCCGCGGCCCATGACGTCGCCGATGACGACGGCCGTGCGGCCGGCGCCCAGCGGCACGACGTCGTACCAGTCACCCCCGACCTCGGTGCCCTCCACGCCCGCGACGTAGCGAGCGGCCACCGCGAGCTCCTCACGACTGCGCGCCTCGCCGAGCAGGCTGCGCTGCAGCGTGACGGCCACCTCGCGCTGCTGGCGGAACGTGGACGCCCGCTCCACGGCCAGGGACGCGCGCTCGGCCAGCTCCCTGGCCGCGGCGACGTCGTCCGAGTCGAACGGCCAGCGGCTGCCCAGGGCCAGCAGGCTCAGCGCCCCCACGACGTGCCCGCGCACGACGAGCGGCACGGCCAGCAGCGAGTGCGCCCGGGCCCGTGCGGCGCTGCGCGCGGCGCTCGCGCTCCCGGCGAGCTCGCTCGACCCGTCGTCGGAGAGCTCGTGCGCCGCGGGCGCCCCGTGCTCGACCGCCAGGACCACCGGGTGCCCGCGGGGGATGCGCAGCAGCTGCCCGAGCGGCAGCGGGTCCAGGCCGGAGGACGCCGCCACGGCGATGGCCGCGCGGACCAGCTCGAACCCGTCGTCCGGACCCTCCGTCGGACGGTCCGGGTCGATGCGCTCGAGCGCCAGCGCGCTGCGCGAGGGCGCGAGCCACACCGAGGCGACGTCGGCGAAGGAGGGGACGAGGACGTCGACGAGGCGGTCGAGGGTCTCGCCCAGCTCCAGCGAGCTGTTGACCGCCACGGTGGCTCGGGACAGCACCTCGAGGCGGTTGCGCGCCCGCTCGCTGGCCGTGAGCGCGTTCTCGCGCGACTCCAGCAGCACCGCGTTGTCCACGGCGATCCCGCCGCGGCGGCCGATGTCCTCGGCCAGCAGGCGCTCCTCCTCGGTCCACGGCTGGTCCGCCGGGCGCACCAGCGACAGGGCGCCGACCACCGTGCCGCGGGCCAGCAGCGGGACCGAGCAGATGTGCCAGCCCTCCAGCAGCGCCAACCGCCGGCGCAGCGCCGCGTCGCCCGGCGCGAGCCGGTCCAGCGGTTCGGGGTCGACACGGGCCAGCGACGTCGTGGCGGTGACGAGGGCGCGGTTCGCGCCGGTGGGAGCGCGGCCCACCCGGTCGAGCTGTTCAGCCGCCTCCACGACCGCGGCGCACGCCTCGAGGCCGCTTCCCTCGGTGCGCCCGAAGCCGCGCACCCGCAGCCGGCCGTCGGGCCGGCGGACGACCACCATCGCCCCGTCGGCCAGCTCGGGCACGACGGCGCGCACCAGGGCGGCCAGCCGCCCGGGCACGTCGAGGGCGGGCAGCGTGTCCTCGCTGACCCGCCCGAGCAGCGCCAGGCGACGCCGGGCCGAGGCGGCCCGCTGCGCCAGCCCGTGCCGGTCGGTGACGTCCAGCGTGACACCGACCGCGCCGAGGAAGCGCCCGGCCTCGTCCAGGAGCACCTGCCCCCGGCTCTCGAACCAGCACTCGTCGCCGTCGGGGCGGCGCACCCGGTACTCCATCACCGCCGGCCCGCCGCTCCGGGCCGCCCGGCGCACCTCGGCCTCGCACGCGCCGCGGTCGTCGGGGTGCACCAGGGCCCACCAGGCGGCCAGGGTGCCGTCGAACTCCCCCGGCTCCAGTCCGTGCAGGCGGCAGTTCGTCGCGTCCCACACCACCTCGTCGATGCCGGCGACCCACTCCCAGGCGCCGACGCTCCCCGCCGCGGCGGCCGCGGCGATGTCCAGGGCACGCAGCGCGGGCCGGACGGGCTCAGGCAGGGGAGGGTCGGGCAGCGGAGGGTCAGGCAGGGGAGGGTCGAGCACAGCCCCACCTCCTGCCCGCTGGTCCCCGTACGCGCGCAGCGCGCTGACCTGAAGTCCTACCGCACCCCGGCGCGTTGGGACACACCCGTCGGCCGGGCGGAACCGTAGGGTGGGTGCGTGCCCCTCCCCCGGTCCCTCGAGCGAGCCGGGCACGTGATCTTCGGGCGGCTCCCGACGCCGGTCCGCCGGGCCGCGGTCGGGCTGGGCACCCCCGACTTCACCGTGGGCGCGGTCTGCCTGTTCGAGCACGGCGACGAGGTCCTGCTGCTGCGCCAGCTGCACCGGGCGGACTGGAGCCTGCCCGGCGGGCTGCTCGGCCGCGGGGAGTCCTCCCGCGAGGCGGTCGTCCGCGAGGTGCACGAGGAGCTGGGGCTGCGGGTGGAGGTCGGGCTGCCGCTCGTCACCGCCGTGGACGCCGAGGTGCGCCGGGTCGACGTCGTCTACGCCGTGCCGCTCGAGCAGCGGATCGAGGTCTCCCCGCGGCGCGAGGCGGTGCGGGCGGAGTGGATGCGGCCGGAGCAGCTCGACCGCGAGCGCGACCGGCTCACCCTGCGGCTGCTGGGTCTGGTGGCGGCCTCGCGCCGGCCCGGGGCCCAGGCGGGCCGCGTCCTCGACGCCCGGTGAGCCGGCCGCTCGCCGGGGTGGTGCTGGCCGCCGGCCTCGGCACCCGGCTGCGCCCGCTCACCGACCTGCGGCCGAAGGCGCTGTGCCCGGTGGGCGACCGGCCGCTGCTGGACTGGGCGCTGGACCGGCTCGCGCCGCACAGCGGGTCCGGGCCCGAGCACCTCGCGGTGAACGCGCACCACCTTGCCGACCAGGTCGTCGCGCACCTGGGCCTGCGCGCGCACGTGTCGGTGGAGCAGCCCGAGCCGCTCGGCCCGGCCGGGGCGCTGGGGCGGCTGCGGGACTGGATCGACGGGCGCGACGTGCTGCTCACCAACGCCGACGCCTGGATCGTCACCTCCGACGCATCGTCGGAGCACGCGCTGGACGGGCTGGTGCGCGGCTGGGACGGCGAGCGATGCCGGCTGCTGGTGGTGCCTGCAGAAGCTGATGTGCGCAGGGACTTCGGCGACTCCCGCTACGTCGGGGCCTGCCTGCTGCCGTGGGCGCTGGTGCGCGAGCTCGCGCCCGAGCCGTCGGGGCTCTACGAGGTCCTGTGGCGGGAGCAGGAGCGGCAGGGCCGGCTGGAGCTGGTCCCGCACGACGGGCCGGCGCTCGACGTCGGTCGGCCGGCGGACTACCTGCGGGCCAACCTGCTCGCCGCACCGGAGGGCCGGTTGCACCCGTCGGCCGTCGTCAGCGGCGTCGCCGTGCGCAGCGTCGTCGCAGCGGGCGCCGTCGTGGCGGGCACGGTTGAGCGGTCGGTGGTCTGGGACGGCGCCCGGGTGGAGCGGCACGAGCACCTGGTGGACGTCGTGCGGGCCGCCGGTCCGGACGGGCCGGTCACTGTGCCCGCTGCTGCCTCCGGCGCCTGACCGGCTTCTCCGACGCTTCGTCGGAGAAGCCCGACGCGACCAGCGCGAGCAGCTGGTCCAGCGCCTCCGACATCGCGTCGGTGATGAGCCACGCGTCGGCGAGCTGCTGCCGGTCCACCACGACGCCGACGTCGAGGGCGTCGAGGTAGCTGAAGACCGTGATGTTCAGCCCGCCCATGTCGGTGACCACGCTGATCGGGTGGTAGGCCACCAGCCGGGCACCGCCGAGGTAGAGCGGCACCGGCGGGCCGGGCACGTTGGACACCACGAGGTTCATCACCGGCTCCACCGGCAGCCGGGCCATGAGCGCCATGCCCAGTCGCGAGGCGCGGGTGACCAGCGCGGCCGGGAGCACCGACGCGGTGTCGAGCATGACCTCGGCGGGCACCGCGCGGTGCCGGGTCTTGGCCTGGTCGAGCACCTCGTGCGCCTGGCGCAGCCGCTCGAGCGGATCGGGGACGTCGGTGGGGATCGGCACGAGCATCCCGGAGACCCGGTTGCCATAGGTGCCGGCCTGCTCCGGCGTGCGCACGGACAGCGGCACCAGCGCGACCAGCGCCTCGTCCGGCAGCTCGCCGGCGTCGGCGAGGACCCGGCGCACCGCGGCCGCGCAGACGGTCACCACGACGTCGTTCACCGTGACCCCGAAGGCGTTCTTCACCGTCTTGACGTCGGCGAGCGGCAGCCGGGAGTAGGCCACCCGCCGGTGCGCGGACAGGGGCGCGTTGAAGACGGTGCGCGGCGCCTTCGCCTGCGGCATCTCCAGGAAGCCGCCGTCCGGGGTGTGGACGTCGACGCCGGGCAGGGCGCGCACCGCGGCCGCCACCTGACGGGCGCCGGGCACCACCCGGAAGGCCGGGTTGGCGTCCAGGTGCGCCAGGGTGCGCGGCAGGCCGCGCAGCGCGCGCAGGGGCTGGCGCGGCAGGCCGGCCACGCCGCGGGCGAGCATGCCCAGCTGCCCGGGCACCTCGTGCGCGGGCGGGGCGGGGTCAGGCTCGGGCAGGTCGCGCCCCTCGGGGGAGAGGTCGAGCAGGGCGGCCAGGATCTCCGCGCCGGACAGGCCGTCGACGGCGGCGTGGTGGACCTTGGTGAACAGCGCCACGTGGCCGCCGGCCAGCCCGCTGATGACGTACATCTCCCACAGCGGGTGCGCCCGGTCCAGCCGCCGCGCGTGCAGCCGGGCCACCTGCTCGGCCAGCTGGCGCTCGTCGCCGGGCTCGGGCAGCGCGAGCTCGCGCACGTGGTACTCGAGGTCGAAGTCGGGATCCTCCACCCAGTAGGGGTGGTCCAGGCCGAGCGGCACCTCGACCAGCCGCCAGCGGAACGGCGGCAGGAGGTGGATGCGCGAGCCGACCAGCTCGAGCACCGCGGCCAGGTCGAGCCTGCCGCCCGGGGCGGTGGAGGGGTCGAAGATGCCCAGCCCGGCCACGTGCCCGTGGTTGCGGGCGTCCTCGAGCGCCAGGAACTGCACGTCCAGGGGGGTCAGCTGCCTCACGCTGCCCGACGCTACGCCGTGGCGGCGCCGGGTGCCGGTCGGTGACGTGAACGGGGCGGCTGCGAGGTGCGGGACGTTCCGGGGTGCGTGATCGTTGCGCAGGAGGTCCTCCCCAACTCGCCCAGGAGCCGCATGCGCCGCCGCCGGTCACTGCTCGTCGCCGTCGCGGTCGTCGTCGTGCTGCTCGTGCTCGGCGGGGTGCTCGCCGCGGTGCGCGGCGGGGGCGACGCTCCCGTGCGCCAGGAGGCGCTGTCGGTGCCGGTGGGGCCGGAGGCCGACGGGACGCCGGTGCGCCTGGACGCCGAGCTCTACCTGCCGGAGAGGACGCCCGCGCCCGCGGTGCTGCTGGCGCACGGGTTCGGCGGCAGCAAGGAGTCCGAGGCCTCGGACGCGCTCGACCTGGCCAGGCACGGTTATGTCGTGCTCACCTGGAGCGCTCGCGGGTTCGGCCGCTCCGGCGGCCTGATCCACGTCGACTCCCCCGACTACGAGGTCGCCGACGCCCGCGCGCTGGTCGACCTGCTCGCGAAGCGGCCGGAGGTCCAGCAGGACGGGCCGGGCGACCCGCGGGTGGGGGCGGCCGGGGCGTCCTACGGCGGCGCACTGTCGCTGCTGCTGGCCGGCACCGACCGGCGGGTGGACGCGGTCGCGCCGAGCATCACCTGGAACGACCTGGCGCAGTCGCTCTTCCCGCAGTACGCGCTGGCCGAGGCGACGCGTCAGACACCGGCGGGCGTGCAGCCGACGTCGACGCCGGGCGTGTTCAAGCGCAGCTGGGCCGGGATCTTCTTCGGCAGCGGGTCGGCGCCGGTGCTGGGCGGGTCCACGGGCCGCTCCGCCACCGCGACGCCGTGCGGGCGGTTCGCCCCCGACGTCTGCGCGGCCTATGAGGCGTCGGCGTCGACCGGCCGGCCGACGCAGCAGATCCTGGACCTGCTGCGCCGGTCCAGCCCGGCGTCGGTCGCCCACCGGATCACCGCACCGACGCTGCTGGTGCAGGGTGAGGCGGACACGCTGTTCCCGCTCGGGCAGGCGGACGCGACGGCCCGCGCGCTGCAGGTGAACGGCACGGTGGTGCGCGAGGTCTGGTACTCCGGCGGCCACGACGACCCCTCAGCCGAGGGCGACCGGGTGCGCACGCTGGTGCGGGACTGGTTCGACACCGACCTGCGTGGCACCGACGGGCGCAGCAGCGGGCGGGCGCCGGCGCAGCCCGCGTTCGAGGTCACGGTCCCCTCGGCGGTGCTCTCCAGCCAGGACAGCAGCGCGGCGCCCGAGGTGCGCTCGGCGCCCGAGCTGCCCGGGGCAACCGGCGGCGGGCCGGTGCCGACCACGTCGCTCGAGCCGGCCGGCCCGGCGCAGACGATCGTGTCCCCCGCCGGCGGAAACCCCGCGGCGGTCAGCAGCCTGCCGGGACTCGGGTCCGCGCTCGGCGCGCTCGGCGGCACCGGCGCGATCGGGCGGCTGTCCGTGGTCCCCGGGCAGAGCGCGGTCTTCCAGACCCCGCCGCTGGACCGGGCGCTCACCGTCACCGGGTCGTCCACGGTCCTGCTGCACGTGACGTCCTCGACGTCGGACGCCACGCTGTTCGCGTCGCTGCACGACGTCTCCTCCGACGGCTCGTCGGACGTGCTGCCGCAGGGCATCGTGGCGCCGCTTCACCTGCAGGACGTTCCGCGCGGCGGGGTGGACGTCCAGGTGGCGCTGCCGGCGATCGTGCGCGAGGTGGCCGCGGGGCACCGGCTTCGGCTGGTCGTCTCCAGCACCGACACCGCCTACGCGCTGCCCACGGACCCGCGCACCTACCAGGTGTCGCTCGGCGACGGCGGGCTGACCGTGCCCACGGTGGCGACGACGCCGGTCAGCGGCAGCGGGAGCACCGGCCCGCTGGTCGCGGCGATCGTCATGGCGGCGCTGCTGCTGCTGCTCTCTGTCGCTCTTCTCGTCGTGAAGCGCCGCCGGTCCGGCAGCGCGCAGGACCCTGAGCTGGCCGACGTCCCGCTGGCGGTGCGCGGGCTGGGCAAGGCCTACGGCGACGGCTTCCGCGCCGTCTCGGACCTGTCCTTCCAGGTGGAACGCGGGCAGGTGCTCGGCCTGCTCGGGCCGAACGGCGCCGGCAAGACCACCACGCTGCGCATGCTCATGGGACTGATCCGGCCCAGCGAGGGCGAGATCCTCGTCTTCGGGCACCGGATCCGGCCCGGCGCGCCCGTCCTCTCGCGGGTGGGGGCGTTCGTGGAGGGCGCGGGCTTCCTGCCGCACCTGAACGGGCGGGACAACCTCGAGCTCTACTGGCGCGCCACCGGACGGCCGCTCGAGGACGCGCAGCTGGACGCGGCCCTGGAGGTCGCCGGGCTGGGCGACGACGTGCAGCGGCGGGTGAAGACCTACAGCCAGGGCATGAGGCAGCGGCTGGCCATCGCGCAGGCGATGCTGGGCCTGCCGGACCTGCTGGTGCTCGACGAGCCGACCAACGGGCTCGACCCGCCGCAGATCCGCGAGATGCGCGAGGTGCTGCAGCGCTACGCCGCCACCGGGCGCACCGTCGTCGTCTCCAGCCACCTGCTGTCCGAGGTGGAGCAGACCTGCACCGACGTCGTCGTCATGCACCAGGGACGGCTGGTGGCGCAGGGCCCGGTGGCGGAGGTCGCCGGGTCTGCGACGTCGGTGGTGGTGGACGTCGACGACGCGGCGCGCGCCGCGGAGGTGGCTGCGCTGGTGCCCGGCGTGCGCGACGTGCAGGCGAGCAGCAACGGGCACGGGCAGCTGGTCCTACGGCTCGTCGGAACACCGCGGGCCGAGCTCGTCCGCGCGCTGGTGGAGGCCGGGCTGCAGGTGGACCGGGTGGCGCCGCAGCGCGGCCTGGAGGAGGCGTTCCTGACGCTCGTGGGAGAGGGGAGCTGAGCGATGCCGACCCGAGGCACCCACGTGGCGCTGTCCGCAGCCGCGCCGCCGGTGGAGGCGCACGCCCGAGACGGGGCCGCACCCGGTTTCGTGGCCGGGCGCACGCTGCCGCTGCGGGTGGAGCTGCGCCGCCAGCTGCGCCGGCGTCGCACCCAGCTCTCGCTGGGATTCCTGGTGCTGCTGCCGTTCCTGCTGGTGGCCGCGTTCGAGCTGGGCAACAACGATCCCGGCCGAGGGGCCCCGGGGCTGGTCGACCTCGCGACGTCGGGCGCCGGCAACTTCACGCTCTTCACGCTGTTCGTGTCGGTCGGCTTCCTGCTGGTGGTGGTCGTGGCGCTCTACTGCGGCGACACGGTGGCCAGCGAGGCGAGCTGGTCCAGCCTGCGCTACCTGCTGGCCGCGCCGGTCCCCCGCAGCCGGCTGCTGCGCCAGAAGCTGCTGGTGGCGCTGGGCTGCTCGGCGTTCGCGCTGGTGCTGCTGCCGGTGGTGGCCTACGTGGCCGGTGGGCTGTTCTTCGGCTGGGGCGCGGTCCGCACGCCCTTGGGAACGACCATCCCGACGTCGACCGCCCTGCTCCGTCTGGCGATCGTGGTGGGCTACGTCGCCATCACGCTGCTTCCAGTGGCCGGCCTGGCGTTCCTGCTCGGTGTGCTGACCGACGCCCCGCTCGGCGCCGTGGGCGGTGCGGTGCTGCTGGTGATCGTGTCGAACATCCTCGACGCCGTGACGGCCCTGGGCGACTGGCGCCGCTTCCTGCCCACCCACTACCAGTACGCCTGGACCGACGCCCTCGGCCCCCAGGTCCAGTGGGCCGCGATGACCCGCGGCGCCCTCTGGTCCGTCGGCTACGCCGTCGTCCTACTCGCCCTCGCCTGGCGGCACTTCCTGCGCAAGGACGTCACCAGCTGAGCCGCATGATGATCACCCCCGGGCCGGGCCGGAACGATCACGTGGGCGTGATCCTTCCATGCTTACCGCGACAGATCTGTCGCGGTAAGCATGGAACTGGCGCGGGAAGTGGCGCCTCGAGCGGTCTCTCGACGTCGTCAGCCGGCACCGAGCAGCCGGGCGAGCGCGGCACGGGCGGCGGCGTCGCGGGCCGCCAGCGCGGAGAGCTCGGCGGCCAACGCGCCGATCCACTCGTCGACGCCGACCTGACGGCGGCTGATGACGACGCCGCGCACCACCTGGCGCACCTCCGCCTCGGGGCCGCGCTTGCCCTGCGTCAGCGAGAGCTGGCGGTCCTGCCCGTGCACGTGCACGGCCGTCGGCGTCCCGTCGCGGCCGGCCAGCCGGTCGGCCAGCGAGCGGTCGCGCTCGACGTCGACCATGCCCTCCGGCAGCGCGTCGCCCAGGGTCGCGGTGAGCACGCGGGTGAACGTCGCGACGTCGGATGAGTCGGCGCGCAGGGCGGCCGCGAGCGCGTGGACGTCGGGGCCGTCGTCGTTCGCCGGCACGGCAGGGAGGTCGGTCACCGCAGCATTGTCACCCGGCTAGCGGTCGGTGAGCGGCAGCACCAGCTGCGGCTTGGCGATGACGTGGTCCTCCCGCAGCGGGCGCACGGCGGTGCCGATGGCGAAGAACTCGGTGGTGTGCCCGCCCCAGCGGTGCGGGAGGGACAGCATCTGCACGCCCACGATGCCCTCGGCGTGCAGCGCCTCGGCCTCGGCCTGCATCCGGCTCATGGCCAGCTCGCGGGCGTCGTAGAGCGCCTCGGTGTACTGCGGAATCTCCACGTTCTGGCCCGTGTTGCCCAGCGCCTGGAAGAAGCGCTGGTGGGCGATGTGGTAGACGCAGGAGCCCATCACCATGCCCAGCGGGGCGTAGCCGGCCTCGATGAGGGTCCAGAAGTCCTGGCCGTTGAGGTCCGAGGTGAACGGCTGGTTCCGGGCGTTGCGCCAGGTGTGCCCGTGCGGGGTGCGCTCGTGCGCCTCGTCGGCCTTGACGGCGGTGCCGATGGCGATGAACTCGGCCAGGTCGTTGCCGAACTCCTTGAACTCGATGTCCAGCCGGACGCCCACGATCCCGTCGGCGCCGAGCGCGTCGGCCTCGGCCTCCATCCGGGTCATGGCCAGCTCCCGGGCGTGGTACATCGCTTGGGAGAGCGTCTCCAGCTCCTGGTTCTTGCTCCATCGGCCCATCTGGAAGCCGACGTGGTAGATGCTCGATCCGAGCACGAGGCCCAGCGGGCGGAACCCGGCCTCGCGCACCAGCAGGAACTCGTTGACCGAGAGGTCGCTGGTGAACAGCGACGTCGCCTGCCCCGGCCGCATCTCGGCCAGGCGGCGCATGGCGTCCTCGGGGATCCCGAGGTTGTTGACGTCGATGCTCATCGCGGTCTCCTGGAGGTGGGCGCCGGGCGCAGCGGCATGATCGTGAGGGAGTCGGTGACGGCCCTGCGGCCGCGGTGGAACGTGGCGAGGGTGGAGCCGATCACCCGACACTCGGCGTGGTGGTCGCGGTGGTTGTCCGACGGCTCGGTCTCCCAGATGTTCAAGCCGATGTCGCTGACCAGCGCCACCTCGGCGCCGGACTGCCGGGCAGAGGCGTCGAACTGGTGGCGGGCGTCCGCGCGAACGTGCTGGATCAGCTCGGTGTAGCCCGAGACCTCCGTGTTGCCCCACGCCGACGCCTGGCGCTGGGTGCGGTAGTCGTCGTGCCGGACCGCGACGGAGATGCCGAGGGCGATGCTCACGGGCACCCAGCCCGCGTGCAGCACCTTGGCGACATCCTGGCCGGGCAGGTCGGTGACGAAGATGCGCGCCGGCCTGGTGCGGCTCGCCGCGCGGACGGCGGTGCCCATGGCGAGGAACTCCTGGTTCCCGTTGCCCAGGTGCTCGATGGTGATGCGGACGTCGACGACGCCGTCGGCACCGAGCGCGTGCGCCTCCTGGGCCATCCGGTCGATGGCGGTGCCGTAGCCGCGGTAGAGGGCGTCGACGTAGGGGCGGTAGCCGGCGAAGCGGAACCCGGCGCCGCTGGTGACCGTGCGGGGGCTGAACCCCCAGCCGCCGCCCGAGCAGCCGCCGAACCCCTGCCAGCCGATGTGCTGCACCAAACAGCCCATCACCTCGCCGACCGGCGTCAGCCCCACGGACTCGACGCCGACCGCGCCGGGGACGGAGAGCAGGGAGGTCCGGACGCCGTCCGCCGACGCCCGTTCGAGGCGGGCACGCGCCGCCGGCGGCAGGCCGCGGCCGTCCCAGTCGGTCATGGTGCCCCCCCCTCTTTCGACGCCGCGGCACATGCTGGCGCACGGGTCGACGTGGGGGCTACGGCTGGACGGGGGGTCGGGGTCAAGAGAGGGTCAAGATCGGGGAGGCCGGCCCGTGCGCCCACATCCGCGCTGGTCCCGCCGCCGGTATTCGCAGATCTTGAGACCTGGTGCCCCCTCGCTGAGCGTGCGAGTGCATCACGATCCAGGGCCTGCGCGCCGGGCGAAGAGCCGCCATTCTGACCCTGCGCGCCGTGCGGTCGGAGGGCGCCACGGGGCAGGAGGAGCGATGGCTCGTTTCGAAGGCTCGGACGACCTGCGGGAGGCGGAGTTCGTCGACGCCGACCTGCGCGGCGCCCGCTTCGTCCGGTCCGACCTGTCCGGGGTCGTGATCCGCGGTGGCGACCTGCGGCACGTCGAGCTCGACTCCCCCTGGCTGTTCGAGGGCGAGAACTCGTTGCTCGTCAACGGGGTTGACGTGCTCGCGTTCGTCGACGCCGAGCTCAACCGCCGCTTCCCCGGACGCGAGCTGCAGCGGGCGGCGGACCCCGAGGGTCTAGGGCGAGCATGGGCAGCACTGGAGGGAGCCTGGAGCGCTGCACTCGAGCGCGCTGCCTCGATGCCTCCGGACACCGTGCAGGTGTCGGTGGGCGGCGAGTGGTCCTTCGCGCAGACCCTGCGGCACCTGGTGATGGCCACCGACGCCTGGCTGGGCCGCTCGGTCCTCGAGCTCGAGCAGCCCTTCCACCCTCTCGGGATCGCCTGGGTCGGCCCCGACGACGAGGCCGCCCCGGACCCGGCACTGCTCACCACGACCGAGCCCACGTACCCGGAGGTGCTGGAGGCGCGGGCGAGCCGGGTCGCCATGGTCCGCGACTTCCTGGCCACCGTCGCACCCGGGCAGCTGGGCGAAGAACGCCGCAACCCCTGGGCCCCCGAGCACGCGGAGACGGTCCTCTCCTGCCTGCACGTGATCCTCGAGGAGGAGTGGGAGCACCTGCGCTACGCCCTGCGCGACCTGGACGCCGTCGCAGCGGACCCGGGGCTGCTCGATGATTAGCTGCCGCTCAGGCGTGCGCCTCCTCCTTCAACGAGGCTCGGACCTGAGCGACCAGGTCAGGGCTCATCGTGTGCCCGTGGACGTCCACGGCGTGGATGGCCGCGGCCCGTACGACCTCCTCCTCCTCGCCGGAGATCGTGAGGGTGCAGCCGGTCACGCTCGGATGGTCCCGGCAGTCGGCCGTCTTGCGCATGGTCTTCCTCCTCGCCTGTGATGGCCTGAAGCTCAGCCCAGCCACTCACCGTCGATCCACCGCGGCTCCCCCTCGAGCAGCGGCGCGAACTGCTCTCGCCACCACCGGTCCTGCTCGGGGTCGTCGGCGAGGGCCTCGTAGTCCTCCCGGCTGGCGAACTGCGCGAAGTTCACGACCGTGCCGTCGTCCCCGACGAGCACCCCGGACGCGACGAAGCCGTGTACGACCGACGCCCGTTCCGACGTCCAGGACGCCATCGCCTTCTCGGCATCCTCGGGAGACGCCGCCAGCTTGCCGACCATGACCGTGCCGTACATGGCACCACCGCCCAGCCTCGGCCCGCCCCGCTGACGTGACTACGCCCGGCCTCGGGGCCGGTCAACCCCTGCTAGGAGAGGAACTCCAGCGAGACCTCGGGCGTGGTCGGCCGGGACTGGCAGGTGAGCACCACGCCCGCCTCGAGCTCGTCGGGCTCGAGGGCGTAGTTGACGTCCATCTCGACCTCGCCGCTCACCAGCCTGGCCCGGCAGGTGCCGCACACCCCGCCCTTGCAGGCGTAAGGGGCGTCCGCACGGACCCGGAGCACGGCGTCGAGGACAGTCTCGGTGTCACCGTCGACGTCGACCTCGGTCGTGCGTCCGGACAGCACCACCTTCACCCGGGACGCGCCGGCGGGGGCGGTGGCCGGGCGCGGGCGGCGGGCCACCGGCTCGGCGTGGAAGAGCTCCACGTGCACCCGGGACCCATCGACGCCCAGCTCGCCCACCAGGGTGTCCCGTGCGGTGGTGACCATCTCGAAGGGTCCGCACAGGAACCAGGCGTCGACGTCGTCGGTCGGCACCAGCGTCTGGGCCAGGCGCAGCAGCCGCTCGCGGTCGATGCGGCCGGAGAGCAGCTCGGACTCCTGCTCCTCGCGGCTGAGCACGTTGAGCAGCACGAACCGGTCCGGGAAACGGTCCTTGAGGTCGTAGAGGTCCTCGAGGAACATCACGTCCCGCGTGGTCCGGTTGCCGTAGACCAGGGTGACCCGGCTGCGCGGCTCGCCGTGCAGCACCGCCTGGAGGATGGACAGCACCGGAGTGATGCCGCTGCCGGCCGCGATCGCCACGACGTGCCGGGACGCCGTCGGGTCGACGTCGAGGCCGAACCGCCCGGCCGGCACCGCCACCTCGAGCTCGTCGCCCGGCTTGAGGTCGTTCGTCGCCCAGCCGGAGAACAACCCGTCCTCGATGCGCTTCACGCCCACCCGCAGCAGCGGGCTGTCCGGCCGGCCGCACAGGGAGTAGGTGCGCCGCACCTCGACGCCGTCGAAGGAGCGGCGCAGGGTGAGGTGCTGCCCCGGGCGGGCACGGAAACGGTCGGCCAGCTGCTCGGGCACCGCCAAAGTGATGGCGACGCTGTCGGCGGTGATCGGCTCGACGTCGACGACCCGCAGCCGGTGGAAGCCGCCGGCCGTCTCCTCCGACGCCTCGTCGGAGAGCACGGCGGGCTCGGCGCTCGTCATCGTCGTGAGCTCCTGACTAGTGGGACTTGAAGTGGTCGAAGGGCTCCCGGCAGGACCGGCAGCGCCACAGCGACTTGCACGAGGTGGACGAGAACCGCGAGGTCTCCTCGGTGTCGGTCGACCCGCACAGCGGGCACGCCGGCTGCCACGACGGCCGGCCCAGCTGCACCAGCACCGGGCCGTCGTTCCTCGGGCCGGGCGGCGCGATCCCGTGCCGCCGCAGCGCCTCACGTCCGCGGTCGGTGATCCAGTCGGTGGTCCAGGCCGGGCTCAGCGTGGTCCGCACCCGCCCCGCCCAGCCGTGCTGCGCCAGCACCTGCTGCACGTCGGCGGCGATCTCCTGCATGGCCGGGCAGCCGCTGTAGGTCGGGGTGATGGTCACCTCCACCGCACCGTCCTCGGCCACCTCGACCTCCCTCAGGATGCCGAGGTCGGCGATGGTGACGACCGGGATCTCCGGGTCGGTGACGGCGTCGAGCGCGGTGCGGACCTCGGCGACGTCGGGGGCGAAGCTGGTCACGACGACTACCAGCTCGCGCCGGGGTGCGAGCGGGCGATGTGCTGCATCTCGGCCAGCAGGTAGCCGAAAGCCTCGATGTGGACGCCGCTCCTTCCGCCGGTCGGCGCCCACGTCGTCTCCGGGACGGAGAGCGTGGCCTGCGCCAGCACCGATTCGACGGCCGAGCGCCACGCCGGCTCGAGCGACCGCGGGTCCGCGGCCACCCCCGCCGCCACCATCCGCTCCACCAGCGGGTCGACCTCGAACAGCTCGGCCGCGAACGGCCACACGTCATCGAGCCCCGCCTGCATCCGCCGGTGGCTCTCGTCGGTGCCGTCACCGAGCCGCACGACCCAGGTGGCGGCGTGGTCGAGGTGGTAGCGCGCCTCCTTGACCGCCTTGGCGGCCACCGCGGCCAGCCCCTCGTCGGCAGAGTCCGACAGCGCGTCGTAGACGCCGACATGCCACGCGGAGGCGAGCAGCTGGCGGGCCATGGTGCGGCCGAAGTCGCCGTTCTCCAGCTCGAAGAGCTGGGCGTTCGTGAACTCGCGCTCGTCGCGGAAGTAGGCCAGGTCGTCCTCGCCGCGCCCGCGCCCCTCCAGCTCGGCGGCCCGGGCGAGCAGAGACCGCGCCTGGCCGAGCAGGTCGAGGCCGACGTTCAGCAGCGCCACGTCCTCCTCGATGGTGGGCGACTTGGCCGCCCACTCCCCCAGCCGCTGGGCGAGCACCAGGGCGTCGTCGCCGAGCCGCAGCACATAGGCGGCGACGTCGGTGGTGGGCGCAGTGCTGGTCACAGGTTCTTCACCTCGGCCGGGACCTCGTAGAAGGTCGGGTGCCGGTAGGGCTTGTCCCCGGCCGGGTCGAAGAAGGAGTCCTTCTCGTCCGGCGAGCTGGCCACGATGTCGCCGGCCCTGACCACCCAGATGCTCACGCCCTCCTGGCGCCGGGTGTAGAGGTCGCGGGCGTTGCGCAGCGCGAGGTGCGCGTCGGCGGCGTGCAGACTCCCGACGTGCGTGTGCGAGAGGCCGCGCTTGCTGCGCACGAAGACCTCCCACAGCGGCTCGGCGGTGCTCACGCGGCGCTCACCTCGGCCGAAGCTGCAGCCTGCTTGGCCGCGTGCGCCGCGGCCGCCTCGCGCACCCACGCGCCGTCTTCGTGGGCCTTGCGCCGGTTGGCGACCCGCTGCCGGTTGCACGGGCCGTCGCCGCGCACCACCCGGGCGAACTCGTCCCAGTCGATCTCGCCGTAGCGGTAATGGCCGGTCTGGGCGTCGAAGGACAGGTCCGGGTCGGGCACCGTGAGCCCGAGGAACTCCGCCTGCGGCACGGTGATGTCGACGAAGCGCTGGCGCAGCTCGTCGTTGGAGAACCGCTTGATGCCCCACGCCATCGACTGCGCCGAGTGCTTGGACTCGGCGTCCGGCGGCCCGAACATCATCAGCGACGGCCACCACCAGCGGTCCAGCGCGTCCTGCGCCATCGCCTTCTGCGCGTCGGTGCCGCGGGCCAGGGTGAGCATCGCCTCGAAGCCCTGGCGCTGGTGGAAGCTCTCCTCCTTGCACACCCGCGTCATCGCCCGCGCATAGGGGGCGTAGGAGCAACGGGTCAGCGGCACCTGGTTCATGATCGCCGCGCCGTCGACCAGCCAGCCGATCGCGGCGACGTCGGCCCAGGTGGGCGTGGGGTAGTTGAAGATCGTGGAGTACTTCTGCTTGCCGGCGTGCAGCATCTCGAGCAGGTCCGCGCGGTCGACGCCCAGGGTCTCGGCTGCGCTGTAGAGGTAGAGCCCGTGGCCGGCCTCGTCCTGCACCTTCGCGTAGAGGATCGCCTTGCGCCGCAGCGACGGGGCCCGGGTGATCCAGTTGCCCTCGGGCTGCATGCCGATGATCTCGGAGTGCGCGTGCTGGGCGATCTGGCGGATGAGCGTCTTGCGGTAGCCCTCGGGCATCGCGTCGCGCGGCTCGACCCGGCCGTCCCCGGAGACGAGCGCGTCGAACCGCTGCTCGTCGGCCTCGGTCCACTCGGGCAGGGCTGCCTGCTCGCTCACGTCCACCACGCTCACATCCATGCCAGTGGGTACCCGTCCGCGGGCGGGCAATACCGACCGTTCGGTCGGTTCAATCGTCCCCAGCGCCCCGCGGGGTGTCAAGGCGGGCGCCGACCGGGGCTAGGGTCCACCGGGTGAGCACCTCCGCAGCGCCCACCGCCGCCCGGCGTGGCCGCCCGGCGCGCTACACCCTGGACGAGCTGCTCGACGTCGTCGTGACGGAGTTCAACGTGCGCGGCTACGACGCCACCAGCATGGAGGACCTCGCCCGGGCCACCGGGCTGACCAAGGCGGCGCTCTACCACCACGTGGCCGGCAAGGAGGAGTTCCTGCGCCTCGCCGTCTCCCGCGGCGTCGACGCGCTGGAGTCGGTGGTGGACGAGGGCGAGGCGCTGGACGCCCCCGCGGTGGCGCGCCTCGAGCACGTGCTTCGCCGCAGCGTCGAGGTGCTGGTGGAACAGCTGCCGTTCGTGACCCTCCTGCTGCGGGTGCGCGGCAACACGCCCGCCGAGCAGGAGGCGCTGCGCCGCCGCCGCGAGCTGGACGCCCGGGTGGCGGCGCTGGTGCACGCCGCCGTGGACGAGGGCGACCTGCGCGACGACCTCGACCCGCGCCTCGTCACCCGGCTGCTGTTCGGCGCGGTGAACTCGCTGGTGGAGTGGTACCGGCCCGGCCGGGGCACGAGCGGGCCGGCGGTGGCGGACACGCTGGTCACCGTGGTGCTGGACGGCATGCGTCCGCGAGACAGTCTGACCGGGAGCAGTGACGGGAGGACGTCGTGAGCGACTGGGTGGTGCCGAGCGACCGGCTCGACGCGCACGAGGTGGCGCGGGCCAGCGCGGAGGTCATGCTGGCCGCCGACGAGGCCACGCGGTCGGCCGGGATCCGGCTGCTCGACGTCGGCCCGGGCACCGCGCGGATGGCGATGACGCTGCTGCCGGACATGCTCAACGGGCACGGCACCGCCCACGGCGGCTGGATCTTCCTGCTGGCCGACACCGCGTTCGCCGTCGCCTGCAACAGCTACGCGCAGCGCACGGTGGCGGCCGGCTGCGACATCGTGTTCGTGGCGCCCGCCCGCGCCGGCGACGTGCTGGTGGCCGAGGCGGTGGAGCGGGTGCGCGCCGGCCGGTCCGGGGTCTACGACGTCACCGTGCGCCGGACGAACGACGAGTCCGAGCCCGGCAGCGGAGAGGTGGTGGCCGAGTTCCGCGGCCGCAGCCGCACGGTGCCCGGGTCGCTGCTGGACCAGGACGCACCGGCCACCCCGTGACCCGTCCTGACGACCCGAACTTGTTGCTCTGCGCCGTGAATTCACGGCGGTGAGCGACCAACGGTCAGGTTAACGTGATCGTTGGCAAGCCGACCCACCGACGATGCTGGGGAGAGTTCGAGATGCTGCTGGAGAGCTACGTCGCGGGGGCCTGGCGGGCGCCGCAGGACGAGGGCGAGCCGCTGCTGGACGCGGCCACCGGGGCGGAGGTGGCGCGTTGGTCCCGGCAGCCGGTGCCGGCAGCGGACGCGCTGACGTACGCGCGCGAGGTGGGCGGGCCGGCGCTTCGGGCGCTCACCTTCCACGAGCGGGCCGGCATCCTCAAGGCGCTGGGCCAGGCGCTGATGGCCGCCAAGAACGAGTTCTACGAGCTCTCCTACGCCACCGGCGCCACCGCACGGGACTCCGCGATCGACGTCGACGGCGGCATCGGAACGCTGCTCGCCTACGCCAGCAGGGCCCGCCGCGAGCTGCCCAACGACACGCTCCTGGTCGACGGCGACGTCGAGCGGCTGGGCAAGGCCGGCTCCTTCGTGGCCCAGCACGTCCTCACCCCGCTGCGCGGCGCCGCGGTGCAGATCAACGCCTACAACTTCCCGGTCTGGGGGATGCTCGAGAAGCTCGCCCCGGCGTTCGTCGCCGGGGTGCCGAGCGTGGTCAAGCCGGCGGGGCAGACCGCCTTCCTCACCGAGCTGGTGGTGCGCCGCGCGCTGGAGACCGGGCTGCTGCCCGAGGGCTCGCTGCAGCTGCTGTGCGGCTCGGTCGGCGACCTGCTGGACCACCTCGGCGAGCAGGATCTGCTCGGGTTCACCGGCTCGGCGGCCACCGCGCAGAAGCTGCGGACGAACCCGGCCGTCGTCGAGCGGGGCGTGCGGTTCAACGCCGAGGCCGACTCGCTCAACGCCGCCGTGCTCGGCCCCGACGCCGGACCCGGCACCCCCGAGTTCGACCTGTTCGTCAAGGAGGTCGTCCGGGAGATGACCGCCAAGGCCGGCCAGAAGTGCACCGCCATCCGGCGCGCCTTCGTGCCGCGGCAGCACCTGCCGGCCGCGCAGGAGGCGCTGCGCGAGGCGCTCGCCAAGGTGGTCGTCGGCGACCCGCGCGACGCCGCCACCCGGATGGGTGCGCTGGTGAGCGTGAAGCAGCGCGACGACGTCCGCGCCGCGGTCGCGCTGATCGCCGCCGGTGGGAGCGTCGTCTCCGGCGACCCCGACGCCGCCGTCGACGGCCTCGAGCAGGGTGCGTTCCTGCAGCCGCTGCTGCTGCAGGTGGACGACCCGGGCTTCGCCCCGGTGCACGAGGTCGAGGCCTTCGGCCCGGTCAGCACCCTTGTCCCCTACGACGCGTCGGAGGACGTCGTCGGGCTGCTCGCCCGGGGCAGGGGCAGCCTGGTGGCCAGCGTGATGAGCCACGACCCACGGTTCGTGCGCGACGTCGTCACCGGCGCCGGCGCCCACCACGGGCGGATCCTCGTGCTGGACCGCGACGACGCCAAGGAGAGCACCGGCCACGGCAGCCCGCTCCCCCACCTGGTGCACGGCGGCCCGGGACGCGCCGGCGGCGGCGAGGAGCTCGGCGGGATCCGCGGCGTCACCCACCACCTGCAGCGCACCGCGGTGCAGGGCTCGCCGGACATGCTCACCGCGGTCACCGGCCGCTGGGTGCCCGGCGCGACCCGGCACCTGGCCGCCTCCCCGGAGGAGCACCCGTTCCGCCAGACCTTCCACGAGCTGCGGGTCGGCGACGCGGTGCGCACCGAGGCGCACGTGGTCACCGCCGACGACGTCGCCCGGTTCGCCGAGCTGACCGGCGACACCTTCTACGCCCACACCGACGAGCAGGCGGCCGCCGCCAACCCGCTGTTCGGCGGGATCGTGGCGCACGGCTACCTCGTGCTCAGCCTGGCCGCGGGCCTGTTCGTGGACCCGGCGCCCGGCCCGGTGCTGGCCAACACCGGCCTGGAGCGGCTGCGGTTCACCAAGCCGGTCAAGCCCGGCACCGCCATCCAGGTCACGCTGACCTGCCAGCAGAAGGACCTGCGCGCGGGCGCCGGCTACGGCGAGGTGCGCTGGCACGCCGAGGTGACCGACGAGAACGACGACGTGGTCGCCACCTACCAGCTGCTCACCATGGTCGCCGAGGAGCGCCCGGCGTGATCTTCGTCGTCGCCGGTGTCGTCGGCGTCGTCGTCGTGCTCGCCGCGACCGCCTGGATGGCCGTGACCTCCCGCCGTGACCCGGGCCGCACCTACCTGATCCGGCGGAGCTCGGCCGGCCCTCGCTACGAGGTCAGCTTCGCCCACTGGCGGCGGCGCTACCTGCCCCAGTCGCTGGGATGGTCCATCGCGCTGATCGCCGTGGGACTGGTCCTGCGCGGCCGAGGCCGCACGGGCTGATCAGGCCGGGATCGCCTCGAGCACCTGGGCCGCCACGTGCCGGCCGAAGGGGATCGAGGCGGTCCAGCCCGGCGAGACGGCGTTGAGCACGTGGGTGGAGGTGGCGTCGCCGCGCACCACGAAGTCCATCTCCAGCCGCCCGGTGGGCAGGTGCACCAGCTGCGCGCGCACCCCCGGCGGGCGCCGCTTCCACCCGGCCACCCCGGCGGTCGACGGCACCAGCTCGGCGGCGTCGGCGACCAGCTTGGAGGGCACGACCTTCCCGGCCTCCCGCCAGGCGAGGCCGGCCAGGTCGTGGACCCCGCCGCGCAGCAGCCGCCAGGACGCTCTGGCCGAGTCCAGGGCGTCGCGGTAGGACCAGCCCGTGCGCCAGCTGTACTGCTCGCGCCCCACCACCGGGATCGCCGTCGGGCCGAGCTTCACGTGCCCGTCGGCGGTGATGGTGAGGTGCACCCCGAGGAACGGGTCGACCGGGTCGGGCACCGGATAGACCAGCCGGCGCACCGGCAGCCGCTCGGCCGGCACGGCCAGGTAGACACCCATGAACGGCATCGCGAGGTAGTCGTCGTTGTGGCCCATGGCGTGGGCCAGCCGGTCGGCCTGCGTGCCCGCGGCGTTGACGACGTGACGGGGCCGCAGCATCTCCCCGCTGCCCTCGAGCACCACCGTGCCGTCCGGGCGCACGCTCGCCGGCGCTCCCAGCCGCACCTGCGCCCCCAGCGCCCGAGCGCGGTCGGCCATCGCCTCCACCGCGTCCACGGGCCGGGCCACCGCGGTGTTCGGGGACCAGAGGAACTCCTCGCTGGTCCGGGCCAGCGGCTCGAACTCGGCCAGCCGCTCGGCCGGCAGCAGCTCCAGCTCCACCCCGTTGGCCACCCCGCGCCGGTGCAGCTCGCGCAGGGCCGGCAGCTCGGCGGCGGTCCTGGTCACCACGACCTTGCCGACGGGGAGCACCGGCTTGCCGGCGGCCTCCAGCAGTGCGCGCAGCGCCGCGTTGCCCTCCCGGGTGAACCGGGCCTTGAGCGAGTCCGGCGAGTAGTAGAAGCCCGCGTGCAGCACGCCTGAGTTGCGTCCGGAGGCGTGCCGCCCCAGCACCGGCTCGCGCTCGAGCACCGTCACCGGCAGGGACCCGTCGGCCTCCCGCAGCGCCACCGCCACCGCCAGCCCGACGACCCCGCCGCCGACGACCACCACGCCCTCGCTCATGCCCGTCACTGTGGCAGAGGCGGAGCCTGACCGGACGCGCGCGGTCCGGATGTGACGGAGCAGCGCAGCAGGTCGGTCAGCGCAGGAGGTACTCCTGCGGACGAACCGACCGCAGCAGCTGCGCGACGTGCTCGCGGTAGAGCGCCGCGTGACCGCGGCGCAGCCCGGCCTCCTGCGCGAGCACGAGCAGCTCGGCCGCCGGTCCCTCGCCCCAGCCGTCGTCACGGCCGCCGCGGCCCCGTCGACCGGTGGCGTAGGCGGCCAGGGCCTCGGACCGGGCGGCCACCCACGGACCGTCCGGCAGCACGTGCGTGGCCAGCTCGACGTCGTGACCCACCACCGCCTCCGGAGCCGACGCACGACGGCGACCGCCGTGGAGCGCCCGGGCGGCCAGCACGTCGTCGGTCGGCACCAGCAGCCCGAACAGACGGACGCCGTCGTGTCCGCGCTCGCGGAGCATCTCCACCGCCAGGCGCACCGCCGCGGCCACCAGCACGTGGTCGGGGTGGCCGGTGGCGCCGTCCTCCGGACCGGTGAGCACGACGTCGGCGCGCAGCAGCGCCAGCTCGACCGCCACCACCTCGGCCAGGGCGAAGGCGTCCTGCCGGGTCAGCCAGCGCGAGACGTGACCGGAGTCGATACCGCTCTGCAGCCAGCCCTGGTTCGCCCCGCGCCAGCGCACCCCGCCCAGCGCCTCGCAGGCCTCGCGCAGCTGCGCGGTCCGCCGCGCGCCGGCCGCCCGCAGCTGGTCCAGGCTGGCCGTCAGGGCGCCGCGGGGAAGGGCCGCTCCCTCGCCGTCGGTGAGGGTGACCACGGTGACCGCACAGCCGCGCATCGCCGCGGCGGCCAGGGCCGAGCCGTGCAGGAGCACCTCGTCGCCAGGGTGGGCGACCACCGCCACGACATGCGGGGGCCGCGGCCGGTCCAGCACCCCGGGCCAGGGCAGCAGGCCCACCGGGAGCGGACGCGCAGCGCCCTCTCCGCGACCCGGCCCCGCACTTCGCCCCAGCACGCGTCCTCCCCGCTCCCTGTCCCGTCCGCCGGCAGCTGCCGAGCGGTAGGTCCCCGAGTGTGGTCACGGCCGAGGCGGGCGTCCACGGGATTCCCGTCTCGGTCCCGCAACGGTTGACCCCGGCTCTGTCACGGAACGGCATCGGCACCCCTGCCGGCCTTGTCCGGCCCGGCCGGCCTCGCGTGCAGTGTGCCGGCGAGCCGCACCACGACCATCGGCGGTGGTGGCGGCCAACGGCTCTGGAACGTGACAGACCTCAACCCGAGTGTCTACGACAGGGCATAGGAGACAGGGAGTTCGCGCATGGAGCGCAGAAGGCTCGTGCTGGCCACCGGGGTGGCCGCACTCAGCGGGTCGCTCGCACTGTCCGCCTGCGGCGGCGGGGGGTCCGCGTCCGGCCCCGGCGGCAGCGGTGGCAAGGCCGCGGCCACGACGGGCGGGACGCTCACCGTCCTGACCCAGTCGCAGCAGCTGCAGCACCTCGATCCGCAGCGGGTCTACACCGGCGAGGACCTCGCGTTCCTCAACGCCTACACGACCCGCACCCTCACCGCCTACAAGGCGTTGCCCGGCGGCGCAGGCAACGAGCTGGTGCCCGACCTCGCCACCGACACCGGGAAGGCCGGCGACGGCGGCAAGACCTGGGCGTTCACCATCCGCGACGGAGCGACCTGGGAGGACGGCACCCCCGTCACCTGCGCCGACGTCAAGTACGGGGTGTCCCGCACGTTCGCCCAGGACGTCATCACCGACGGGCCGACCTACGCGATCTCGATGCTCGACGTGCCCAAGGACAGCAAGGGCGCGCCGGTCTACAAGGGCCCCTACGCCGCGTCGGGCAGCGACACCGCAGCGTTCGACAAGGCGGTCACCTGCTCGTCGGACAACAAGACGATCACCTTCCACCTCGCCCGTCCGGTCGGCGACTTCAACTACACCGTCACGCTCACCGCGTTCAGCGCGGTGCCCAAGGCCAAGGACGGCGGCGAGAAGTACGACGACCGGCCGTTCTCGGACGGGCCCTACAAGATCCAGGAGTACACCAAGGGCCAGCAGCTGGTCCTGGTCCGCAACGACCAGTGGAGGAAGGAGGGCGACGACTACCGGCCCGCCTACCCGGACACGGTCGTCGTCAAGTTCGGCGGGGACGCCGCGCTGCTCGACCAGCGCATGCAGGCCGACGCCGGCGAGGACCAGACCGCGGTGAACCAGGACCCGGTGGAGCCGGCCTCGCTGGCCTCGGTGTTCAACGACCCGCGGTTCGCCGACCGCCGGATCAACGACCTGGACGTGTTCGTCAGCTACCTCGCCATCAACACCAAGAAGGTGCCGAACCTCAAGCACCGCCAGGCCATCATGGCCGCGCTGGACCGCGCGCAGCTGCGGACCATCGCGGGCGGGAGCTTCGCCGGCGACCTCGGCGACGGCGTGGTCAAGCCCAACCTGGCCAAGGACTACGCGCCGTCCGGGGTGTGGGACACCCTGCTGGGCGCCAAGGTGCCCGACTCCGGCGACCCCGAGCTGGCCAAGAAGCTCATCGCCGAGTCCGGCGAGCCGATGCCGGTGCTCAAGTACGACTACAACCAGACGCCGACCAACGACAAGGCGGCCGCCTCGATGGTCGAGTCTCTGAAGAGGGCCGGCATCACCCTCGTCCCGAACCCGATCGAGCAGGGCCATTACTACTCGATCGTGCTCGACCCGGCGAAGGAGGACGCCCTCGCGCTGTCCGGATGGGGCGCGGACTGGCCGAACGCCTCCACCGTGGTGCCCGAGCTGTTCACCCCGGCCGGCGGGTTCAACCTGTCCCAGGCCGACGACAAGGCGTTCAACGCGAAGGCCGAGAAGGCCAAGGCCGAGCTCGACCGCGACAAGCAGGCCGGCATGTGGCAGGAGCTGAACAAGGAGGCCATGGCCAACGCCTGGGCCATCCCGACCCGCTTCCGCCGCGAGCAGCGTCTGGCCGGCAGCCGGGTGCACGCCGCCCACGGCGAGAACGGCAAGACGTACCTGTGGACCCCGTACGGCTCCTGGCCCTACCTGGACCTCTACGTCTCCTGACCGGATGACGCAGAGTCGGGGGGGGGGGGGGCCGCCCCGCGGCGCGGGGGGGCGGCCCCCCACAAAAAAAAGAAGAAAAAAAAGAAGAAAACCCAACACAAGAAAATTTTTTTTTGGTTTTTGCT
>JBQCIO010000045.1:0-7297 GCA_051953655.1 Motilibacteraceae bacterium
AGCCGGACCGGCAGCCACCAGCGGTCCTCGGGCCCGGCCGGCTGGTCCTCGTAGGCGTCCTGCGCCTGGTGGAGCAGGGCCTCCATCCGCTCGCGCAGGCGCAGGTTGACCAGCTCCGGGTCCTCGCCCCGCTCGTAGGGCACCGGCTCGCCCACGTAGACGTGGATGGGGGTGCGGGTGCGGCCCATCCGCTTGGGCCGGCCCTTGGTCCACACCCGCTGCGAGCCCCAGATGACGGTGGGCAGGAGCGGTACCCGTGCTGTCATCGCCATCCGGGCCGCGCCGGACTTGAACTCCTTGAGCTCGAACGAGCGGCTGATGGTGGCCTCGGGGAAGACACCCACGATCTCGCCGGCCTTGAGCGCGGTGAGCGCCGCCCGGAACGAGGAGGCCCCGGCCTCCCGGTCCACCGGGATGTGCTTCATCCCGCGCATGAGGGGACCGGAGACCTTGTTCCGGAACACCTCGTCCTTGGCCATGAAGCGGACCAGGCGGCCGGACGGCTGCGCGGCCAGGCCGGCGTAGGTGAAGTCCATGTAGCCGACGTGGTTGATCGCCATCACGGCGCCGCCCTGGCGCGGCACGTTGTCGGTGCCGCGCATGGTGAACCGCAGGCCCTGGGCCGCGAAGACCGTGCGGGCCAGGGCGATGACCGGGGTGTAGACGCGCTCCACGGACGCGACCCTAGCGACGTCGCGGGTCCCGCGGCAGAGGCGGTGCCGCCTCGTCACCGGACGGCGGGCGTCAGGAGGTCGTGGTGCGGGCGGCGAGGGCCTGCTGGTAGAGCCGTCCGGCGCGGTAGGAGGAGCGGACCAGGGGCCCGCTCATGACGCCGGCGAAGCCGAGCTCGGTGGCCTCCTCCTGCAGCTGCACGAACTCCTCGGGCTTGACCCACCGCTCCACGGGGTGGTGGCGCGCGGAGGGGCGCAGGTACTGGGTGATGGTGACCAGGTCGCAGCCGGCGGCGTGCAGGTCGGCCAGCGCCTCGGAGACCTCCTCGCGGGTCTCGCCCATGCCCAGGATCAGGTTGGACTTGGTGACCATCCCGGCCGCGCGCGCTTGGGTGATCACGTCCAGCGAGCGCTCGTAGCGGAAGCCGGGGCGGATCCGCTTGAAGATCCGGGGCACGGTCTCGAGGTTGTGCGCGAACACCTCGGGGGCGGCGTCGAAGATCTGCTGCAGCAGCTCGGGGCGGCCGGAGAAGTCCGGGACCAGGATCTCCACCCCGGTGCCGGGGTTGAGCGCGTGGACCTGGCGGACGGTCTCGGCGTAGAGCCAGGCGCCCTCGTCGGGAAGGTCGTCGCGGGTGACCCCGGTGATGGTGGCGTAGCGCAGGCCCATGGCCTGCACGCTCTCGGCCACCCGGCGCGGCTCGTCCCGGTCGAGCTCGGCGGGCTTGCCGGTGTCGATCTGGCAGAAGTCGCAGCGGCGGGTGCACTGGTCGCCGCCGATGAGGAAGGTGGCCTCGCGGTCCTCCCAGCACTCGAAGATGTTGGGGCAGCCGGCCTCCTCGCACACCGTGTGCAGGCCCTCGCGGCGCACCAGGCCCTTGAGCTCGGTGTACTCCGGCCCCATCTTGGCCCGCGTCTTGATCCACGCGGGCTTCTTCTCGATCGGGGTCTCGGCGTTGCGGACCTCCAGCCGGAGCAGGCGGCGGCCCTCGGGTGCGACGGTCACGCCTGTCAGCCTACGTCGGGGAGCGCAACCCCGGCGTGGCGGGGGAGACGCAGCAGCCGCCCCGCGGGACCGCCGGTGCGGTCCTGCGGGGCGGCGTGCCAGAAGCCGACGGCTCAGTGCCCGACGAGCTCAGTGCCCGACAAGCTCAGTGCCCGACGAGCTCAGTGCCCGACGAGCGCGGTCACCCGCTGCGTCATGCCCTTGCTGACCTCGGACGGGCGCTGCTGCTCGCCGGCGAACGCGCTCACGGCGACCAGGGCGCCGGTGACCGCCGGCACGGCCCACTGCAGCGCGTGCAGCTTGGACTGGGCGGCGGCGAGGTCGCCCGGGGTCTGCGGGTGCGGGGTGGCGCCGGCGCTGGCCGGCACGTCGCGGGCCGCGGAGAGCTTGCGGCCCTGCATGCGGCTGTAGGCGGTGACGCCGAGGGCGGCCACGGTGAGGCCGGTCTTGACCGCGGACATCGTGCCGACGCCCTTCTGCCCGGCCACCCGCTTGCTGTTGGTGGCCAGGATCATGGCGGCGCCGGCCAGGTGGGCGCCGATCGCCAGCGCGTTCACCGGCGTCCAGCGGTCCCAGCCCTCGTTGGCCACCCGGCCGGCCTGCCGGGGGTCGTCGACGGCCCCGGCCGCGGCGTTGAGGCCGACGGCGCCCATGAGGGAGCCGCCGAACCAGGCGGCCAGACCGGCGTCGTGCAGCGTGCGGGCGAGGGTGTCGCGGGCCATGGAAGTCCTCCGTGTCGATGGGCCTGTCGGTTGCCTGTGACGGGCGAGGGTCGTGTCCCCGCGCTCTATCGGCAGTGCCCGCCACGGCGACGCCCTAACGCGGGAGGTAGCGTCCGGCCGCATGGACCTGCGCATCTTCACCGAGCCGCAGCAGGGTGCGTCCTACGACGACCTGCTGCGGGTGGCCCGCGCCACCGAGGAGCTCGGCTACGACGCCTTCTTCCGCTCCGACCACTACCTCCGCATGGGCGACGGCGACGGCCTGCCCGGACCCACCGACGCGTGGACCACGCTGGCCGGCCTGGCCCGGGAGACCAGCCGGGTCCGCCTGGGCACGCTGGTCACGGCGGCCACCTTCCGCCTCCCCGGCCCGCTGGCGATCACCGTCGCCCAGGTGGATGAGATGAGCGGCGGCCGGGTCGAGCTGGGCTTGGGCACCGGCTGGTTCGAGGCCGAGCACGCGGCGTACGGGCTGCCGTTCCCGTCGCTCGGGGAGCGGTTCGACCGGTTCGAGGAGCAGCTGGAGGTCGTGACCGGTCTCTGGACGACGCCGGTGGGCTCGACGTTCTCCTACGACGGCAAGTACTACCAGCTGTCGGACTCGCCGGCGCTGCCCAAGCCGGCGCAGTCACCGCGCCCCCCGATCATCATCGGTGGCGGCGGGGCCAAGCGGACGCCGGACCTCACCGCGCGCTTCGCCGACGAGTTCAACATGCCCTTCCGGTCCCTCGAGGACACGCGGGCGCAGTTCGACCGGGTCCGGGCAGCATGCGAGCAGGCCGGTCGCGGGGCGGACGGCATCGTGCTGTCCACGGCCCAGGTGCTCTGCTGCGGCCGTGACGACGCCGAGGTCGAGCGCCGCGCCGCCGCCATCGGTCGCGAGGCGGCCGAGCTGCGCCGGGACGGGCTGGCCGGCACGCCGGCGGAGGTGGTGGAGAAGGCCGCGCGCTTCGCCGAGGCCGGCGCGAGCCGCGTCTACCTGCAGGTGCTGGACCTGTCCGACCTGGACCACCTCGAGCTGGTGGCGAGCGAGGTCATGCCGCAGCTGCGGTAGGGCTGGAGAGCGCGGGGGTGGGCCTCCCGCGGACGCACGTCGCGCGGAGGTCCACCCCGGTCGGTCAGGGAAAAGGCTCAGGCGCCGGGCACGACGACCTCGCGCACGGTGACGTCGGTGGCGCCGAGCACCTCGGCCAGGTGCCGCTCGACGACCGGGGTCACCTCGGCCACGCTCACGTCACGGCCCAGCTCGGCCGACAGCGACGTGACCGTGGCGTCGCGGATGCCGCACGGCACGATCCGGTCGAACCAGGCCAGGTCGCAGTCCGCGTTGAGGGCGAAGCCGTGCATGGTGACCCCGCGGCTGACCCGGATGCCGATGGCCGCCACCTTGCGCTCGAGCAGCCCACGCTCGGGGTCGGCGGCCACCCAGACGCCGCTGCGGCCCTCGACCCGCTGGGTAGCCAGGCCCAGCTCGGCGCAGGCGCGGATGAGCACCTCCTCCACCCGGCGCACGTGCGCGACGACGTCGGGGGGCAGGCCGAGGGAGACGATGGGGTAGCCGACCAGCTGCCCCGGGCCGTGCCAGGTGATCTTGCCTCCGCGGTCGACGTCGACGACCGGGGTGCCGTCGAAGGGCCGCTCGAGCGGGTCGGTGCGCCGGCCCGCGGTGTAGACCGGCGGGTGCTGCAGCAGCAGCGCGGTGTCGGGGATCTCGCCGGCCACGCGGAGGGCGTGCAGGCGGCGCTGCTCGGCCCAGGCGTCCTCGTAGGGGACGGTGCCCGCGTGCAGCAGGTCGAGCCGGTGCTGCGCGTCCTGCGCACCCTCGGCCCGACCGTCGACGCGGGTCGTCTGCTGGCTCGTCTGCTGGGCCGTCTCCTGCAGTGCCGTCACGCCGTCAGCGTACGACGGCGTCCCGCGGGTCAGACCGGGCGCCGGCTGCGGTCGTGGGCGCGGATGATCCGCACCAGCTGGGCGCGGAAGGCGTCCTCGTCGGCCAGGTCGCCGACCAGGTCGACCTCCCCCTGGGAGGCCGCGGCCAGCGCCTCGGTCCCCTCCGGGGTGCGGGTGACCAGGACGCGGCGGCGGTCCTGGGTGTCCCGGTCGCGGGTGACGTAGCCGTCGCGCTCGAGCCGCTCCAGCGTCCGGCTCATCGTCTGGTCCTCCACCCGGCAGCGCCCGGCCAGCTGCGTCTGGGGGAGCGGGCCGTCGCCGAGCACGTGCAGGGCGATGACGCCGGCGTGGGTGAGGCCGTGCGCGGCCAGCTTCTCGTTCCAGGCGTGCTCGACGAGCCGCGCGGCGGTGCTCAGCAGCCGCCCGGTGGGCCAGTCGCGCGAGTCGACGCTGGCGCCGTCCGCGAACACGCTCTCCCTCGGGCTGTCCATCGCGCTCACCATAGGACTGAGTCGCTGCCCGGAACCCACTGGGCTAGGTTGTTCGTCAGTACGCTGACGATTCGCCGGTCCCACCACCCACCCCTCTCTCACAGGAGCCGACGCGATGAGCGCCGACACCCGCCCAGTCCCCTCCCACCGCCGCCCCGCGCGCTCCCGCCGCCCGCTGCTGTTCACGGCGATCGCGCTCATCGCCTGGTTCGTGCTGGGCAGCGTGCTCGGCCCGGTCTCCGGCAAGCTCAGCGAGGTCCAGAAGAACGACAACGCGTCGTTCCTGCCGGCCAGCGCGGAGTCGACGCGGGTCAACGAGCTGGTCGCGAAGTTCAACGAGACGACCACGTTCCCCGCACTGGTCCTCACCACCGGCGACGGGAAGCTGCCGGCGGACGCGGTGCAGAAGGTGAACGCGTTCGCGCAGACCATCCCCGGCCTGAAGATCGTGGAGGAGGGCGGCGGCGACAGCGGCCGCACGGTGGCCGACTACCTCGTCCCGGGCGCACCGCTCACGGCCATCCCGTCCCAGGACGGCGAGGCCGTGCTGCTCAACGTCAGCCTCGACGGCGACAAGATCGCCGACCCGCTGCCGGACGGGAAGCCGGCGCTCAAGCCGCTCGTCGACTCCATCGACGCCGCGGCGGCCACGGCGCTGCCGGGGTACCAGGTCTACGTCACCGGCCCGGCCGGCATCCTCGCCGACCTGTTCTCGGTGTTCGGCGCCCTGGACGTCCAGCTCCTGCTGGTCACCGGCATCGTCGTCGCGATCATCCTGGTGCTGGTCTACCGCAGCCCGTTCCTGTGGCTGATCCCGTTGCTCAGCGCGGGCTTCGCGCTCACCGCCGCCCAGGGGATCGTCTACTACCTGGCCAAGAACGACGTGCTCACCCTCAACGGCCAGAGCCAGGGGATCCTGCTGGTGCTGGTGTTCGGCGCTGGTACCGACTACGCGCTGCTGGTGGTGAGCAGGTACCGCGAGGAGCTGCACCACTTCGAGTCCCACGCCGACGCGGTGAAGGCGGCCTGGAAGGGCACCTGGGAGCCGCTGGTCGCCTCGGCCGCCACGGTGAGCGTGGGCCTGCTCTGCCTGCTGTTCAGCGAGCTCAACTCCAACAAGTCGACCGGTCCGGTCGCCGCCGTCGGCATCGTGTGCGCGCTCGCCGCCATGCTCACGTTCCTGCCGGCGCTGCTGATGCTGCCCTCGATCGTGCTGCCGTTCGCCGGTGCCGTCGCCGGCGTGCTGCTCGCGTTCGCCGTCCGTTTCCTGCTCGGCCTGGCCGACGTCGACCTGCCCGGCGCCGCGATCGGCGTCTCCGCGCTGGTGGGGGCCGTCGTCGTCACGGCGGTCATGTGGCGGTTCGTGCGCGCCACTCCTGGGCGCTGGGTGTTCTGGCCCAAGGTGCCCGGGCACGACGACGTCGACGAGCGCCTGTCCGGCGTCTGGTCCAAGGTGGCCGGCGCCGTGGGCCGTCGCCCGGTCGGCTTCGCCCTCGTCTCCACCGTGGTCCTGCTCGCGCTGGTCTCGTTCGTCCCGACCCTCAAGGTCGACGGCCTGTCCCAGACCGACTCGTTCACCAACCGCCCGGCGTCGGTGAAGGGCCAGGACGAGCTGACCGCGCACTTCCCCGGCGGGGCCGGCAGCCCGGCGATCATCATCGCCAAGGCGGACCAGGCCGACGCCGTGGTGGCCGCGGCCAGGTCCACCAAGGGCGTGGCGGACGTGGTGCCGTATACGGGCCAGGCGCCGCAGCAGGGCGGCGCGGGCGCCGCGCAGCCCAAGGTCGTCGACGGCCTGGTGCAGCTGCAGGCGACCCTGGCGGCGCCGATCGACTCGCTCGCCGCCGAGGACACGGTGCGGGCGCTGCGCCAGAACGTGTCGAAGGTGGACGGGGCGCAGGCGCTCGTGGGCGGCTACACGGCGGTGAACCTGGACACCCAGGACGCCAGCCGGCGCGACCGCGACGTCATCATCCCGATCGTCCTCGCCGTGATCCTGGTGATCCTCGGCCTGCTCCTACGCTCCGTCGTGGCGCCGGTGATCCTCATCATCACGGTGGTGCTCAGCTTCTTCGCCACCCTCGGGGCCTGCGCCGTGGTGTTCAACCACCTCTTCGACTTCGCCGGCGCCGACACCTCGTTCCCGCTGTTCGCGTTCACGTTCCTGGTCGCCCTGGGCGTGGACTACAACATCTTCCTCATGACCCGGGTCCGGGAGGAGAGCGTGCGCCAGGGGACCAAGCCGGGGACGCTCAAGGCGCTCACGGTGACCGGCGGGGTCATCACCAGCGCCGGCATCATCCTGGCCGCCACCTACGCCGTCCTCGGGGTGCTGCCGCTGGTCTTCCTGGCCGAGCTCGGCTTCGCCGTCGCCTTCGGCGTGCTGCTCGACACCCTGGTCGTGCGCTCGCTGCTGGTGCCTTCGCTCGTGCTCCTCATCGGCAAGCGCGTCTGGTGGCCCAGCCGCCTCGCCCGCGCCGAGGAGGCCCCGCCGCTCCCGCCCGCGGGCGAGCGGCG
>JBQCIO010000046.1:0-8058 GCA_051953655.1 Motilibacteraceae bacterium
TCGCGCCGCGACTACTCCGACAGTCGCGCCGCGACTACTCCGACAGTCGCGCCGCGACCAGGTCCCACACGACGTCGGAGAGCGCCTCCTTCGGTCCCAGCGGCACCTCGGTGCGCGAGCCGTCGGCGCCGAGCACCACCGCGGCGTTGTCGCCGCGCTCGAACCCGCCGGCCGGGCCGCCGACGTCGTTGACGACCAGCAGGTCGCACCCCTTGCGAGCCAGCTTGGCCGCGCCGTGCTCGAGCACGCCGCCCTCGGCGTCGCCGGTCTCCGCGGCGAACCCGACGAGCACCTGCTCGCGCGCGGTCTCCCGGCGCACGGCCACCAGCTCGGCCAGGACGTCGGGGTTCTCGACCAGCTCGACCACCGGCGCGGCGCCGTCGGCCCGCTTCTTGATCTTGTGCTCGGCCGCGCTGGCCGGCCGGAAGTCGGCCGGGGCGGCGGCCATCACCACGGCGTCGGCATCGGCCGCCGCCGCGAGCACCGCGTCGCGCAGCTCGCGGGTGGTGCCCACCCGGACGACGTCGGCCCCGGCCGGCGGCTCGACGGACAGGTGCGCGGCCACCAGCACCACCCGGGCGCCGCGGGCCAGCGCGGTGGCGGCCAGCGCGACGCCCTGCCGGCCGGAGGACCGGTTGCCGAGGAAGCGCACCGGGTCCAGCGGCTCACGCGTGCCTCCGGCGCTCACGACGACGGTGCGCCCGGCCAGGTCCTGGCCCAGGCCGTCGACGCCGCGGCGCAGCACCCGTCGCGCCAGCGCCACGATCTCGGCGGGCTCGGGCAGCCGGCCCTTGCCGGTGTCGGCGCCGGTGAGCCGCCCGCTGGCCGGCTCGACGACGAGCACGCCGCGCTCGCGCAGCAGCGCGACGTTGGCCCGGGTGGCGGGGTGCTCCCACATCTCGGTGTGCATGGCCGGCACCAGCACCACCGGGCAGCGGGCGGTGAGCAGGGTGGACGTGAGCAGGTCGTCGGCCTGCCCGTGCGCGGCCTTGGCCAGCAGGTCCGCCGTCGTGGGCACGACCAGCACGAGGTCGGCCTGCTGACCGAGGCGCACGTGCGGGACCTCGTGGACGTCGTCCCACACCTCGGCGCTGACCGGCTGCCCGGACAGCGCCGCCCAGGTGGGTTCGCCCACGAAGCGCAACGCCGCCCGCGTCGGGACGACGCGGACGGCGTGGCCGCTCTCGGTGAGCCCGCGCAGCACCTCGCACGCCTTGTAGGCGGCGATGCCCCCGCCGACGCCCAGCACGACGTTCGGGCGGGGGCGCGCGGCCTCGGTCATGGCGGGAGCGCTGCTCGGGCGGGAGGTCGGGCTTACGGCTCGACGGCCTCGGCGGTGAGCAGCCCGGTGTTGATCTCGCGCAGGGCGATGCTCAGCGGCTTCTCGTGCACGTGGGTCTCGACCAGGGGGCCGACGTACTCCAGCAGGCCCTCGCCGAGCTGGGAGTAGTAGGCGTTGATCTGACGCGCGCGCTTGGCGGCGTAGATCACCAGGCTGTACTTGGAGTCGGTCGCCTCGAGCAGCTCGTCGATCGGCGGGTTGGTGATGCCCTCAGGGGCGGCTTCGGTGCCGGACACGCTTCGCACCTTTCTGCGGATCTGCTGAAGGGGCCCGAACGACGACCGGCCCGAGCGGGAGGGCTCAGGAACCGGATTCGGGCACTCCGAGCAAGGTTACCAGCCGGCGGCACACGTCCTCGATCGAGGTGTTGACCAGCGTGACGTCGAACTCCGGCTCGGCGGCCAGCTCGTCCTTGGCGGCGGCCAGGCGCCGCTCGACGACCTCGGGCGACTCGGTGCCGCGCCCGGTCAGCCGGCGCACCAGCTCGTCCCACGACGGCGGGGCGAGGAACACCAGCTGCGCCTCGGGCATGGACGCGCGCACCTGGCGGGCGCCCTGGATCTCGATCTCGAGCAGCACCGGGGTGCCGGCGGCCAGGTGCTCCAGGACCGGCCCGCGCGGGGTGCCGTAGCGGTGTCCGGCGAACTGGGCCCACTCCAGCAGCTCGCCGTCGGCCACCAGCTGGTCGAAGCCGGCGTCGTCGACGAAGCGGTAGTGCACGCCGTCGACCTCGCCCGGCCGGGGAAAGCGCGTGGTGGCCGAGACCGACAGCCAGACCTGCGGGTGGGTGCGGCGCAGCTCGCGGACCACGGTGCTCTTGCCGACCCCGGAGGGACCGGACAGGACGAGCAGGCGGGGGCCGCTCGGGCTCGAGGGGTGATCGCCCTCGCTCAAGCGCCGCCGCCGAACTCGCGCTCCAGGGCGGCCATCTGGTTGGTGCCCAGCCCGCGCACGCGCCGGCTCTCGGAGATGCCGAGGTCCTCCATGATCTTGCGGGCGCGCACCTTGCCCACGCCCGGCAGCGCCTCGAGGACGGCGGAGACCTTCATCTTGCCGATGACCTCGTTGCCCTGGCCCTCCTTGAGCACCTCCACCAGCGAGGCCCCGGAGTGCTTGAGGCGGTTCTTCACCGCCGCCCGCTCACGGCGCGCAGCGGCCGCCTTCTCCAGCGCAGCCGCGCGTTGCTCCGGCGTGAGAGGAGGCAGGGCCACCGCAGGTCACCTCGGTCGTCTCTGTCGTCGTGGGACGGGCGGTTCTCCCCACCCGGGCTGATCGGTACAGGCCGCGAACCTAGCGACTGGGCCGGGGGTGCGGCAACGCGAGGAAGCCTTTCGCCACCTGCGCTTCCTGCGTCGCCTGTCTCAGCACGGGAGGTGAGCGTCACCGCCCGACGACGGTCAGTGCCTGCGCGAGCGCGGCGGCGGCCTCGCCCGGGTCCGGCGCGGCGGTGATCGGACGGCCGATGACGAGCAGGTCGGCACCGTCGGCCAGCGCCTGCTCCGGGGTCGCCACCCGCTGCTGGTCGCCGAGGTCGCCGCCGGCCGGGCGGACGCCCGGCGTGATCAGCACGACGTCGTCCGGCACCGCGGCACGCACCGCGGCCACCTCGCGCGGCGAGCAGACGATCGCCCGGGCCCCGCCCTGCACGGCCACCTTCGCCAGGCGCACCGCGGCGTCGAGGGAGGGACCGGCCAGGCCGATCGCCTCGAGGTCGGGCTCGCCCAGGCTGGTGAGCACGGTGACCCCGACGACCCGGGTGGCCGGGAGCGCCTCGGCGGCGGCGCGGACCATGGCCGCTCCCCCGCTGGCGTGCACGGTGAGGTAGTCCGGCGCGAGGTCGGCCACCGAGCGGGCCGCACCGGCCACGGTGTTGGGGATGTCGTGCAGCTTGACGTCGAGGAACACCGCCCGGCCGCCGCTGGCCTCCCGGCAGGCGACGACGGCCTCGTGCCCGTGGCGCAGGAAGAGCTCCAGGCCGACCTTCACGGTGCTGACGTGGGGACCCACGGCCTCGGCCCAGCGCACCGCGGTGGGCAGGTCGGGGGCGTCCAGGGCCACCGCGATCGGGGCTGGAACGGCAGTCACGGTCAGTCCTCCACGAAGTCGACGACGTGCCGCGCAGCGGGCGCGGGCTCGGGTTCGGGCTCCGGCTCGGGAGCGGGCAGGTCCGGGCCGCGGTGGGCGTAGCCGACGGCGTCGGCCACCCGCTCGAAGCCGCGGGCGGCCAGCTCGGCGCGCAGCTCGGCCAGCACCCGCACCGGCGCGGACGGGTCGTGGAAGGTGACCGTGCCGACGCTGATCGCGCTGGCACCGGCCAGCACCATCTCCAGGGCGTCCTGTCCGGTGCGCACCCCGCCCATGCCGATGATCGGGACCTCCGGCAGGGCCTGGTGGACCTGCCAGATGCACCGGACCGCCACCGGCCGGATCGCGGGGCCGGACAGGCCGCCGGTGACGCCGCCGAGCGCCGGGCGCATGGTGACCGGGTCGATCACCATCCCGAGCAGCGTGTTGATCATCGACAGGCCGTCGGCGCCGGCGTCGACGCAGCTGTGCGCCACCGAGACGATGTCGGTGACGTCGGGCGAGAGCTTGGCGAACACCGGCACGCCGGGCGCGCTGTTGCGGCGCACCGCGCGCACCACCTCCGACGCCGCGGTGGGGTCGCAGGCGAAGACCAGCCCGCGGTTCTCCACGTTGGGGCAGGAGATGTTGACCTCGATGGCGGTGACGCCGGGGGCGTTGCGCAGCTTCTGCGCGAGCCGGGTGTACTCCTCCACGCTGCCGCCGGCGATCGAGACGACGGCGCGGGCGCCGTGGTCGCGCAGCCAGGGCAGGTCGTTCTCGAGGAAGGACTCGATCCCGGGGCCCTGCAGGCCGATCGAGTTGAGCATGCCGCTCGGGGTCTCGGCCATCCGCGGGGTCGGCCGGCCCGACCGCGGCTGCATCATGATCGACTTGGTGACGACGGCGCCGAGGTCGGCGACGTCGAAGAACTGGTGCAGCTCGCGCCCGGCGGCCGCGCAGCCCGACGCGGTCATCAGCGGGTTGGGGATCTCGACCCCGGCCAGGTCGGTGCGCATGTCGACCTCGGCCGGGCGGGCGGGAGCCCCGGCCTCGACGGTGCGGACGGTGAACCGGGTCATCAGTGCCCACCTCCCATCGCGGCCGCGCCGAGGCAGTCCGGCGGGATGGTGCCGACGGCGTCCCAGCGCACGCGGTCGCCGCGGAACACGGGCCCCTCGGTGCAGGAGCGCACCATCCGGGTGACGCCGTCGTCTCCGACGACCGGTAGGACGCAGGTCATGCAGACACCGATGCCGCAGGCCATGGCCTCCTCGACGGCGGTCTGCGCGACGGCGCCGTGCTCGGTGGCGATCTCGGTGACCGCGCGCAGCATGCCCATCGGGCCGCAGGCGTAGACGACGTCGGTGTCCCCGCGCTTGAGCACCTGCGGCAGCACGTCGGACACCCGGCCGCGGGTGCCGTAGGAGCCGTCGTCGGTGGTGACGGCCACGGTGGAGGCCATCCGCTTGGCGTCCAGCGCGCCGAAGAGACGGTCCTCGGTGGCCGCGCCGAGCACGAAGTCGACCCGGCAGCCCCTGGCCCGCAGCTGCTCGGCCAGCGAGAACAGCGGGGCGCTGCCGTAGCCGCCGCCCACGAGCGTGGCGCTCACCGGGTCCCGCGGCAGCGAGAACGGCTTGCCCAGCGGGCCGACGACGTCGACCGGGTCGTGCTGGCGCAGGCCGGCCAGCCACTCGGTGCCCGGGCCGTGCACCGCCAGCACGATCTCGACGGTTCCGCCGTAGATGCCGCGGTCGCGGGTCTTGTGGATGGAGAAGCTGCGGCGCAGCAGCATGCTGCTGCGCTCGCCGCCGACGGCCAGGGCGACGAAGTGCCCGGGCCGGGCCTGCTCGGCGATGCCCGGCGCCACGATGGTGATGGCGTGATAGGCGCCGACCCGGCGCTGCGAGAGCACCTCGCCGCGCACCTGCACCGGGCGGGTGGTCGTGCTGCTGCTCCCGCTCACCCGGCCGCCTCCTCCTGCGACCGCCGGGCGGTCGCGTCGATGGTGGCGGACACGTGCTGTCCGTGCTCCTGCAGGGACCGTACGCCGATGTCGCCGCGGACCAGCGACTCGATGCCCTGCACCGCCGCGGCCAGCTCCTGGGTGGTGGTGATGATCGGGCGGTTCATCGACGTGGCCGCGGCGCGGATCTCGTAGCCATCCGCGCGGGCGGTCTGTCCGGTCGGCGTGTTGACCACCATGTCGATGTCGCCGGCCAGGATCCGGTCGACGATGGTCGGCTCCCCGGACGGCCCGGCACCCTCGGAGTGCTTGCGCACCGGCGTGGCGTGCACGCCGCTGCGCCAGAGCACCTCGGCGGTGCCGCCGGTGGCCACGATCTCGAAGCCGAGGTCGGCGAGCCGCTTGACCGGGAAGATCATCGAGCGCTTGTCCCGGTTGGCCACCGAGACGAACACCCGGCCCTTGATGGGCAGGCCGCCGTAGGCCGCCTGCTGGGACTTGGCGAACGCGGTGCCGAAGGTCTCGTCGATGCCCATCACCTCGCCGGTGCTGCGCATCTCCGGACCGAGCAGGGCGTCGACGCCCTTGCCCTCCACCGTGCGGAAGCGGTGGAACGGCAGGACCGCCTCCTTCACCGCCACCGGCGCGTCCAGCGGCAGGTGGCCGCCGTCGCCGACAGCCGGTAGGAGCCCCTCGGCGCGCAGCTCCTCGATGCTCGCGCCCAGCATCACCCGCGCGGCGGCCTTGGCCAGCGGCACCGCGGTGGCCTTGGAGACGAACGGCACGGTGCGCGAGGCGCGCGGGTTGGCCTCGAGGACGTAGAGGGTGTCCGCGGCCAGCGCGAACTGCACGTTGAGCAGGCCGCGCACGCCCACCCCGCGGGCGATCGCCTCGGTGGAGCGGCGGATCCGGTCCAGCTCGTCGCGGCCCAGGGTGACCGGCGGCAGCACGCAGGCGGAGTCGCCGGAGTGGATGCCGGCCTCCTCGATGTGCTCCATCACGCCGCCGAGGTACATCTGCTCGCCGTCGAACAGCGCGTCCACGTCGATCTCGACGGCGTCGTCGAGGAACCGGTCGACCAGCACCGGGCGCTCGGCGGAGACCTCGGTGGCGGTGGCCATGTAGTCCTGCAGCTGCTGGTCGCCGTAGACGATCTGCATGCCGCGCCCGCCCAGCACGTAGGACGGGCGGACCAGCACCGGGTAGCCGATCTCCTCGGCGATGCGGCGGGCGCCGACGTAGGAGGTGGCGGTGCCGTGCTTGGGCGCCGGCAGGCCGGCGTCGAAGAGCACCTGCCCGAAGGCGCCGCGGTCCTCGGCCAGGTGGATGGCCTCGGGCGAGGTGCCCACGATCGGCACCCCGGCGTCCTTGAGCCGCTGGGCCAGGCCGAGCGGGGTCTGGCCGCCCAGCTGCACCACGACGCCGACCACCGGCCCGCAGCGCTGCTCGGAGTGCACGACCTCGAGGACGTCCTCGAGGGTGAGCGGCTCGAAGTAGAGCCGGTCGGAGGTGTCGTAGTCGGTGGAGACCGTCTCCGGGTTGCAGTTGACCATCACGGTCTCGTAGCCGGCCTCGCGCAGGGCGAAGGAGGCGTGCACGCAGGAGTAGTCGAACTCGACGCCCTGCCCGATCCGGTTGGGGCCGCTGCCCAGGATGATGACCGCCGGCTTCTCCCGCGGCACCACCTCGGTCTCCTCGTCGTAGGAGGAGTAGTGGTACGGCGTGCGGGCGGCGAACTCGGCCGCGCAGGTGTCGACCGTCTTGTACACCGGGCGGATGCCGAGGGCGTGCCGGACGCCGCGGACGACGTCCTCGGGCAGGCCGCGCAGCTGGCCGACCTGGGCGTCGGAGAAGCCGTGCCGCTTGGCCAGGCGCAGCAGGTCGGTGGTGAGCTCGGGTGCCTGGGCGACCTGGTCGGCGATCTCGTTGATGAGCGCGAGCTGGTCCAGGAACCACGGGTCGATGCCGGTGGCCTCGTGCGCCTCGTCCACGGTGGCGCCGGCGCGCAGCGCCTGCTGAACCGCGACGATGCGGCCGTCGTGCGGCCGGCTCGCGGTCTCCAGCAGCGACTGAGCGTCGCCGGGCTCGCCGGCCCAGTGCAGGGCGGCGTCGCGCTTCTCCAGCGAGCGCAGGGCCTTCTGCAGCGACTCGGTGAAGTTGCGGCCGATGGCCATGGCCTCGCCCACGCTCTTCATGTGCGTGGTGAGCGTGGTGTCGGCGGCCGGGAACTTCTCGAAGGCGAACCGCGGCACCTTCACGACCACGTAGTCCAGCGTGGGCTCGAAGGAGGCCGGCGTCTCCTGCGTGATGTCGTTCCGGATCTCGTCGAGCGAGTAGCCCACCGCGAGCTTGGCCGCGATCTTGGCGATCGGGAAGCCGGTGGCCTTGGACGCCAACGCACTCGACCGCGAGACCCGGGGGTTCATCTCGATGACGATGACCCGGCCGTCCTCGGGATTGACCGCGAACTGGATGTTGCAGCCCCCGGTGTCGACTCCGACCTCGCGGATCACGCCGATCGCGATGTCGCGTAGCCGTTGGTACTCACGGTCGGTCAACGTCAGAGCGGGCGCCACGGTGATCGAGTCACCGGTGTGGACCCCCATCGGGTCGACGTTCTCGATCGAGCAGACGATGACGACGTTGTCGGCCTTGTCCCTCATGACCTCGAGCTCGTACTCCTTCC
>JBQCIO010000047.1:0-2906 GCA_051953655.1 Motilibacteraceae bacterium
AGCATGAGCAGGGGTGGGTGGGGGGGGGTGGGGTGGGTGTGGTGGGGGGGGGGGGGGTGGTGTTGCTCCCCCCCCCCCCCCCCACCACGGTCGGGCAGCGCGGTCCCGCGGCTGCGGCCGCGCTGTTCTGGCCGATGCCACTGGGCCTGGTGGTGGCGGCAGTCACCTTCGGCGTGCTGTTCCGCACCCGCTGGCTGCCGGTGCTGGTCGACGCCGGCCTGGTGGCGCTCGGCCTGGGCTCGGTGGTGCTGCTGCTCGCCGGGAGCACCGACCCCGGCACCGGAGCGGTCCTGCTCGCCACCTTCCTGCTCGGCCTGGGAGCGGGGGCCACCGTCTCCCCGGGGCTGTTCCTGGCCGCGCTGGGCGTCCCCTCCAGCCAGCTGGGCCGCGCCTTCGCGCTGGTCGAGCTGCTGCGCAGCGAGGCCGGCTTCGCGGTCACCCCGGTGGTCCTGTTCCTGGTCGAGGCCGCCCAGGACCCGGCCGGGGCCATCCGCACCGCGCTGCTGGCCATGCTCGCGCTCACCGCCCTCGGCCTGCTGGCGGCGCTGGCCATCCCCGCACTCAGCGGCGCCCGGCTGCGGACCCCGGACCTGCACCACTGGCTCGACGACGGCGAGCAGGCGCTGCCCTCGCCCGCCACCGGCGTGCACCTGCGTCCCGGCGTCGACGACGAGTCGGCCGAGCCGCTGCTGCCGCGCAAGCGACCGCCGGCCGCCTGAACGGCCCCGGCTGCCGCGCTCCGGCCGGCGCCCGTCTCAGACCGCCGCCAGGGCCCGCTGCGGGCGGCGGGCGAGCAGCTCGTGCTCGGGAATGCCCAGCACCGCCGCGGCGGCCGCGGCCCCACCGGCCAGGGTGCCGACCAGACCGTGCCCGGTGCGGGTGGCGGCGCCGGCCAGGAACAGCCCGCGCAGCGGGGTCCTCGGCCCGGGGCGCGTCATGAGCTGGGCAGGGGTGAACGCCAGGCCGTAGGACTGGCCGCCGGACACCCCCATCCACCGTTCCTCGGCCAGCGGCGTGAAGGTCTCCTCGAACGCGACCGACTCCGCGATCCCGGGCACCAGCCGGTCGGCCAGCCCCAGCAGCCGGTCGCGCAGCTCGCGCTTGCGGGCCGCGTAGCGGGCGCCGGTGGACGCGCCCGGCTCGACCCCCCAGTAGCGGTGGCTGGGCGAGGAGACGGTGAGCAGCTGCCGGTTCGTCTGACCGGGGCGGCACAGGCTGTCGTTCGTCGGGTCGACCAGGCTGGCCGGAGACAGGAACAACCCGGTGACCGGAGGCTGCTGCCCGTGCCGCAGCGCGGCGTAGGCGGCGTCGACGTCGGGGCCGTCGAGCACGTACTGCACCGAGACCGGCACCCCCTCGGCCCGCAGGTCCCGGTCCAGGACCAGGAAGATCCCCGCATCGGGGAGCGGCAGCTCGGCGCCGCGCACCCGGTGCAGCAGCCGCGCCGGGAGGGCGCCGTCCGGCACCAGCTCCAGCACGGTACGGCGCAGGTCGCCCGCGGCGACGACGACCGGCGCGAGGACGTCGAACCCGTTCTCCGACGCCGTGTCGTAGCCGGTGGGCGCCACCGTCACCCCGCGCACCTGCCGGCCGCTCACCAGGACCTGGGTGACCTCGTGCCCGGTGAGCACCGCACCCCCGTGCCGGTGCAGCTCGTCCACCAGCCCGTCGGTGATCCGCTGCGCTCCGCCTTCGGGGTAGGACGCACCCTCGAGGTAGTAGGCGAGCACGACCGCGTAGGCGGGCAGCGAGAGGCGCGCCGGCTCGGTCCCCATCGTGCCCACGTGCAGGCCCAGCACGGCCTTGAGCTGCGGAGAGGCGTTCAGCGAGTCCAGGTAGCCACCGAGCGTGGAGCGGGCGTGCCGCACCAGGCTGCGAGCCCGCCAGGGCAGCGTGGGCAGCCCGAGCACGCCGGCGTGGTGCTGCAGCTCGCGCATCGCCGCGGTCAGCTCCTGCACGGTGTGCAGGAACGTGTCCACCGTCTCCCGCTCGCCGGGGAAGGCGAGGACCAGCTGCTCCCGGAACGCGTCCATCCCGCGCGGCACGACGACGTCGACCCCGGGCAGGACCACCCGGAAGTTCTGGGCCGGGTCGTAGTCGCGGAAGACGAGGTCGAGCCCGAGCGGGGCCAGGTACCGCTGCGCGCGCTCGGTGATCGTGTAGTGCAGCCCGATGTCGAAGGCGTAGCCACCGCGGCGCAGCGAGCTCATGTGACCGCCGGGGACGTCCCGGGCCTCCACGACCAGGACCCGTCGGCCGGCGACGGCCAGGTGGGTGGCGGCCGAGAGGCCGCCGGGGCCGGAGCCGACGACGACCACGTCGACGTCGCGGATACCGGCGGGCGTGGTGACAGCCATGCGATCTCCTTCTGCTCGCTGCTCTCCGCGCCGGCTCGTCGTACGGGGTCGCCGGCACGTCGCCCCACTGCACCCGGGGGGACCGCGGGCGGCACGGGGCGTAGGTCCCGGCGGCGGAGCCGATCGGGCGGGAGCCGACCGGGCAGAGCCGACCGGGCGGAGCCGACCGGGCGGTGGAGGCATGTGCGTGTCCGCCGCGGCGGGGCGGGCACGGGGGGGTGGCAGAGGAGTGCCGGTCGAGCGACTGCTGGGCCGAGACGAACGCGAGGAGGAGCCGATGAGCGGTCGAGACGACCTCGAGGACGCGCGCGGCAGCGACGAGCAGCGGGACGAGCTGGGCGGCACCGTGGGCGCGGGCCTCACCGAGGGCGCCCTGCAGGACGGCGGCCCGCACGAGCCGGGCGCCGAGGACGACGACACCCCGGCCAGCGGGGGCGTGGGGACGACGCCCGCCACCCCCTCGGCCTAGCCCGTGGCATAGCCCCCCGGGGGGGAGACCCCCCCCGACAAGGGAGCCCCCCGGGGCCCCCCCCCCCCCCCCCCGAGGGC
>JBQCIO010000048.1:0-16776 GCA_051953655.1 Motilibacteraceae bacterium
GAGCCGCCGAGGTCGGCCGCGCCGGTGGCGACGGCGGCGCGCGCGGCGTCGACGGCCGCCAGCACCGTCACCCCGTTGCGGACCTGGACCGTGCCCGCCGCGGCCCAGTGCTGCCCACCGTCGGTGCTGGTGGCCAGTCCGACCGCGCTGGCGCCCGCGGCGCCCGAGCCGGGCACCGGGCAGACCGACCACAGCACGCCGCCGCCCAGGGCGGCGGGGACGACGGTGGGGTCGGCGCAGCCGCGCGGAAGGGCGGGCATCCGGCGCCAGCCGTCCGCGCCCCGCAGCAGCACCGCCGGAGCGGGACCGTCGACGTCGACGACGACCTGCCCGGCGGCCACCTGCACCGACGCGGACCGCAGCTGAGCCGGCAGCAGCGCGGTGGCCGGGTCGTCCACGGTCAGCCGGTCGCCGGCGGCGGGCCCGGTGAGCAGCCGGGGGCGGCTGCAGGTGCCGGCGGTGCGCTGCTGGACGGCGCGGCAGTCGGCCGCGAGCGCCCAGACGGTGTTGCCGTCGGTGGCCAGGTCCAGGACCGTGCCACCGGTGTCGACCTGGCGCCAGGACGAGGTCTGGGCGGCGCCGTCGTGGGTGACCCAGGTGCTGGCCCCGAAGGCCCAGCCGTCCCACGGACCGGCGAACCGGACGTCGCGGATGCTGCCGGCCGGGTCCGCGCCGCGGTCGGCGGCACGCGCGGGCGGGTCGACGACGACCGGCGCCTGCGGCGGGCGCAGCCCGGCCCACCGGCCGCCGTCGTCCTGGCTGCGCACCAGGACCCCGCACGGCGGCGCGCCGCACGGGGCGCTGCCCAGGGCGTAGAGCGTGCGGGCCGCGGCCGTGGTGACGGACACCAGCCGGGTGCCGGTCGGCACCGGGCCGCCGGCGGGCAGCGCGGGCGCGGCGAGCGTGTCCGCCGGGGCCGAGCTGGCCGGCGCGGACGACGTGCGAGCCGCCGACCCGGTGCCGGCCGGGTTGCTGGAGCGGGTGGGCGCCGCGGCGACCGAGGTGACGGTGCGGTCCGGCGACCGGTCCGGCAGCAGGCCGAGGGGCACCGCGACCGCCACCGCGGCGGCCGCCGCGACCAGCGCGGCCGCTCCCCCGGCGAGGTGGCGGCGGTGGGCCCGGCGGCGCCGGTCGGACTCGACGAGGATCGTCTCGAACGTGCCGGGACGCGGCACCAGCGGCACCACCGGCTCGTCGGCGAAGACCCGGCGGACGGCGTCCAGCGGGTCGGCGCCGGACGGCGTGCGCTCGGGACGCGGGTCGTCGAAGGGATCGTGGGGGCTGGTCATCGTGCGGAGCCCTCCTCCAGCGCGGCCGCCATCCGGGCCCGGGCGTCGAAAAGGGCGCGCTTGACCGTGCCCTCGGCCTTGCCCATGGCGGCGGCGACCTGCGCCACCGACAGGTCGGCGTAGTAGTGCAGCAGGACCGGCTCGCGCAGCCGGTCCGGCAGCGCCTCGACCAGCTCGCGGACGGTGGTGCGGGTGGCGACGTCGACGTCGTGCGTGCCCTCCGGCTCCATCCCGGTGCGGGCGAGCGCCTTGCGCTCCCGCGCCGTCCGGCGCCAGTGGTCGCGGACCAGGTTGGCGGTGGTGGCGTAGAGCCAGGCCCGCGGCTCCTCGACGTCGCGGCGCTGGGCCAGCAGGCGCACGAAGGCCTCGGTGGCCAGGTCGTGCGCGGTGTCGGGGTCGTCGACGAGCCGGACGGTCCAGCCGGCCAGGCGCGGGTAGAGCGCGGCGAACAGCTCACGGGCTGCGCGCTCGCGCTCGCTGCGCGCGGCCGGGCTCGCGTGCTCGTCGGCACCGGGCAGCGCGGGCAGGGGCACCCGCGGCTCGGCCTGGGGGCGGCGCTGGCTCTGGGGCGCGTCGTCTCGCGCGCTGAGCAGCACGCCGCCCACCGTCACCGCCGCCTCCCGCCCCGCCCACGGCCGGCGGCCGGCTCCCTGGCGGAGCCGGTCCCACCGACGTCTCGGGAGCAGAGACGACGCAGGCGCCCGGTCGGTTGTCGGCTTCCGCGGCACCGCTCGCAGCCAGGGCACGGACAGCACGACGGCCGCGGCCCGGGGAAGGGCCACGGCCGTCGAGGCGTGCAGGGCGACGATGAGCGGTTACCAGCCGCGCTCGGCCAGGCGGTGCGGCTGCGGGAGGTCCTCGACGTTGATGCCGACCATGGCCTCGCCCAGCCCGCGGGAGACCTTGGCGATGACGTCGGGGTCGTCGTGGAACGTGGTGGCCTTGACGATCGCGGCGGCCCGCTGGGCCGGGTTGCCGGACTTGAAGATGCCCGAGCCGACGAAGACGCCGTCGGCGCCGAGCTGCATCATCATCGCGGCGTCGGCCGGGGTGGCGATGCCGCCGGCGGTGAACAGGACCACGGGCAGCTTGCCGGCCTCGGCCACCTCCTTCACCAGCTCGTACGGCGCCTGCAGCTCCTTGGCCGCGACGTAGAGCTCGTCCTCGCGCAGGCCGGCCAGGCGGCGGATCTCGGCGGTGATGGTGCGCATGTGGGTGGTGGCGTTGGAGACGTCGCCGGTGCCCGCCTCGCCCTTGGAGCGGATCATGGCCGCGCCCTCGGTGATCCGGCGCAGCGCCTCGCCGAGGTTGGTGGCGCCGCACACGAAGGGCACGGTGAACTGCCACTTGTCGATGTGGTGGGCGTAGTCGGCCGGGGTGAGCACCTCGGACTCGTCGATGTAGTCGACGCCGAGCGACTGGAGCACGCGCGCCTCGACGAAGTGGCCGATGCGGGCCTTGGCCATGACCGGGATCGAGACGGCCTCGATGATGCCGTCGATCATGTCTGGGTCGCTCATCCGGGCCACGCCGCCCTGCGCGCGGATGTCGGCGGGGACGCGCTCGAGCGCCATGACGGCGACGGCGCCGGCGTCCTCGGCGATCTTGGCCTGCTCCGGGGTGACGACGTCCATGATCACGCCGCCCTTGAGCATCTCGGCCATGCCGCGCTTGACCCGCGCGGTGCCGGTGGCGCCGGTGATGGTGGTCGGAGTCGACTCGGTGCTCACTGAACGGACCTCGCTGGGGAAGGGGTGGGATCGCGACGGGTCAGGTGGGTCGCGACGGCTTCGAGGCGATTCTACGGCGGCGGAGAACGGGCTGCGCGGTACGAGGCGTCACGTCGTCGGGCCAGGGATGGCCAGGACGGAACGCAACGCCCACCGGCCCTCGCGTCGGCCGCACGCGGCAGCTCTGCGCCCGACGTCGTCGCCTCCCGCCGTGAATTCACGGCGGGAAGCGACCAACGGTCACGTGAACGTGATCGTTGGCACCGGGCCGACCACGAGCACGTCAGGGGGCGGCGACGGCCAGGGCGAGCAGGGGCGGCGGGAGGTCGTCGTCGGTCTCGAAGGTGGTGGGCAGGGGGGCGCGGCCGGCCAGGTGGGCCCAGCGGACCACGCGCTTGGCGCGCACGACGCGGGCCGCGGCGACGGCGTCGTTGTGGAACCGCCGGGCCAGCGTGGCCCGGTGGCAGGCGACGGCGAGCTCGGTGAGCAGCGCCCGGCCCTGCGGGTCGACCGCGAGCGCGGTGACGGTGGGACCACCGTCGGGGTCGTCGTCGAGAGTGGCTCGCACCGCGCGGGTGAGATCGGCCTGGCGCAGCTCCTGCTCCTCCGCGGGGGCGGTGCGGGCCTCGTGCGCGGCGTCGGCGAGCACCAGGGCGCTGGCCGGGTCGAGCAGGCCCGAGGTCGCGAGCTGGGCGGCGGCGGCCGAGCGCCGGGCCAGGGCGGCGTCCAGCGTGGCCCGGGCGCCCTCCACCCGGGTGTGCAGGCGGTCCAGCCGGGTCGCGGTCCAGGACAGGTACCAGGCGACGGCCAGCAGGACCAGGACGGCGAGCGCGAGGCGGCCGTCGATCACCGCCGCCACCGCCCGCGCCGGAAGCGGCCGCCGTCACCTGGTTCGCCCGGCTCGCCGTGCCCCCGGTGCGCTGCGAGCGGCGCGCCCGCGGCTCCCTCCGGCTCGGACGGCGGGCCGCCGTCGGTCAGGCCGACCGATCCCGCCGAGGCGAGGACGGTCTCGTAGACGGCGACGACCTGTGCGGCCACGGCGGGCCAGTCGTACCGGACGACGGCCGACGCCGAGGCCGCCCGCAGCCGCTCCCGCTCGCCCTCGTCGGCCAGCACCGGCAGCAGCGCCGCCGCCAGCGCCGCCGGGTCGCCGGTGTCGAACAGCACGCCGCAGCGGCCGTCCTCCAGCACGCGCCGGAAGGCGTCCAGGCGGCTGGCCACCACCGGTGCCCCGGCGGCCATCGCCTCGACGAGGATGATCCCGAAGCTCTCGCCGCCGAGGTTGGGCGCGACGTAGGCGTCGACGGTGCGCAGCAGGGCGGCCTTGTCCGCCTCGCTGACCTGCCCGAGGTAGGTCGTGGCGGCACGCACGGCGGGCGAGGCGGCGGCCATCGCCTCGTCCGGGTCTCCGGACCCGGCCACCAGCAGGCGCACCCCGGGCCGCTGCGCGAGCACCCGCTCCATCGCCTCGATCAGCACCGGCAGGCCCTTGCGCGGCTCCGCCATCCGGCCGATGAAGCCGACGGTCCCCTGCTCGCCGCGCCACTCGGGGCGAGGCGGCGCGGCCGCGAAGCGGTCGACGAACACCCCGTTGGGGATGAGCACCGCGTCGCCGCCCAGGTGCTCGACCAGGGTGCGCCGGGCGTCCTCGGAGACCGCGATCCGCGCCGAGATCTTCTCCAGCGCCGGGTAGAGGATCGGGTAGGCCGCCACCATCGCCTTGGAGCGCAGGTTGGACGTGTGGAAGGTCGCCACCACCGGTCCGGAGGAGGCCCACAGCGCGAGCAGCGACAGGCTCGGGGTGGCCGGCTCGTGCAGGTGCAGGACGTCGAAGCGGCCGTCGGCCAGCCACCGGCGAACCCGGGCAGCGGAGATCGGGCCGATGTTCACCCGTGCCACCGACCCGTTGTAGGGCACGGGCACCGCGCGGCCGGCCGGGACGACGTACGACGGGACGTCGGAGTCCTCGTCGGCCGGGGCCAGCACGCTCACCTGGTGGCCGAGCCCGGTGAGGTGCTCGGCCAGGTCGCGCACGTGGAACTGCACCCCGCCGGGCACGTCCCAGGAGTAGGGGCAGACGATGCCGACCTTCACGAGGCCACCCGCTCGCCGCCCGGCCCGTCCAGCGCGGCCCGGCGGGCGTCGTCGAGGTCGGCCGGCCACACCGGCTGCAGCATGTGCCAGGCCTCGGGGTGCTCGGCGATGGCGGCACCGAAGACGTCCGCGACCTGCTGGGTCATGGCGCGGACCTTCTGGGCCAGCGTGCCGGTGGCCGGGGGCCCGACGTAGGGGTGCAGCCGCACGACCAGCCGCCGGCCCTCGTTGTGGGTCGTGACCGGCAGCAGCGCGGCGCCGGTGCGCAGCGCCACCAGCGCCGGCCCCGGCGGGAAGCGGGTGGGCTCGCCGAGCAGCTGCACCGGCACGCCCGTGCGGTGCAGGTCGCGGTCGCCGAGCAGGCACACCAGTCCCCCGCCGGCCGCGTGCTCCACCAGCGCCCCGAGCACGTCGACGTCGCCGCCGGTGAGCGGGAGGATCCGCATGCCCAGGCCCTCGCGGTAGCCCACGAACCGCTCGTAGACCTCCTCCGGCTTGAGCCGCTCGGCCACCGTGGTCAGCGGCATGCCGGTACGGGTGGCCCAGGCCCCGACGTGGTCCCAGTTGCCCATGTGCGGCAGCACGCAGACCACGCCGCGGCCGGCCGCCAGCGGCTCGCGCACCCGCCACTCGTCCACCACCGCGACGGTGCGCACCGACCGGTCGTAGGACCAGTCCGGCAGCCGGAAGGCGTCGCACCAGTACTGCAGGTAGGAGCGCATGCCGGCGCGGGAGAGCTCGCGCAGCCGCTCCGGCCCGGCCCCGGGCTCGGCCCGGGCGAGGTTGCGCTCGAGCTGGACCACCCCGCGGCCCCGGCGCCGCCAGGCGACGTCGGCGCCGAGCCGGAACAGGGCGTACGCGAGCCGCTCGGGCAGCAGGCGGACCAGCCGCCAGGCGGCGGTCCAGACCAGGACGGTCAGCCGGTCGCGCGCCGCCGCGTCGAGCCGCAGCCCGCCCACGCGCCCCTCCCCCTCCTCGCGTGCCACCGACGCCTGCGCCGCGGCTACAGCGGGCCCGCGGTGAGCGCCTGCCGGTGCACCTCGAGCATGCGCTGCACGACGGTGACCGCGGCGGCGACCGCGAGGATCCACAGGCCGACGGCCTGGACGTAGGGCACGCCGAGGCCGTCCAGCCCGGTGACGGCCAGCGCCAGCACGAGCCGGTCGGCGCGCTCGGCGATGCCGACGTTGGCGGTCATGCCCAGGGCCTCGGCGCGGGCCTTGGCGTAGGGCACGACCGCGCCGCTGGCCAGGCACCACAGCGCCAGGGCGCACATGAGCAGGTCGTCGCCGCGGCCGGCGAACCACAGCGCGATGCCCCCGAAGATCGCGGCGTCGCCGATGCGGTCCAGCGTGGAGTCGAGGAACGCGCCCCAGCGGCTCGAGCGCTGCGACATCCGCGCCATGGTGCCGTCGACGAGGTCGGAGAACACGAAGCAGGTGATGAAGACGGTGCCCCAGAAGAACGAGCCCCGCGGGTAGAACGCCAGCGCCCCCACGCAGACACCGAGGGTGCCGATGAGGGTCACGACGTCGGGGCTCACCCCGGCGCGCAGCAGTCCGCGCGCGATGGGCGTGAGCACCGTGGTCATGAAGGCGCGGGCGTAGCGGTTGAGCATCGGGCGGCTCGGCGTCCTGTCTGGGCGGGCGGTCTGGGTGGGAGCTGTGGGCGGCCGGTCCGCCCCACGGATCGTATCGGCGACGCTCGCCGCGACCGGGCCATCGGTCCCTTGCGGGCGCGCCGTCACGAGCGGTGCGCGACCCGGTAGCGGTTCGTGATCGATCCGGTGTGCCCGTAGGGGTTGTGGCCCGGGCACCGGGGGGTGGAGGCTCGGCAGCGTCGGAAAGGGCGCCGGCCGTGCCTGCGCAAGCCGACGACGGCGACGACGCCGCCGGCGACGCCCGGAGTCGCGAGGAGGCGATGCGCCATGGCCACCAACCAGACCGCGTCCGGGGCCGCCGGCAGGGCACCTGCGGCCGACCAGCCGGCACGCATCCGCAACGTCGTGCTGGTCGGCCACACCGGGGCCGGGAAGACCACGCTGGTCGAGGCGCTGCTGGCCGCGACCGGCACCATCCCGCGGGCCGGCCGGGTCGAGGACGGCACCACGGTAAGCGACTTCGACGAGGCCGAGCTGCGCCAGCAGCGATCGGTCTCGCTCGCCCTCGCCCCGCTCGAGCACGCGGGGGTGAAGGTGAACCTGCTCGACGCCCCCGGCTACGCCGACTTCGTCGGCGACCTGCGCGCCGGGCTGCGCGCGGCCGACGCCGCGCTGTTCGTCGTCTCCGCCGTCGACGGGCTGGACGGCACCACCCAGATGCTGTGGGAGGAGTGCGCCGCCGTCGGCATGCCGCGCGCGGTGGTGGTGACCAAGCTGGACAAGGAGCGCGCCGACTTCGACGAGATGGTGGCCATCTGCCAGCGCGTGTTCGGCGACGGCGTGCTGCCGCTCTACCTGCCGATGGCCAAGGACGACGGCACGGTGGGCGGCCTGCTCGGGCTGCTCTCGCAGAAGGTCTTCGACTACTCCACGGGGACGCGCACCGAGCGCGACCCGGACGCCGAGCACCTGCCGCTGGTCGAGGAGACGCGCAACGCCCTCATCGAGGGGATCATCGCCGAGTCCGAGGACGAGACCCTCATGGACCGCTACCTCGGCGGCGAGCAGATCGACGTCAAGGTGCTGGTGGAGGACCTGGAGAAGGCCGTGGCGCGCGGCTCGTTCTACCCGGTGCTGCCGGCCGCCGCGCCGCTCGGGATCGGGCTCGAGGAGCTGCTCGAGGTCGTCGTGCAGGGCTTCCCCTCCGCCCTGGAGCACCCGCTGCCGGCCGTCACCACCCCCGACGGCGAACCGCGCGGGCCGCTGCGCTGCGACCCGGCCGGCCCGCTGGTGGCCGAGGTGGTCAAGACCACGACCGACCCCTACGTCGGCCGCATCTCGCTGGTGCGGGTCTTCTCCGGCACCCTGCGGCCGGACACGACGGTGCACGTGAGCGGGCACTTCGCCCAGTTCTTCGGCGCCGACCGCGGCCACGACGACCACGACGTCGACGAGAAGGTGGGCGCGCTGTCCTGCCCGCTGGGCAAGGCGCAGCGGACGGTGAACCAGGCGGTGGCCGGCGACATCGTGGCCGTGGCCAAGCTCTCCCGCGCCGAGACCGGCGACACGCTCTCGGACAAGGAGGCCCCGCTGCTGGTCGAGCCGTGGGTGATGCCCGAGCCGCTGCTGCCGGTGGCGATCGTGGCGCACTCCAAGGCCGACGAGGACAAGCTCTCCCAGGGGCTGGCCCGACTGGTGGCCGAGGACCCGACCATGCGGCTGGAGATGAACCCGGAGACCCACCAGCTGGTGCTGTGGACGATGGGCGAGGCGCACGTCGACGTCCTGCTCCAGCGCCTGGCCGACCGCTACGGCGTCTCGGTCGACACCGTGCCGCTGCGGGTGTCGCTGCGCGAGACCTTCGCCGGGCCGGCCAAGGGGCACGGGCGGCACGTCAAGCAGTCCGGCGGCCACGGGCAGTTCGCCGTGTGCGACATCGAGGTCGAGCCGCTGCCGTCGGGCCAGGGGTTCGAGTTCGTCGACAAGGTGGTCGGCGGGGCGGTGCCGCGCCAGTTCATCCCGTCGGTGGAGAAGGGCGTCCGCGCCCAGATGGAGCGGGGCGTCGCCGCCGGCTACCCGGTGGTCGACCTGCGGGTGACCCTGGTGGACGGCAAGGCGCACTCGGTCGACTCCTCGGACATGGCCTTCCAGACCGCGGCCGGGCTGGCGCTCAAGGAGGCCGCCAAGGCGACCACCGTGCACCTGCTCGAGCCGGTGGACGAGGTGTCCGTGCTGGTCTCGGACGAGTACGTCGGCGCGGTGATGAGCGACCTGTCCGGCCGCCGCGGCCGGGTGACCGGCACCGAGCCGGTCGGCACCGGGCGCACGCTGGTGAAGGCCGAGGTGCCCGAGCTGGAGGTGACCCGCTACGCCGTCGACCTGCGCTCGCTCTCGCACGGCACGGCCACCTTCACCCGCACCTACGTCCGGCACGAGCCGATGCCCAACCAGCTGGCCGCCAAGGTGCGCGAGCAGGCGGCCGGCGAGCACGAGTAGGCGGGTCAGGCATGGGGTGAAGGGCACCTTCTGGCGAACCTATTGGCAGAGGGGGCCCTTCACCCAACAGCCACGAGCCGTCAGAGCGGCTTGCGCATGTGGCGGTGCGGGATGCCGGCGTCGTCGAAGACGTCGCCGTGGGCCTGGTAGCCCAGGCGCTCGTAGAAGCCCAGGGCGTGCACCTGGGCACCGAGCTCGGCGGTGGTGAGGCTGCGGCGGCGGCCGAGGTCCTCGAGCGTGCGGACCACGAGCACGCCGAGGCCGCTCCCGCGCTCCTCGCGGCGCACCGCGATCCGCTGCAGATGGGCGACGGCGCCGGGCTCCTCGAGGACCCGGCCGGTCGCCACGGCCGCCCCGTCGCGGAGGACCAGCACGTGGTCGCAGGCGGCGTCGGCGAGGTCGTCGTGCTCGTCGCGCTCGAGGTCGACCGGCACGTCCTGCTCGAGCACGAAGACGTCGTGGCGCACCGCCAGCGCGGCGGCCAGGTCGTCGTCGGTCTCGATGCGGCGGACGACGACGTCGGCCCGCTCGCCCACCGGCTGCCCGTTCACCTGCTGCTCGCTCGCCCGCTCGATCACAGGGCGCATCCTGCCCTGCCGGCCGTCCGTGCCCGCAGCCGGCTCAGTCCGCGGCGATGAGGTCGAGGGCGTGCTGCAGGTCCGCCGGGTAGGCGCTCTCGAAGCGCACCCACTCCCCTGTGCCGGGGTGCTCGAAGCCGAGCTGGTGGGCGTGCAGCCACTGCCGGGTGAGGTCGAGCCGCGCGGACAGGGTGGGGTCGGCCCCGTAGGTGAGGTCGCCGACGCAAGGGTGGCGCAGCGCCGACATGTGCACCCGGATCTGGTGGGTGCGCCCGGTCTCGAGATGGATCTCCAGCAGCGTGGCCGCGCGGAACGCCTCGAGCGTGTCGTAGTGGGTGACGCTGTCCTTGCCGCCGGCCACCACCGCCCACTTCCAGTCGGCGCTGGGATGGCGGTCGATGGGGGCGTCCACGGTGCCGCGCAGCGGGTCCGGGTGCCCCTGCACGAGCGCGTGGTAGACCTTGTCGACCGTGCGCTCCTTGAAGGCGCGCTTGAGCAGCGTGTAGGCGCGCTCGGACTTGGCCACCACCATCAGGCCGCTGGTGCCGACGTCGAGACGGTGCACCACGCCCTGCCGCTCGGCGGCCCCGCTGGTGGAGATCCGGTAGCCGGCCGCGGCCAGGCCGCCGACGACGGTGGGCCCGGACCAGCCCGGGCTCGGGTGGGCCGCCACGCCCACCGGCTTGTCGACCACGACGACGTCCTCGTCGTCGTGCACCACGACCATGCCGGGCACCGGCTCGGCCACCACCTCGACCGGGGCGGCCGGGTCGGGCAGCTCCACCTCGAGCCAGGAGCCTGCGCTGACCCGGTCGGACTTGACCGGCGCCGAGCCGTCGAGCAGCACGCGGCCGGCCTCCACCAGCTCGGCCGCCTTGGTCCGGGAGAAGCCGAACAGCCGGGCCAGGGCGGCGTCGAGCCGCTCGCCCTCCAGCCCGTCCGGGACCGGGAGGGTGCGCTGCTCACCCATCCGTGCGGGTCCCGTCCAGCTGCCGGCCGGTGGCCGCGAGGACAGCGATGAGCACCGCGCCGCAGACGATGGCGGAGTCGGCGCCGTTGAACACCGGCCAGTGCGGCAGCTCGAGGAAGTCGACGACCCGCCCGCGCAGCGGGGCGGGGTCGCGCACCAGCCGGTCGGTCAGGTTGCCCATGGCACCACCGAGCAGCAGCCCGAGCGCCACCGCCCAGGGGGTGCTGCGCAGGCGCGGGGCGGTACGCAGGATCGCGACCGCCACCACCACGGCGACGACGCTGAAGATGATCGTGGCGCCGCCGGCGATGCCGAACGCGGCGCCCGGGTTGCGCACCAGGGTGAGCTTGAGCAGCCCGCCGAGCAGGACGACCGGCTCGCGGCCGGCCAGCTCGTGGGCGGCGATCACCTTGGTGACCTGGTCGATCACGTAGACGAGCACGGCGACGCCGACCAGGACGGCGACGCGCCGGCCGCGGCGGGCGGGGGCTGGGGTGTCGGCGTCGCTCAGCGACGCTCCTCGCGCTGCTTGCATGTCATGCACAGGGTCGCACGCGGGAACGCCTGGAGCCGCATCTTGCCGATCGGGTTGCCGCAGCTCTCGCAGATGCCGTAGCTGCCGTCGTCGATCCGGGCCAGGGCGTGCTCGGCCTGCGTGAGCATGTCGCGGGCGTTGTTGGCCAGCGACATCTCGTGCTCGCGCTCGAAGGTCTTGGACCCGGCGTCGGCCTGGTCCTCGCCCGCTCCGTCGCCGAAGTCGCGCAGCAGGTCCTGGATGCCGGTGTCGGCCGAGCTGATCTCCCCGCGCAGCCGGTCGATCTCCTCGAGCAGCTCGTCGCGAACCTCGCCGAGCTCGGCGTCGGTCCACGGCGACTCGTCCTCGCGGACCACCAGCGACCCGGCGGCCGCCTTCGCGGGCGTGGCTGCCTCCGCCGGCGTGGCCGTCTTCGCCGGCTTGGCCGGCTTGGCGGCGGGGGCGGCCGCCCGCCCGGCCGGGGGTTCGGGGGCCGCCGCCGCAGGCGCGGCCTTCTTCGCCGGGGGCTTCCTGGCCGGCGATGCAGCCTTGGGGGCCGGAGCCGGGGCCTTGCTCGCCGGCGCCTTGGCGGGCGTCGTCTTCGCGGCCTCGGGCGGCGCCACCTCGCTCGCCGCTGCCGTCCGGGGAGCCGGCGCCTTGGTCGGCGCTGCCTTGGCGGGCGCTGTCTTCGCGGTCTTGGTCGCGGCGGTCTTGGTCGCGGCGGTCTTGGCCGGAGCCGCCTTGGCGACCTTCGTCGTCGCGGACTTGCTCGCCGCGGACTTGCTCGCCGCGGTCTTGGCCGGAGCCGCCTTAGCGGCCTTGCTCGTCGCAGCCTTGGTCGCCGCGGCCTTGGTCGTCGCGGCCTTGGTCGCCGCAGCCTTGGTCGGGGCCGGCTCCGCGGCCTTGCTCGCCGTGGTCTTGGCGGGCGACGTCTTGTTCGCTGCCGCCGTGCTCGGCGCGGCCTTCGCGGGCGCCTTCGCCGTCTTCGCCGTCGCCGGGGTCTTGGCCGCCGCGCTCTTGGCTGCTGCGGGCCTGGCCGGAGCCGCCGTCGCGGGCTTGGCCGGAGCGGCGGTCGCCGACGCGCGGGTGCTCGAGCGGCCGGTCACCGCCTTGGCCGCGCCCGCCACGGCACGGCGGGCCCGTCCCCCCAGGCTCTGCCCCTTGCCGCTCTGCGCCATTGCCTGCTCCCTCGACCTCGTGCGAGACGGTCCCCTGGGCGTCCTGCGCTCCCCGAGCCGAGCGGCGCCGGGCGGCGCTGGTGCCGATGATCTTGGTGCCGGTGGTGGCCGCAGCATAGGAGCGGGCTGCACCGCTCACAACGTAGCGCGCCGCACGCCGAGCGCCCGACAGGCCAGAGCGGAGCCATCCGGGCGTCCCTCTCCGCCCCCTCGTGGCGCTGCGCACCCGTCAGGGAGCCGAGCGCAGCCGCTCCAGGCGCTCGGCCAGCTCGGCGGCTGAGCAGTCCGATCGGTCGCCGGCGTCCACCTCGACCACCTTGTCCCGGCTCGTGGCACCGGAGACCAGGCGCACCTGCCGGCGGCGCAGCCCGAGGGCGTCGGCCAGGGCGGCCAGGGCCGCCTCGGTGGCCGCGCCGTCCACGGCCCGGGCGGACACGCGGACCACCAGCGCGCCGTCGTGGTCGCCGCCGACCGCGGTGCGCGAGGACCCCGGACGTACCCGCACCCGGAACCGCACCGCCACCTGCGCCTCCCGCCCGTCAGCAGCCCGCCCGTCAGCAGCCGTCCCGTCACCAGCCCGGCCGCCGGCGGGCCGATCGGCGAGATCTCCCGCGCGCCCGCTCGCGGCCCTGCGTTACCCTCGCACCCGCGAGGCGCTGATGGGGACGAGTAGTCCCGCACGCAGCCAGGAGCGACCCGGGGACGGTGCGAGCCCGGGGGTGTGCGCGGGGCGAAGATCACCCCGGAGCCGCCGGAAGAAACGGGCGACCCGCCCCGAGTAGACCCGGCCGCGACCGAACGAAGGGGGGCGGGAGTTCCCGCCCAAGGAGGGTGGTACCGCGGGGCCACCGGCCCGCCGGCAGCAGCCGGCGACCGAGAACCTCGTCCCTCCGTCGCACCACGCGCGTCCGGCCCCCGCCGGGCGACGGTCCGACGGATGGCACGAGGAGCGCGCCGTGAACCGCATGTACCGCCCGGTCCCGCCGAGCGTCGACCTGCCCGCCATGGAGCGCGAGGTCCTCGAGCTCTGGCACGAGCGCGACACCTTCGCCCGCAGCGTCCAGCGCACCGCCGACGGCGAGCCGTGGGTCTTCTACGAGGGCCCGCCCACCGCCAACGGCATGCCCGGCACCCACCACGTCGAGGCCCGCGTCTTCAAGGACGTCTTCCCCCGCTACCGGACCATGAAGGGCCGGCACGTCGAGCGCAAGGCCGGCTGGGACTGCCACGGCCTGCCGGTCGAGATCGCAGTGGAGAAGGAGCTCGGCTTCTCCGGCAAGCGCGACATCGAGGCCTACGGCGTGGCCGAGTTCAACGCCCGCTGCCGGTCCTCGGTCGAGCGGCACGTCGACGCCTTCGAGGCGATGACCACGCGGATGGGCTACTGGGTGGACCTGTCCACCGCCTACCGCACCATGGCGCCGGAGTACGTCGACTCGCTGTGGTGGGCGCTCAAGCAGATCCACGACAAGGGCCTGCTGGTGGAGGACCACCGCATCGCCCCCTACTGCCCGCGCTGCGGCACCGCCCTGTCCGACCACGAGCTCGGCCAGCCCGGCGGCTACGAGACCGTCGTCGACCCGTCGGTCTACGTCCGCTTCCCGCTCACCGGCGGCGAGCTGGCGCAGCGGTTCCCCGGCGTCGCGCTGCTGGTCTGGACCACCACGCCGTGGACGCTGGTGTCCAACACCGCCGTCGCGGTGAACCCCGGCGTGGACTACGTCGTGGCCCGGCGGCCGGTGGACGGCTCCGACGGCGAGTCGGAGGTGCTCGTCGTCGCCGCGCCGCTGGTGGAGCAGGTGCTCGGCGACGACGTCGAGGTGCTCGCGCAGGTCTCCGGCAGCGAGCTGGAGCGCATGCCCTACCGGCGCCCGTTCGACCTGGTCGAGATCCCCGACGCGCACTACGTCGTGCTCGGCGACTACGTCACCACCGAGGACGGCACCGGCCTGGTGCACCAGTCCCCCGCGTTCGGCGCCGACGACCTCGCGGTCTGCAAGGCCTACGGCCTGCCGGTGGTGAACCCGGTTCGCCCGGACGGCACCTTCGCCGCCGACGTCCCCCTGGTGGGCGGCCAGTTCTTCAAGGACGCCGACAAGGCGCTGGTGGAGGACCTGCGCGAGCGCGGGCTGCTGTTCCGGCACCTGCCCTACGAGCACAGCTACCCGCACTGCTGGCGCTGCCACACCGCGCTGCTCTACTACGCCCAGCCCTCGTGGTACATCCGCACGACCGCCGTCAAGGACGAGCTGATGCGGGAGAACGAGGCCACGAACTGGTTCCCCGACACCATCCAGTGGGGCCGCTACGGCGACTGGCTGCGCAACAACGTCGACTGGGCGCTGTCCCGCAACCGGTTCTGGGGCACCCCCCTGCCGCTGTGGCGGTGCGAGGACGGGCACGTCACCGCCGTCGGCTCGCGCAAGGAGCTCGGCGAGCTGGCCGGCCGCGACCTCACCGACCTGGACCCGCACCGGCCCTACGTGGACGAGGTCACCCTAGCCTGCCCGCAGTGCGGCGGCACCGCCACCCGGGTGCCCGAGGTGGCCGACGCCTGGTTCGACTCCGGCTCCATGCCGTTCGCGCAGTGGGGCTACCCGTGGGTCGAGGGCAGCGTGGAGCGGTTCGAGCAGAACTTCCCGGCCGACTTCATCTGCGAGGCGCTGGACCAGACCCGCGGCTGGTTCTACACGCTGATGGCGGTCAACACGCTCGTCTTCGACCGCTCCAGCTACCGCAACGTGCTGTGCCTGGGCCTGATCCTGGCCGAGGACGGCCGGAAGATGAGCAAGCACCTGGGCAACGTGCTCGAGCCGATCCCGCTCATGGAGGACCACGGCGCCGACGCCCTGCGCTGGTTCATGGCGGCCGGCGGCTCGCCGTGGCTGCCGCGGCGGGTCGGGCACACCGCGCTGCAGGAGATCGTCCGCAAGGTCCTGCTGACCTACTGGAACACCGTGTCGTTCCAGTCGCTCTACGCGCGGACGGCGGGCTGGACGCCGAGCGCGGACGACCCGGCCCCCGCCGACCGGCCGCTGCTGGACCGCTGGGCGCTGTCCGAGGCGCACCGGCTGGTCCGCGACGCCGACGCCGCCTACGCCGACTTCGACACCACCCGGGTCGGCGCGCTGATCTCGACCTTCGTCGACGACCTGTCCAACTGGTACGTGCGCCGCTCCCGCCGCCGGTTCTGGGACGGCGACCGCGCCGCCCTGGCCACGCTGCACGAGTGCCTGCTGCTGCTGACCCAGGTGATGGCCCCGCTCACCCCGTTCGTCACCGAGCGGGTCTGGCAGGACCTCGTCGTGCCGGTCACCCCTGGCGCGCCGGACTCGGTGCACCTCTCGGACTGGCCGCAGGCCGACCTCGCCCTGGTCGACGACGCCCTGTCCGCGCGCATGGCGCTGGTGCGCCGGCTGGTCGAGCTCGGCCGGGCCGCGCGCGCCGAGTCCAAGGTCCGCACCCGCCAGCCGCTGGCCGCCGCCCTGGTGGCGGCCCCCGGCTGGGAGGACCTGCCCGAGGAGCTGCGCGCGCAGGTGGCCGACGAGCTGAACGTGGCGCAGGTGCGCAGCCTGTCCGGCGAGGGGCTGGTCGACGTCAGCGCGAAGGCCAACTTCCGGGCGCTGGGCAAGCGGTTCGGCAAGGGCACCCCGGCGGTGGCCGCCGCGGTGGCCGCCGCCGACGCCGCGGCGCTGGTCGCCGCCCTGCGCGCCGACGGTCGGGCCAGCGTCGTCGTCGACGGCGAGCAGGTCGAGCTCGGCCCGGACGAGGTCGTCGTCACCGAGACCCCGCGCGAGGGCTGGGCCGTGGTCGGCGAGGGCGGGGAGTCGGTCGCCCTGGACCTGCACCTCACCCCCGAGCTGGTGCGCGCCGGCCTGGCCCGCGAGGCCGTCCGGCTGGTGCAGGACGCCCGCAAGGCCAGCGGCTTCGACGTGAGCGACCGGATCGCGCTGTGGTGGGTGGCCGACGGCGAGCTCGCCCAGGCGCTGCGCGAGCTCGGCGGCCAGGTGGCCGAGGAGGTGCTGGCCGTCCAGGTGACCGAGGGCGAGCCGACCGCCGCCGACGTCTCCACCGACGGCTCGGCCGCCGGCACGCTCCCCGAGCGTGGCGACGCCGACCTCGGCCTGCGCTTCTGGGTCGCCCGCCGCTGACCCCGCCCCCACCGCGCACAGCCCCTCGCCGCGATCAAGCAGGAATTGTGGAGCGGTCGCTTGACCAATCCTGCTTGATCACGGCGAGGTGGGGGGCGGGGGAGGTGGGGGCTGGAGGGCCGCACGGGTGAACCCCCCCTCGCCGAACCGGGCTCGCCCCCCGGGCGTTACAGGAC
>JBQCIO010000049.1:0-8955 GCA_051953655.1 Motilibacteraceae bacterium
TTTTGGGTGGGTTGTTGTGGGGGGGGGTGGTTGTTGGGTGGGGGGCGTGGGGGGGGGGGGGGGCTGCGGGGGGGGGGGGGTGGTGGTTTCGTGTGAGCGGGCCCCCGCGGCCCTTGCCGAGCTCAGGCCTGGGGGGCCGCCTCGCCGCCCGCGCTCGCCTCGGCGGGCGCCGCCTCGGCGGGCGCCGCCTCGGCGGCCGTGGCGCTGGTCTCCACGCCGGCGCTCTCGACCGTCTCGCCGGCCGCCGGGGTGCCCTCGGCCGCCTGGCCGGAGAGCAGCTCCTTCTCCCACTCGGCCAGCGGCTCGTCCGCGGCGAGCTCGCTGCCCGCGGACTTGGCGGCCTCGCCGGCACCGGCGCGGGCCATGAGGCCCTCGGCGACGGCGTCGGAGATGATCCGGGTGAGCAGGGTGACCGACCGGATGGCGTCGTCGTTGCCCGGGATCGGATAGTCGACCTCGTCCGGGTCGCAGTTGGTGTCGAGGATCGCCACCACCGGGATGTTGAGCTTGCGGGCCTCGCCGACGGCGATGTGCTCGTTCTTGGTGTCCACGATCCACACGGCGCTGGGCACGCGGGCCATGTCGCGGATACCGCCCAGGGTCTTCTCCAGCTTCTCCTTCTCGCGCTGGAGGACCAGGAGCTCCTTCTTGGTCATGCCCGACGCGGCCACGTCGGAGAAGTCGATGAGCTCGAGCTCCTTGAGCCGCTGCAGCCGCTTGTGCACGGTGGAGAAGTTGGTGAGCATGCCGCCCAGCCAGCGCTGGTTGACGTACGGCATCCCCACGCGGGTCGCCTGCTCGGCGATGGCCTCCTGGGCCTGCCGCTTGGTGCCCACGAAGAGGACGCTGCCGCCGTGGGCGACCGTCTCCTTGACGAACTCGTAGGCGCGGTCGATGTAGGACAGCGACTGCTGGATGTCGATGATGTAGTTGCCGTTGCGCTCGGTGAAGATGAACCGGCGCATCTTGGGGTTCCACCGACGGGTCTGGTGCCCGAAGTGCACGCCGCTCTCGAGCAGCTGCTTCATGGTGACGACGGCCATGGCCGTTGCGCTCCTCCCGCGCCCACGCACGGGCGCGCGTCTCGGTTTCCCACAGGCACCGGTCGGGGCCCCCCGCCCGCGCCCGCGCGCCCCCCCGCGTCTCGGTTTCCCACGGGCACCGGTCGGTGCACCGCGCCTGACGCCCGCCGCCGGTCCTCACCCCCGCTGACGCGAGGGACCGAGAGCGCCGACGGCCCGGGGTGCGTGGGGACGCGGTCCGGGAGCCGGGCGTGCGTAGTCGCCCCGGGCCGTGGAGGGCCTGGAGCGCCACCGGAAGTCTACCCGAGCCGGGCGGAGGGGCCGGACCGGCCGTCCGGCCGCGGCGAGGAGCGGGCAGGGACCCTTCCGCGGGCGGGCGCGGAGCCCGAACGATCACGCCCCTGCGCCTTCTGCGCTGGAGCCGGATCGACGGTCGCCGGGCGGCGACCGGATGCTGGGGGCGGTGCCCGCGGGTGCGGCCGGGTGCCATGCGTCCACAGGGGCCGGCGCCACCGTCCACCGACGCCAGGCCGCTGGACCGGGCACCGGGGTGGCCGGGAGCACGCTGGACGGGTGCTCGCTCCCCTGCTCGCCCCGTTCCTGCTCGCCCCGTTCCTGCTCGCGCCGTTCCTGCTCACCGCTCCACAGCCCGGCTCCCCGCCGCCGGGCGCAGCCCAGGCCGGCCGCACGTCCGGCACCACGGCGTCGCCCGGGACAGCCGTGCGAGCGACGTCCTGGCTGCCGCCGGTCGGCGTCCTGCCGGTGGCCGTCGTCCGTCCGTTCCTCGCTCCCCCGGGCCCCTACGCCGCCGGGCACCGCGGGGTGGACCTCGCTGCGGCGGCAGGCGACCCGGTGCGGGCCCCTGCGGCCGGGCGCGTGATCTACGCCGGCCAGGTGGCCGGCCGGCCGCTGGTGATGCTCCTGCACGCCGGCGGGGTGCGCACGACGTACGAGCCGGTCGCCCCCTCAGTGGCGGTCGGCGACCGGGTGGCCGCCGGTCAGGTGCTCGGCGCCCTGGTCGCCTCCGGCTCGCACTGCCTGCCGAGCGCCTGCCTGCACTGGGGCGCCCGGCTCGGCTCCGGGGACGCCGAGCGCTACGCCGACCCGCTGGCGCTGCTCGCCGGTCAGGGGCCGGTCCGACTGCTCCCGCTGGACGGACACCGCCGCGGCGGCTGAGGGCGCATGGCTCCCAGCCGCCGCGGCAGCAGGTGCGCGGGCCGGTCGAGGCAGACCTCCGGGGTCAGGACCCGGCGGCCTTGCTGAACAGCTCGGTGTTGACGAAGGTGTCGGGTGCCGCGGCGGACGGCAGCTTCCCGAACTGGACGAACAGGTCCTGGAGGCCCTGCATCCACTTGATCGTGCTGCCGTCGCTGTTGGCCTTGCTGATGTCGGCCGTGGACAGGTACTGGGTCACGTCGGCCTGGGCCTTCAGCTTGTCCTCGGGCGCGTTGGTGAACGCGGCGGTGAGCTTGACGGCATCCGCCGTGTTCTTGGCGCGGTAGTCGGTGGCCTCCTGGAAGACCTTCAGGAACTTCACCACCGCATCCGGCTTCTGCTTCACCACCTCGTTGCGCGCCAGCCACATGCCGAAGAACACCTTCTCCGGGTAGAAGTCCTTGTCCTGGGCGAGGGTGAGCGTCCCGGGGACGCTCTGCTCCATCTGGCTGGACTGCGGGGCGAAGATGCCGGCCGCGTCGATCTGGCCGGAGGCGAAGGCCGTCACCACGGTGGTGGGATCCATCGGGACCTTCTGGATGTCCTTGTCGCTCAGTCCCGCCTTCTGGAGCGCGATCTGGAGGATCATGTCCCCCGAGGTTCCCTCCGGCACCCCGACCTTCTTGCCCTTGAGGTCGGCGACCGTCTTGATCCCCCGGTCCGGGCGGGCCAGGACGTAGTCACCGAACCCGATGTTGTCGAGCGTGACGACCGTCGCCTTGCCGGACGCCGGCAGCCAGGCGGCCCCAGGACCGATGTAGCCGAAGTCGATGTCGCCGGAAGCCATGGCCTGCACCTGGGTCGGCCCGTTGGTGAAGGACTTCACCTTGACGTCGACGCCGTTCTTCTTCCAGAGGTCGAGCTTGTCGGCGACCGCGATGAAGCCGCCGCCGTTCATGTCGGGGATGTACCCGACCGTGATGGAGGTGGTGCCGCCGGCGGTGCTGGAGGCGTCCGAGCCGGCGGCCTTGGCCGTCGTCCCGCTGGTGCCTCCGCAGGCGGCGGTCAGCAGGAGTGCCGCCGTGGCACCTGCGGCCCCGAGGGACCTGAAGAGCTTCTGTCGCATGTCGTCTCCGTGGACGCGAGGGGGGGGTTGGGGGAGATGAGACGTTCTGAGCTGCGGCAAGGGGGATTGCCGGGGACTAGCGGTGGGACCAGCGGTGGGATCAGCGGTGGGATCAGGAGCGAGCGGGGCAGCCCTAGGCGGCTTCCCGCTGGTGGTACACCGAGCGCCAGACCTCGTTGCGCAGCGCGGCGAAGCCGTCCGAGAGGCGGACCTGCTCGGTGCGCGGGTGCGGGAGGTCGACGTCGATGGTGCGGAAGATCCGTCCCGGATCGGCCTGCATGACGACCACCCGGTTCGCGAGATACACGGCCTCGTCCACGTCGTGCGTGATGAAGAGGACGGTTCGCTTCTCCCGCTGCCAGGTCTCCAGGAGCTGGTCCTGCAGCCGCACCCGGGTGAGCGCGTCGACCGCACCGAAGGGCTCGTCCATCAGCAGCACCGTCGGGTGCGCCGCGTAGGCGCGCGCGATGGCGCACCGCTGCTTCATGCCGCCCGACAGCTCCTTGGGCAGGGCGTCGGCGACGTCCGCGAGATGCACCAGCTCGAGCCAGTGCATGGCCTCCTCGCGCCGTCGGCGCCGGTCGACGCCGCGGAGGCGCAGCGCGAACTCGACGTTGGCCCGCACGCTCAGCCAGGGGAACAGGGCGTACTGCTGGAAGATCACGCCTCGGTCCGGGTGCGGGCCGGTCACGGGGCGGCCGTCGACGAGCACCCGGCCCGAGGTCGGCTCGACCAGGCCCGCGACGACGTTGAGCAGCGTGCTCTTGCCGCAGCCGGAGGGCCCGACCAGGGTCACGAACTCGTTCTCGGAGATCGCGAGGTCGACGTCGGCCAAGGGGTGGACCGTGCGGGAGCCGCCCGCGTATGTCTTCGAGAGCTTCTCGACGAGGATCTTGGCGTCCGCTGCGTGGGTCATCGGGTCTCCTGCCAGCGCGTCAGCCGGTTCTGCAGGACGAGCAGGAGGCGGTCCATCACGAAGCCGCAGATGCCGATGCCCAGCAGGCCGACCATGATCGTGGGGACGTCGAGGTAGAGCTGGGCCTCTTGCATCATGCGTCCCAGCCCGGACTGCGCGGCGATCAGCTCGGCGGCGACGAGCGTGGCCCACGCGGACCCGAGCCCGATCCGCATGCCGACGAGGATGAACGGGGTCGACGCCGGGATGACGACCCGCAGGAACACCGTGCTGTCCCTGGCGCCGAGGACCCTGGCCGCGTTGATCAGAGTCCGGTCCACGCTGACGACGCCCTGGAAGGTCGCGATGACACAGGCCAGGAACACGGCCAGGAAGATGACGAACACCTTGGCCGCCTCGCCGATCCCCAGCAGCAGGATCACCAGCGGGATGAGCGCCAGCGGGGGAATGGTGCGGAAGAACTGCACGTAGGGCTCGATCACGGCCCGCGCCGAGCTGTACCAGCCCATCGCGAAGCCGGCCGGGATGGCGACCAGGACGCCGAGGGCGAAGCCCAGGCAGACGCGCCCCAGGCTCGCGAGCAGGTTGTCCTGCAGGCGCCCGGTCCGGGCCAGGTCGACGGCGCGGTGGGCGACCTCGGCCGGGGCAGGGAGCAGCGCGCTGACGGAGCGGGTGGCGGCGAGCTGCCAGACGAGGAAGCCGATGAGCACCGCCACGACGCTGAGGACCAGGTCTCGCTGTCGGTGAGCCTGGCGGCGGTCGGCGGGCTTCCGGCGGACCCACCGTCGACGGCCGGTCTCCTCCGTGGCCGCGAGGTCTCCCTGCGGGTCCCCGTCGCCGCCGACGTCGGCGCTGGTGATCGACATGGGTACCGTCACCGCGCGCTCACCGCGCCATCGGGACACGGGACAGGCGGAGCTCGTGCGCCTGGTCCGGTCGCGCGTACTCGTAGTAGCAGAACCACTCGTCCTGCACCGGAACGATGTCCAGGTAGCGCAGCGAGCCGGAGGCGTGCGGCGAGACGAGCCAGGGGGCCCGCGTGCTTAGTCGGGTCCACCGCTGCAGGTCGTGCGAGAGGGCGACGCCGGTCCGTTCCTCGTAGTTCCCGGCGGCGTCGGCCGAGCCGTCGTAGAAGGCGAGATAGAGACCACCGAGGTCCGCGAAGGAGTTCAGCCGGGCCTGGTACCGGTCCCACCCCTGGCCGACGTCGAGCACGGGCCCCTGCCAGTCGAAGTGGACACCGTCGGCGCTCGTCGCCAGGCCCGTGGGGTACACCGTCATGTCGCTGGTGTAGATGTCGGCGGTCGCGTGGGCCTTGGCGCGGTCCGCGTCGTCGAATCCGGGGTCGACGGCGTAGCTGACGAAGAGCTGGACGGACGGACCCACTCGGACGGCGTAGGGGTCCTTCACCCCTTCGCTGCCGGTCGACTCCGCGGTCAGCGCGACGGACCGGGCGGAGATGTCGAACTCCGCCGGCTCCTTCGCGTGCAGCACGTCGACGCGCCAGCGGTTGTCCGCCGGGTCGACGTAGCTGAGGTAGAGCAGGTAGGTCCCGTCGACGTCACGGAGAAGGCTCATCCGCTCCATGCTCGAGGTGCCGATCTGATCCTTGGTCACCTCCCAGACGTCCTGGAAGTGCACCCCGTCCGCACTCTCGGCGATGGCGCACCGCCAGCCCCGCTCCAGGTCGTGGTGGCCGCGCGGGCGCCGCTGCCGGTAGGTCATGAGGAACCGGCCGGTGACCTGGTCGTGGAGGACGCCGGGGCAGCCGACCCAGTAGCCGGCGCCGGCCACCTCCGGCTCGAGAAGCGTCGTGCCGGTCTCGGGATCGAACGGTTCGAAGGCACCGAGCTGTCGGTGCGCGAGGGCAGGGCTCACGAGGGCTCCGAGGGACGGGAACGGCACCTCCGGCGGGGACCGGAGGCGGACGGCGAGGACCGGGTGGAGGAGCCGGCCCCTACTCGGTGGGGCCGGCCACGACCTAGGGGGCGAGCTCGGGCTGCTGTTGGAGGACGAGCGCGACCGCCCCCAGCGCACCGGCCTGTGGGCCGAGGGCGCCGGGAACGATCGTCACGCTGCCGGACGTGATGGCCAGCGACTGACGACTGACTGCCGCGCGGAGGGGTTCGAGCAGGACCTCGCCGGCCGCGGCGAGGTCGCCGCCGATGACGACGAGCTCGGGGTTGAGCAGGTTGCAGACGCTGGCCAGGGCCACCCCGACCGCGCGTCCGGCGTCGGAGACGACCCGGCAGGCGGGTCGGTCGCCGGCCGCCACCGCGGCCAGCACGTCCGCGAGGCTGACCGGATGGCGGAAGACGGGCTCGAGCGCCCGGCAGATGGCGGCGGCACCGGCGTAGACCTCGAGGCACCCGCGGTTCCCGCAGCGGCAGGCCGGTCCGGTCTCGTCCACCGTGAGGTGGCCGATCTCCCCGGCCGCGCCCACGGAGCCGCGGTAGATGCGCCCGTCGAAGGTGAGGCCTGCGCCGATGCCGGTGGAGAGCTTGAGGTAGACGACGTCCCGGCACCCGGTGGCCGCTCCCCAGGTGACCTCGCCGAGGGACGCGAGGTGCGAGGTGTTGTCCGCGTAGACGGGCTGCTGCAGCTCCTCGGCGAACATCTCCGCAGCGCCGATGCCGACCCAGTCCAGAGAGTTGCTGGAGGCGGCGACGACGCCTGTGCGGGCATCGACCGGGCCGGGCACCCCCAGACCCACCCCGAGGACGCGTGACCACGCGATGCCCGAGGCGTCGACGACAGCGTGCACCGCGTCCGCGGCCAGCGCGAGGACCTCCTCGGGACCGTGCCCGTGCGGAGTGCGCACCACGCGCTCGGCGAGCACGGTGTGGCTCAGGTCCGCCGCGATCACGCGGACTTCGGCGAAGGAGACGTCGACCCCGATCACCAGCCCGGCGGACGGGTTGAGGCTGAGCAGCTCCCCGGGCCGTCCCGAGGCGGCCGCGGTCGCCCGCCCAGGGCCCACCGGCTCGGCCCCCTCGACGACGAGCCCCTCGGCGATGAGCTCGGCCACGATGGACGACACCGTGGACCGGGAGACCCCGACGCGCCGCGCAAGCTCTGCGCGGTGCAGCGCGCCGGCGGTCCGGAGCAGCGAGAGCACCTGCTCCCGGTTGCTGGCCCGCAGCGACCCGAGGCCGCCGGTCACCGTGGTCATGGCAGGACTCTCGACCCTGCACCAGGGGTTCGTCAAGAGTCCGAGCGAATATCAGCGCCTCTGACCTCAATCTACGTCGGAGTCCGAACGAACCCCTGGACCGACGTCGCTGGCGACGCCTCGTCGGACAGGGGGCGAGGCGAGGTTCCTGCAGCCCCCGGAGCGCTCTCGGCCGCACGCGCCGGCGCGAGCGGACGGCGGTGCGAGCAGACGGCGGTGCGCGTCGGCGAGGGCTGTTCTGAACGCTGCTGGACCGGCTGCGGACGGGCCAGCCGTCCGCAGGGCTGCTCAGCCCGAGGACTCGGCGAGCTTGCCGCGCAGCTGCAGCACGGCCTTCGTGTGCATCTGGCAGATGCGCGACTCGGTGACGCCGAGGACCTGGCCGATCTCGGCCAGGGTCAGGCCCTCGTAGTAGTAGAGCGTGACGACGATCTTCTCCCGCTCGGGCAGCTGGTTGATGGCCCGGGCGAGCAGGTACTTGGTCTCCTCGGACTCGAAGGCGAGGACGGGGTCCTCGGCCTTGGTGTCCTCGAGGGTGTCGACCAGGCTGAGCTTGTCGCCCCGCTCCCCGCCCACGCTGAGCAGCTCGTCCAGGGCGACCACGTTGACGAAGGAGACCTGGCTGAAGACATGGTGCAGCTCGCGCAGCGAGATGCCCATCTCGGCGGCGACCTCGGGCTCGGTGGGGCTGCGGTGCAGCTCGCCCTCGAGCTTGGCGTAGGCCTTCTCGACCTCGCGGGCCTTGTAGCGCACCGACCGCGGGATCCAGTCGATGGCCCGCAGCTCGTCGATGATGGCGCCGCGGATCCGGCTGATGGCGTAGGTCTCGAACTTGATGGCACGCTCGAGGTCGAACTTCTCGATCGCGTCGATGAGGCCGAAGATCCCGTAGGAGACCAGGTCGGCCTGCTCGATGTTCTGCGGCAGGCCCACCCCCACCCGGCCGGCCACGTACTTGACCAGCGGGCTGTAGTGCAGGATCAGCCGCTCGCGCAGGGCGGCGTCGCCGGTCTGCTTGAACTCGGTCCAGAGCCGGCGCAGCGCCTCCTCGCTCTCGCGCAGCGCCTCGTCGCCTTCGCGGGCCGGGGAGGCGGAGGTCTCCTCCTCCCCCTCCTCCTCGACGACGTCCGCCTGGACGGGAGCGTCCACCTCGTCCGTCTCGTCCGTGCCGGGCACGACGTCGGGCTCCACGTCGACGCTCACGCCGGCCACGCCCTCATGCGCGGGGGTGTGCCTGGTCATAGGTCGCTCGGAGCCTCTCCACGGTGACGTGCGTGTAGATCTGGGTCGTTGCGAGCGTAGCGTGACCGAGCATCTCTTGGACGCTCCTCAGATCGGCTCCTCCTTCCAGCAGATGAGTGGCCGCGGAGTGCCGCAGGCCGTGCGGCGCGAGATCGGGGGCTCCGGGGACCCGCCGCAGGGCGCGGTGGACGACGTCGCGGACCACCCGCTGGTCGACCCGGCCGCCGCGGGCACCGAGCAGCAGGGCGTCCCCGCTGCGTGCGGTGGCCAGCGCCGGCCGGCCCTGCTCGAGCCACTGCTCGAGCGCCCGCAGCGCCGGGAC
>JBQCIO010000050.1:0-7348 GCA_051953655.1 Motilibacteraceae bacterium
CACGCCTTCGAGATCAACCCGGACCTGCCCAACTCGTTCCGGCTCGAGCTGGCCCACGCCATGCTCGCCCGCGCGCTGTTCCCGGACGCGCCGCTCAAGTGGATGCCACCCACCAAGCACATGACCGGCGACGTGTTCCGCGGCTACCTGCTCGATGGCTTCTTCAACCTGGTCGGCGCCCTGACCGGGCAAGGGATCCTCCTGGTCGGCATGATGACCGAGGCCGTCGTCACCCCGTGGCTGTCGGACCGCGACCTCGCCCTGCAGAACGTGCGCTACGTCCTCAACGCCGTCGGCGACCTGCACGAGGACTTCCGCCCCGCGCCCGACGGCTTCGTCGCCACCCGCGCCCGGCAGGTGCTGGGGGAGGCGGTGGACCTGCTGGAGAAGGTCGTCGACGACGGTCTGCTCAACGCCATCGCCGACGGCACCTTCGGCCTGATGAAGCGCCCCGCCGACGCCGGCAAGGGCCTGGACGGCGTCGCCAGGCACGCGCCCGGCTACTACAACCCGTCGGTGGACATCCTGGAGGAGGGGGTGCAGCGATGAGCGAGGCGCAGAGCGCGTTCCACCCCGGTCCGCATTCCGCCGATCCCGGCGAGCACCGCATCGTCCGTCCCTACGGCGACACCACCGGCGACGGCATGGTGCAGCTGTCGTTCACGCTCCCCCTGCCGCACGACAAGCGGGCCGAGGGCGCGGCGCTGCAGCTGGCCCAGAAGATGGGCATGGAGCCGGCCATGGTGGTCCACGCCAAGGCGATGGGACCGCACTTCACCTTCTTCGTGGTCTACGGCTCGGTGCGCCACCTGGTGGACACGAGCAAGGTGCACGTCGTCGAGCGCGAGTACCCGCTCCTCTCGGCCAAGGACGTCAACGCCGCCATCAAGTCGCGGCTGCGGCGCAAGCTCGTCGTCGTCGGGGCGTGCATCGGCACCGACGCGCACACGGTGGGCATCGACGCGATCCTCAACATCAAGGGGTTCGCGGGGGAGAAGGGCCTGGAGTACTACCGCGAGATCAAGGTGGTGAACCTGGGCGCCCAGGTTCCCGTGCCCGAGCTGGTGACGCGCTCGCGGGCGGAGAAGGCCGACGCCGTCCTGGTCTCCCAGGTGGTCACCCAGAAGGACGCCCACGTCCACAACACCACCGAGATGTCCGCCGCCTTCCGCGAGGCCTACCCGGCCGGGAAGCGGCCGCTGCTCGTCGTCGGCGGCCCCCGCTTCGACGAGACCGCCACCGCGGCTCTCGGGGTCGACCGGATCTTCGGCAAGGGCACCACGCCCGGCGAGGTGGCCAGCTACCTCGTGCACGCCCTGATCCCGCCCCGCGGCGCCACGTCCGCAGCCGGAGGACCCGAGTCGAGGAGGAGCGCGTGAGCGACCAGAACACGACCGCCCACACGACCGCCGACGCCCGCATGGGGGTCAGCGTGACCCACCGCCGCTACGTGCCCTACGCGCACGCCCACTACGGCGGCAACCTCGTCGACGGCGCCTACGTGCTGGGCATGTTCGGCGACGTCGCGACCGAGCTGTGCATCCGCACCGACGGCGACGAGGGCCTGTTCGCGTCCTACTCCGAGGTGCAGTTCGTCGGTCCGGTGCACGCCGGCGACGTCGTGGAGGCCACCGCCACCGTCGTCCGGGTCGGCCGGCGCAGCCGGGAGATCGCCTTCGAGGCGCGCGTGGTCGCGCGGGCCCGACCGGAGGTCTCCCCGTCCGCCGCCGCGGTGCTCGAGCCGCCGCTGGTCTGCACGCGGGCCACCGGCACCGTGGTCGTCCCGCCGGCCGGCTGACCTGCCGCTGTCCATGTCGTCAGCGGCAGGGCCATTCAGTCGGCCGATCGGTCCGGCGTGTCGCGCCGCGACACGCCGCGCCGCCCGGGAACCTGCGAGATTCCTTGATCCACCGACACCGCCCGTGACCTGCGACGTCTCGGATAACCGCAGGTCAACGGCCGGTTGACAGCACGCAGCCGCTCGGTAGCGTTCGGCGGGTCCACCGCAGGACGACCGCTCCGGTCCCCCCGCGACAGGCACGTCCAGCCCGGCCAGGCGGCCCTCTCGCCGCCACCGCGCCAGGTCGGGGCAATGCGACGTGCCGACGCCGACGCCACCGGGGCGGCGTGAGGACGCGGAGGGGGTCCGCCGGCCAGTAGACAACGGCACGTTGCGCACCGCAGCCAGCGATGCGCCGGTCGGTCCGAAGGCCGCGCGGGCCCCCCTCCGTCCTGCGCCACCTCCTGCTCGCGGTGCGGCGCCCGGCTCCGAGCCCGCTCCCGCCCGCCTCACGTCGCCCGTCCCGGGCTGCCGCGGCACGAGCCCCCCGGGCGAGCCGTTGTACGGTCGAGCGCGGCACGGTCCCGCCCGCCCGCGGGGCGGGCGTGCGGCGGACAGGGAGGTGGGGGTGCGATGACGGCGGGCCCCGACGCCTCGACCGGCGCCCCCAGCGACGCTCCGGGCGACCGCTCCACCTCCGTCCGGCCGACGGTCACCGCTCAGGACCTGCTCAAGATCCCCGGTGCGGGCGCCCGCGGGGCCGCCTCCGGGCGGGTCCCTCCCTGGCCGCTCCCCGTCGCCGCGGTGCTCGCCGTCCTCGCCGGGCTGCTCACCACCTTCGCGTTCCCGCCCTACGGGCTGTGGCCGCTGGCCCTGGCCGCACCCACCGCGCTGGCGCTGCTCGTGGCCGGGCGCTCGCCCGGCGCAGGCGCGCTGCTCGGACTCGCCACCGGGCTGGGCTTCTTCGTCCCCCTGCTGCACTGGACCGGCACCTACGTCGGGCCGTTCCCGTGGCTGCTGCTGGCCGTCGTCGAGGCGGCCTACCTGGCCCCGCTCGGTGCTCTCGTCGTGCTGGTGCGGCGGGTGCCGGCCTGGCCGCTGTGGGCCGCGGCGGCATGGGTGGCCCAGGAGGCGCTGCGCGACCGCTGGCCGTTCGGCGGATTCCCCTGGGGCCGGCTCGCCTTCAGCCAGGCGGACGCGCCCACGCTGGGCCTGGCGGCCCTCGGCGGCGCCCCGCTGGTCACCTTCGCGGTGGCCCTGGCCGGCTGCCTGCTGGCCGCCGCGGTGCCCCTGCTGGTGGCCGTCCTGCGCGCGGGTCGGGGCCGGCTGCCCTCCGCCGCGGCGGTGGCGGCGGCGCTCGTCGTCCTGCTCGCCGGCCTCGCCGTGCCGGCGACCGCGCCCACCGGCCCGACCGTGCAGGTGGCCCTGGTGCAGGGCAACGTGCCCCGGCTCGGGCTCGACTTCAACGCCCAGCGGGCCGCGGTGCTGCGCAACCACGCCGAGGCCACCCACGCGCTGGCGGAGCGGGTCCGCGCCGGTCGGGCGCCGCGCCCCGACCTGGTCGTGTGGCCGGAGAACTCCTCGGACATCGACCCCTACACGGATGCGTCCGCGGCCGCCACGATCACCGCGGCGGCGCAGGACATCGGCGTGCCGGTGCTCGTGGGGGCGGTGGTCGGCCGCAGCGCTACCACGGTCGCCAACATGGGGATCGTCTGGTCGCCCACCACCGGCCCCGGCCAGACCTACACCAAGCGCCACCCGGTCCCGTTCGGCGAGTACATCCCGCTGCGCCGGATCGCCCGCCTGCTCAGCTCGGACGTCGACCGGGTCAGCCGGGACTTCGTCAAGGGCGACCGGGTCGGCGTCCTCCAGGTCGGCCCGGCCACGGTCGGCGACGTCATCTGCTTCGAGGTCGGCTACGACGGTCTGGTCCGCGACGTGGTCACCGGCGGCGGCCAGGTCATCGCCGTCCAGACCAACAACGCCACCTTCGGCTTCACCCCGCAGAGCGAGCAGCAGCTGGCCATGTCCCGGCTGCGCGCCCGGGAGCACGCCCGCACGGTGCTCGTGGCCGCCACCAGCGGGGTGAGCGCGGTGGTGGCGCCCGACGGCGGCGTCCGGCAGCACGCGGGGGTCTTCACCGTCGCCACCTTCGACGTCCCGGTGCAGCTGTCCACAGCCCGTACGCTGGCCACCCGGGCGGGGGAGTGGCCGGAGGCCGCGCTCGTCGCCCTGGCGCTCCTGGCGGCTCTCCTCGGGCTGCTGGCCGGCCGGCTGCGCAGCCCGGACCGGGCGCCCAGCCCCTATGCGACCCGCGCCCGGGCCGCGACGTCACGGAGGTAGCAGCAGGTGACCCAGCCCCAGGGCTCGTTCTCCGACGGTGGCTCCTCGGCCGGCTTCGCCGACCTGGGCCGGATCCTCGTCGTCATCCCCACCTACCAGGAGGCGGACAACGTCGAGCGGATCGTCGGGCGGGTGCGGGCCGCGGTGCCGGAGGCGCACGTGCTGGTCGCCGACGACAACAGCCCGGACGGCACGGGCAAGCTCGCCGACGCGATGGCCGCCGCCGACGACCACGTGCACGTGCTGCACCGCCCCGGCAAGCAGGGCCTGGGTGCCGCCTACCTCGCCGGCTTCGCCTGGGGCAGCGAGCACGGCTACGACGTCCTGGTCGAGATGGACGCCGACGGCTCCCACCAGCCCGAGGAGCTGCCCCGGCTGCTCACCGCGCTGCGGGGAGCCGACCTGGTGCTGGGCTCGCGCTGGGTGCCCGGGGGCAAGGTGGTCAACTGGCCGCTGTCGCGCAAGGTCATCTCGGTGGGCGGCTCCACCTACTGCCGGCTCGCCCTCGGGGTGCCGATCCGCGACGTGACCGGCGGCTACCGCGCGTTCCGGCGCGCCACCCTCGAGGGGCTGGACCTGCGCACCGTCGCGTCCCAGGGCTACTGCTTCCAGGTGGACCTGGCCTGGCGGGCCGTGCAGGCCGGCTACCGGGTGGTGGAGGTGCCGATCACGTTCGTCGAGCGCGAGCTGGGCACGAGCAAGATGAGCAAGGACATCGTGCGCGAGGCCCTGGTGCGGGTGAGCGAGTGGGGCGCCCGGCACCGGGCCGCGCAGGCGAGGGCCCTGCTGCGGCGATGACGGCCGCGGCGCACGACGCTCTGGCCGACGCGCTGCACGAGGCACGGTCTCAGGCACGGCGGAACGGACGGTAGGAGGCTTCGATGGCGGTGGGCCTGCTGCTGGCCTTCCTGCTGGTCCCCATCGTCGAGATCTGGGTGATCATCCAGGTCGGGCACGTCATCGGGGCGGCGTGGACCGTCGCCCTGCTGCTCGCCGAGAGCGCGATCGGGCGCCTGGATCCTGCGCCGCGAAGGACGGCGGGCGTGGGCCCGGCTGCGCGAGGCGATGACGACCGGCCTCGGGCAGGGCCGGCTCCCGGACCGCGAGCTGGCCGACGGCGGCATGCTCCTCGTCGGCGGCACGCTGCTGCTCACGCCGGGCTTCGTCACCGACGTCGTCGGCTTCGCGCTCGTGCTGCCGCCCACCCGGGCGCTGCTGCGCCCGCTCGTGCTGCGCTGGCTGGCCCGCCGGGCCCGGCTGGTCGTGGTCGGCGGGACGGCCGGCGGCGGCTCGACCGGGGCCGCCGGCTGGGCGCGCGGGCCGGGCGCGGGCTTCGGCGCCCGGGGCGGGGACGTCGTCGAGGGTGAGGTGCTCGACGTGCGGGACGACCCGCCGCGGCCGTAGCCGCGCAGCGGCGTGGTCACCCGGAGACACGGCGTCTAGGACGTGTCTGGTGGATCTTCCGTCGGTCAGGGAGCGGGCCGTGGCGCCCGGTCCGGCACGGCGGATGAGTTCCTCGTAGCGGTGTTCTACGAGGGACGACGCCGAGGTGGGGTCCAATGCAGCCGCCGGTCGGGATGCCACGGTTCGCGAGCCGGCGGTGATCCAGCAGACGCGGCCTAGGTCCCGGCAGCGCCCGCACGCACGACGACGGGCCACGTCGAGGGGGGTTCGACGTGGCCCGTCGGGTGCGTCGGGGCGCTACGGGACGCCCCACGGGGTCGTGGCGGTCAGGCGCTCTTGCGGTGCCCGTCCGTCCCGCCCCCGGGTCCGTGGCGGAGGATCTCCAGCCGCTCGGCCAGCAGCTCCTCCAGGTCGGCGATGCTGCGCCGCTCCATCAGCATGTCCCAGTGGGTGCGCTGGGGCTTGACCTTCTTGGGCTCGGGGAGCGCACCGTCGGTGCGCAGGGCCTCGGCGCCGCACTTCGGGCATTCCCAGAGGACGGGTACCTCGGCCTCGGCCGAGAACGGCACCGTCACGGTGTGACCGTTCGGGCAGCCGTAGGACACGTCGACGCGGGGTGCCGCCTCGACGTTGGAGTCCGTCTCGTAGCTCTGGGCCCCGAGGCGCGAGCCGCGCAGTGCTCGCTCGCTCATGAAGTCCCTCCGGTGATGCTGATGGATGGACAGCCCGACCGTGGTGTCGTCCGACTGTGTGGTTGTCGGACGGCGGTGCCGTCGCTGTCTTGTCCCCTGCCAACGGTCGATACCCCTCTAGGATTCCCTGACACGTCCCGCCCGGGAGGTGCCGGAGGGCCCTCCCGCCGGGTGCTCACGGCGGGTGCACGGCAAGGTGGGGCCGGCGGGGACCAGGGAAGAGGGTCGGCATGGACAGCGCGACGAGCCACCTGGACGACCGCCCTCGCGACCAGGACAAGGGGTGGGCCGGCCGGTCCGTGCCCGTGCTCGGGGCGGCCCGCCTGGGGCTCGGCCTGGGCATGCTGGCCGCCCCCTCGCTGCTCACGCGCTGGCTGCGGCCGGACGATGCCGACGGCGGTCGCTGGGCCTGGGCGGTCCGCATGGTCGGCGCGCGCGAGCTGGCGCTGGGCGCCGGCTGCCTGCGCGCCTGGGGCCGCGGCGGCGACATGACCGGGTGGGTCGCCGCGCAGGCCACCGCCGATGCCGGCGACGCGCTCGCCTCGCTGCTCGCGGTGCGCCGCGGCGACGTCGACCGCGGGCGCGGTCGGCTGCTGGCCCTCAGCGCCCTGTCCGGCGTGGTGGCCGAGGCGGCCATGGTCGCTCGGCTGCGGCGTGACGCCTGAGTCGGCCGCACCCGACGACGTGCCGGTGCGCCCGGGCGGGTCGCCGTCGGTGCGACCGGCGCGCCCTGACGACGCCGAGGACGTCGCCGCGGTCGACCGGCTGACCTGGACCAGCGTCACGTCTCCCGCACCGCGGCCCGAGGACTGGACCGTGGACGACCCGGCCGCGGTGGTGCGCGATCTGCTGGTCGCCGAGCTGGACGGCCGGGTCGTCGGCTACGTGCGGGTTGTCCCCGGGTTCGCCCTTCCCAGCCATGCCCACGTGCGCTGCGTCGAGGGGCTGGCCGTGCACCCCGACGCGCAGGCGGGGGGTGTGGGGACGGCGCTGGTGCAGGCGGCCGTCGAGCAGGCCACCGCGGAGGGCGCCCGCAAGCTCACCCTGCGCGTGCTCGGTCGGAACGTCACCGCCCGCCGGCTCTACGCCCGCTGCGGCTTCGTCGAAGAGGGCGTGCTGCGCGGGG
>JBQCIO010000051.1:0-9959 GCA_051953655.1 Motilibacteraceae bacterium
GAGGTCTGACCGCGCCTCTTGCCTCCCCTCCCTCCCTACCTTGGCTACACGCTTGTGATCGTGTTGGGTTTAAGGTGGTGGGGGGGGCGTGGGCTGGACCCCCCGCCCCCCCCGCGACCGGCGCGGCGCCCACCGCCTGCAGCGGGGCCCGCTGCAGGCTCTCCTGCCCGGCCTGCTCGCCGTGGCCGCGGTGGGAGCCCTCGTGGTGGCCGTTCTGGTCATGCGTGGCACCTCGCCCAGCGCCACGGTGGCCACCACCGCTCCCTCGAGCCCCCGGGCCAGCGCGGCCCCGACCTCCGGCTCACCCTCCGCCGTCGCCACGCCCACGAGCAGCAGCAGCGCGAGCCCGGCCGACAGCGGGTCGGCGTCGGCGTCGCCCGGCGACAGCGCCTCTGCGACAGCCAGTGGCGAGGCCACCGCCACCGACGGGGTGAAGTCCAGCACCCTGGTGGTCGTGCTCAACCAGACCCGGATCAGCGGCCTGGCCGGTCAGGTGGCCCAGACCCTCCGTTCGGCCGGCTGGACGGTGAGCGGCACCGGCAACTTCTCCGGCTCGGTGCCGGCCACCACGGTCTACTACCCCGACGGCATGCAGGCGGCCGCCGAGGCGCTGGCCGCCGACGTCCCCGGACCGGACCGCGTCCGGCCCCGGTTCGGCAACCTGTCCAAGGACAAGCTGACCGTCATCGTCACCAGCGCCGGCGGCTGAGCCGGCCGGCGGCTGACCCCAGTGGGTTTCGCCGGGCAGCAGGCGCGGGGAGGAGCCCGACGTGGACGTGAGCGACGACCTCGGACCGGGCGGCAGGGACAGCAGCAGCACCGACGGCAGCAGCACCGGCGGCGACGCCCCGCTCCTGGACCGCCCGGCCACCCCGGCCGGGCGTGACGGCCTGGCCGCCCTGCTGGCCGCACCGGACCGCGCGCTGCTCGCCGTGGACTACGACGGCACCCTCGCCCCGATCGTCGCCGACCCGCAGCAGGCCGTGCCGCACGCCGACGCCGTGCCCACGCTGGCCCGGCTGGCCGGCGTCCTCGGGCAGGTGGCCGTGGTGACCGGGCGCCCCGCTGCCGTGGCGGTGGAGCTCGGCGGCCTCGACGCCGTCCCGGACCTGGTCGTGCTCGGCCACTACGGCCTGGAGCGCTGGGAGGGCGGAACCGTCACCGCCCCGCCGCCGCACCCCGGGGTGGACGTCGCCCGCCACGAGCTGAACGCGTTGCTGGCCGAGGACGCCCGGCTCGCCGGGGCCCGCCTGGAGGACAAGGGCGCCTCGGTCGCGGTGCACACCCGCCCGGCCGCCGACCCGGCCGGCGCGCTCGAGGCGCTGCGACCCGAGGCCGAGCGGATCGCGGCGGCGGCCGGCCTGGTCGTCGAGCCGGGCCGGTTCGTGCTCGAGCTGCGCCCGCCGGGTGTGGACAAGGGCGGCGCCCTGCGCGCGCTGCTGCAGGACGGCGCGCCCCCCTCGGCCGTCGCCTACGCGGGGGACGACCTGGGCGACCTCGCCGCCTTCGACGCGGTGGACCGCCTGCGGGCGGAGGGCGTGCCCGGGCTGCTGCTGTGCAGCGGTTCGCAGGAGGTCGCCGCGCTGGCCGAGCGGGCCGACGTCGTCCTCGACGGGCCGGCGGGCCTGGCCCGCTTCCTCGTCGGCCTCGCCGACCGGCTGGGCGCCTGACCGCTCGCCCCCTGACCAGCCGCCCGGCGCCGACCAGCCGCCCGGCCTAGAGGTCGTCTAGACCGGTCAGCTGCGCGTCGAACCACTGCTGGGGCGGATGGGCCGTGGCACCGGACACCAAGCCCTGCATCCGGTCCTTGCGTTCCAGCGCGGGCATCACGAGCGCCCCGTGCAGCGCCTCGGCTGTCTCCGACACGTCGTAGGGGTTGATGACGATGGCGTTCTCGCCCAGCTCGAACGCGGCTCCCGCCTCCCGCGAGAGCACGAGCACGCACCCCTGGTCCGAGAGCACCGGGCCCTCCTTGGCGACCAGGTTCATGCCGTCGCGCACCGGGTTGACCAGCAGCACGTCGGTGAGCCGGTAGGCCGCGAGGCTGCGGGCGTAGTCGTCGTCGACGCCGAGCACGATGGGCTGCCACTCGCGGGTGCCGAACTCCTCGTTCACCTCTTCGGCGAGGCGCAGCACGGCGGCGGTGTACTCCCGGTACTCGGGCAGGTCGTGCCGGCTCGGATAGGCCAGCGCCAGGTGCACGACGTGCCCGCGGTGCTCGGGGTGCTCGCGCAGCAGCTGCCGGAAGGCGAGGAACCCGCGCACGATGTTCTTGCTCAGCTCGGTGCGGTCCACCCGGCCGACCACCCGGCAGCCGCCGAGCTGCTCGCGCAGCGACACCAGCCGCGACTCGACGTCGGGCGGGCCGGCCCGCTCGCGCAGGGCCGCGGCGTCGACGCCGAGCGGGTGCACCCGCACCCGGGTCTGCCGACCCTCGTGCCGCACCGTGCCGGTGGCGCGGTCGACCTCGGCGCCGAGCACCCGCTCGGCGCAGTCCAGGAAGGCGCCGGCCCAGCGGGGGGAGAGGAACCCGGCCGAGTCGGCGCCGAGCACCCCCTCGAGCACCTGGCGGCCGACGTCGGTGGGCAGCAGCCGGTAGTAGGCCGGCGGGGCCCAGGGGGTGTGCGAGAAGTGCGCCACCTTGAGGTCCGGGCGCAGCGCGCGGAGCATCCGCGGCACCAGGCAGAGGTGGTAGTCCTGCACCAGCACCTTCGCGCCCGGCGCGGCGTCCTGGGCGAGGGCGTCGGCGAAGGTCTGGTTGTAGGAGACGTAGCCCTCCCACTCGCGGAAGAAGGTGCTGTCGAAGGACGGCGCCGTGGCGGTGGCCCAGAGCATGTGGTGGACGAACCACAGGGTGGAGTTGGCCACCGCGTTGTAGGCCCGGTGGTAGGTCCACGGGTCGATGTCGAGCATCCGCACCGGGGTCGGGGACGTGTCGGCGGAGCTGGACAGGTCGACCCCCTCGCCCACCCGCCCGTCGACGGACCGGCGCACCGCCTCCCGGTCGGCGTCGCCGAGCGCCGCGCACACCCACAGGACCTCGCTGGTGTCCACCTCGCCCAGGGCGGCCACCAGGCCGCCGCCACCGCGGTGCAGCACCAGCCGGCCGTCCTCCGCGCGCCGGAAGGAGACCGGGCCGCGGTTGGACGCGAGCAGCAGCGGTGCCGGTGCGGGCACGAGCCGGGCCTCTCTCTCGTGATGGTCGCGGGTGGGACGGACGCGGTGGGGCGGATGGGTGGGTGCGGCTGGACCGGGAACCTACGCGATGCCCCCAGCACTACCCCGTGGGAGCCCGGTGCGCACGGGACGTCCGGCCCCGCCCTCCGGCCAGCAGCGCGCGCAGCCACCGACCCAGCGCGGGGCGCAGCGGGCGCGCGCTGTACCCGCCGTCGCGGAGCCCGGCGCGCACCTCGAAGACGTTGCGGGCCCCCCAGTCGCCGGTGAGCGCCCAGGACCAGCCGGCGGCGAGCAGGTAGAGCGGGATCATGAGCGGGCCGCCGCACCGGGCGTACTGGTCGGCGTGCCGTGCCTCGTGCGCCATGAGCGCCGGCTGCTCCAGCAGCTCGGCGCGGCGCACCACCACGACGTCGCCGAGCGTGAAGGCGGGGGCGGGCGGGACCGGCAGCCGGTAGCCGACGGCCGTGCGCAGCAGGGCGGCGGCCAGGGCCGGCGGGGGCGGGTGCTCCACGGCGCCGCCGAGCCGGGCGACGAGCGCACCGAGGGGGGTGGCCAGCGTGAGCAGGTTGGTCCGCCGCCTGCGCACCGGGTCCATGCCGGGACCGTAGCGGTCCCGTTGCTGGACTGCCGGTCCCAGCATCCGGACAAGGGGAGAAGGAGCCGGTGCCCGGCCCTACACTCGCAGCCACAACTTCATACCGCTCATCCAGAGGGGCAGAGGGATACGGCCCGTTGAAGCCCCGGCAACCCCTGCCGCCGCACTCGCTCCCGCGAGGCCCGGCGAGCAGGTAGGTGCCAACTCCGTCCTGCGGAACTACCGCAGGGAAGATGAGGAGAGAGGCCTCGCTCCGATGACTTCCAGCGCAACCCTCAGCGCTCCCCGCGCCGGCTCCGGCACCTTCGATCTCGGTGCCGCCACGTGTCTGACCTGCCGCGAGTGCGGCGCCACCGCCCCACTCGGCGCCCGCTACGCCTGCGACGAGTGCTTCGGCCCGCTCGAGGTCTCCTACGACCTGGACACCCTGCGCCGCGAGGTGACCCGCGAGGCGATCGAGGCCGGTCCGCGCACCATCTGGCGCTACCGGTCGCTGCTGCCGGTGCCGCGCGACGTCGCCAGCACCCCCAACCTCGAGCCGGGCTGCACCAAGCTGGTCCGCGCGGACAACCTGGCCCGGGAGCTGGGCCTGCGCCGGCTGTGGATCAAGGACGACAGCGGCAACCCCACCCACTCGTTCAAGGACCGCGTCGTCGCCGTCGCGCTGGCCGCCGCCCGCGAGCTCGGGTTCACCGTGCTGGCGTGCCCCTCCACCGGCAACCTCGCCAACGCGGTCGCCGCGGCGGCCGCCCGGGCCGGCATCCGCTCGGTGGTGCTGGTGCCCAGCAACCTCGAGCAGCAGAAGGTGGTCACCTCCGCGGTCTACGGCGGCACGCTGGTCGCCGTCGAGGGCACCTACGACGACGTCAACCGGCTGGCCAGCGAGATCGCCGGCGAGCAGGAGGACTGGGCGTTCGTCAACGTCAACGTCCGGCCCTACTACGCCGAGGGCTCCAAGACCCTGGGCTACGAGATCGCCGAGCAGCTCGGCTGGCGGCTGCCCGAGCAGGTCGTCGTGCCCGTCGCCTCGGGCGCCCAGCTGGTGAAGATCGACAAGGGCTTCCGCGAGCTGACCGCCCTCGGCCTCGTCGACGAGTCGCCCTACCGGGTCTTCGGCGCCCAGGCCACCGGCTGCTCGCCGGTGTCGGCGGCCTACAAGGCGGGCCACGACGCGGTCCGCCCGGTGCGGCCGGACACCATCGTCAAGTCCCTCGCCATCGGCAACCCGGCCGACGGGCCCTACGTGCTCGACGTCGCCCGCCGCACCGGCGGGGCGGTGGAGGACGTCACCGACGCCGAGGTCGTCGAGGGCATCCGGCTGCTGGCCCGCACCGAGGGCATCTTCGCCGAGACCGCCGGAGGCGTCACGGTGGCGACCCTGCGCAAGCTGCTGCGCGAGGGGCGGCTCGACCCGGACGCCGAGACGGTCGTCCTCAACACCGGCGACGGGCTCAAGACGCTCGACGCCGTGTCCCCCGTCGTGGGCCCGTCCGCGACGATCCCCGCATCGCTCGAGGCGTTCCGCGAGGTCGCCGGGAAGGCTGGTCTGGCATGAGTGTCACGGTTCGCGTCCCCACCATCCTGCGCACCTACACCGGGGGTGCCTCGGAGGTGAGTGCCGAGGGCGGCACGCTGGCGGAGGTCATCGACGCGCTCGAGGCGAGCTACCCGGGCATCCGCGGCCGGGTGCTCGACGACGCCGGGAAGCTGCGCCGCTTCGTCAACGTCTACGTCGGCGACGAGGACGTCCGTTTCGCCGAGGGTCTGGCCACGCCCACGCCGGCCGGCTCGTCCGTCTCCGTCATCCCGGCGGTCGCCGGCGGCTGACGCCTCAGCCGGCGGTCTCCGGCGCGGCACGTACCACGACGTGTAGGAGTCCCAGTCGAAGACCATCCGGCGTCACTCGGGCGGCTCACCGTCCGTTCACGCGAAGCCCCTCCGACCGTCCGTCGGAGGGGCTTCGTCCGCTTCCTGACGCTTCTGGCGGGTTCCTCGGGCGATGCGCTGCGAAGTGTCCCCGACAGAGCCTCGGAGCCACTAGTCTCCGGGGCTGGTCGGTCGTCCACGCCCCGGACGGCGAGCTCGACGCCCTGATTGCCCCGGTGGCCGCAGGCGGAGATGCGGTAAGACCCGGGCCCGCGCCGTGCGGGTCCCGCACCACCTGGCACCACAGGGAGTAGGAATGGCTCAGGGCACCGTGAAGTGGTTCAACGCCGAGAAGGGCTACGGCTTCATCGCCGTGGACGACGGCGCGGACGTCTTCGTGCACTACAGCGCGATCGACATGCCGGGTTACAAGACCCTCGAGGAGAACGCCCGCGTGGAGTTCGAGATCTCGCAGGGCAGCAAGGGTCCGCAGGCCGACGGCGTGCGGCTCATCCAGGTCTGACCGCTCGCGCAGCCTTCCGGCCGCACCACGGCCCGGCACCGTCCTCGTCCCGAGGATGGTGCCGGGCCGTCGGCGTTCTACGGGCCTGTCGCGCTGTGGCCTCGTGGCTGTCCCTTTCCGGAATGCGGAGGGTGCAATCACGGCGGCGGCTGGGTATGTCAGGCGGTGTCGCGGTGCGCCGGGTGGGCTGACCGACGGGATAGTCGCCGCGTAGTGGCACGTACGTACGTGACAAAGTAGGTCGAGTCGGGCGCGCAGAGCGCCCGGTGGAGAGGTAAGCGGAGGTCCCACGCTGTGAGCACGACCCCTCCGAGCCCACGGACGTCTGTGCTGGGGCCAGGGGCGCTGGACGGAACCGCCGGCGCGGTGGCCGCGGCGGTGACCAGCAGCGACCGGGTCTCCCGCAGCGACCTGCCCCGCGTCCTGCACGACGCCACCGCGGCTCTGGTCATGCTCGACACCTCCAGCGGCCGGGTGACCTACGGCAACCCCGCGGCGCGCGAGCTCGCCGACCTCCCGCTGCCCGCCCTGGCCGCCGACTGGGCCGAGGCCGCGGGCCTGCGCGCGCCCCGCGGTGCCGCCAACCCCCTGGAGGCGGCCGCCCGCGGCGAGGCCGTCAACGGCGCACCCCTGGTGCAGCACGCTGTGGAGGACTCGCCAGGACGCGTCCTCTGGCTGACGGCGTTCCCCCTCCCGCGGATCGCCGGGCTCAACCAGGCCGCGCTCGTCGTGCTTCTGCCGGTCGACCACGGCTCGGCCGACGTCATCGCCGACGACCTCCACCTGCGGGCCCTGGTGGCCGCCGGGCTCTCGTTCACCATCAGCGACCCGCACCTCGAGGACAACCCGCTGGTCTGGGTGAACCCCGCGTTCACCGCGATGACCGGCTACAGCGAGGAGGAGCTGCTCGGACGCAACTGCCGGTTCCTCCAGGGGCCCGACACCGACCCGGAGGCGGTCGCCCGGCTGCGGGCCGGCATCCAGGCGCGCCAGGTCTGCCAGGAGGTGCTGCTGAACCACCGCAAGGACGGCACGGCGTTCTGGAGCGAAGTCTCCGTCAGCCCGGTCTTCGACGGCGAGGGCAACCTCACCCACTACGTCGGCGTGCAGGCCGACGTCACCGCCCGGGTCGAGGCGCAGCTCGAGCGCGAGGCGCACCTGTCCGCCGAGCGGACTGCGCGAGCCGAGGCCGAGCGGGTGCAGGCCCGGCTCGAGCTGCTCGCCGACGCCACCGAGGGGCTGGTGGCCACCCTCGACGTCGAGGAGGCGCTGGGTCGGCTGGCCGACGTGGTGGTGCCACGGCTGGCGGACTGGTGCGTGGTCGACCTGGTCGTGGACGAGGACGGGCGCGGCACGCACCAGGTGGTGAGCCGCCACGTGGACCCGCAGGCCGGGCCGGACCTGGCCAGGGTGGAGCGGCTGCAGCCGCGAGGGCTGCTGCCGGACGCGCCGATCCGCCGGGTCATCGACAGCGGCGAGCCGCTGCTGCTGCGCGACGTCGCCGGGCTGGACACCAGCGGCCACGCCACCGAGGAGCTGCTGGCCGCCTATGCCGCCCTGGGGCTGGCCTCGGCCATCGTGGTCCCGCTCGTGGGGCGCAACGAGGTGCTCGGCACCCTGCTGCTCGGTCGCGGCGACGGCGGCCGCTCCGCCTACGACGAGGAGGACCTGCGCCTGGCCATCGACCTGTCCCGCCGGGCCGCCCTCATCGTCGACAACGCCCGCCTCTACAACCGCGAGCACCGCACGGCCGAGGCGCTCCAGCGCAGCATGCTCCCGGTGCTGCCGGCCGTGCCCGGGCTCGACATCGCCGCGCGCTACCTGCCCGGCGGGGTGGGCGCCGCCGTGGGCGGCGACTGGTACGACCTGCTCCAGCTGCCCGACGGCACGGTCGGCGTGGCCATCGGCGACGTCATGGGCCACGACATGGCTGCCGCGGCCGCGATGGGGCAGCTGCGCTCGGTGCTGCGCAGCTACGCCTGGCAGCGGCAGAACCCGGCCCAGGTGCTCGACAGCCTCGACCAGCTGGTGCAGGGCCTGGACATGGCCCAGCTGGCCACGACCGTCTTCGCGCGGATCGTCTTCGACGAGGACCCCGACAGCCAGCACGTCACCCTGGACTACGCCAACGCCGGGCACCTGCCGCCGATGGTCCGGCTGCCCGACGGGCGGGTCGAGCAGCTGAACGAGGGATGGTCGGTGCTCATCGGCGCCCCGGGCGGCGCCCCGCGAGCACAGGCGCGGGTCCGGCTCCCGGTTGGCTCCACCCTGCTCATGGTCACCGACGGTCTGGTCGAGGTCCGCGGCGAGGACATCGAGCTGGGCCTGAAGCGGCTCGAGCACGCCCTCGGCGAGAGCGCCGCCCGGACGGCCGAGGAGCTGTGCGACGAGCTCGTCCGCGCTCTGCGCGCCGACGAGCGCGAGGACGACACCGCGCTGCTGGCGGTGCGGCTCATCGGCGCCGCGCCGGGCACCAGCGCGGCCGGGCGCAACACCGAGCCGTCCACCGGGGCGGCCACCCTGGTCGGCGTCCGCGAGGTGCTGCTCCCGGCCGAGCCGGCCAGCGCCCGGGTCGCCCGCCGGGTCATCCGCGCCGCGCTCGGTGGGCTGCAGGACCTCGCCGAGGTCGAGCTGGTCGAGTCCGCGGTGCTGCTCACCACCGAGCTGGTCGGCAACGCGATCACCCACGGCGCGGGGGACGTCGGGCTGCGCGTGGAGGTCGGCGACCGGCGGGTGCGGGTGGAGGTCGACGACGCCGACCCGCGGCTGCCGGTGCGGCGCGAGCAGCAGCTCGAGGGCGGCCTGCCCGGGGAGAACGGGCGAGGGATCTTCCTCGTCGAGGCGATCGCCGACCGCTGGGGCGCCGAGCAGGTCGGCGCCGGCAAGCGGGTCTGGTTCGAGCTCGACCGGGCCTCGACCCCGCGCTGAGGGGACGCCGTCCCCTCCGGTCCCGGCCCCGGCGCCGAACAGCGGGCGGTCCGGCAGGGCCGGCGTCCGTGCGCGCTCCCGGCCGCGGCTTGCACTCACCCCAGGCGAGTGCTAATCATGGCGTTAGCACTCGCTCAGTGAGAGTGACAGAGCGAGAGTGATAACGCCGGGCACAGGCAGCGAGGGTCACGGACGGTCGCCAGGACGGCGACGCGCACCGGGCCCGTCCGTCGCGGGCGCTCCTGGGCTCACTACCACCCGTACCGGGAGGACCGGAACCGCATGGCGAAGATCATCGCGTTCGACGAGGAGGCGCGGCGCGGCCTCGAGCGGGGCATGAACCAGCTCGCCGACGCCGTCAAGGTGACGCTCGGCCCCAAGGGCCGCAACGTCGTCCTCGAGAAGAAGTGGGGCGCGCCGACCATCACGAACGACGGCGTCTCCATCGCCAAGGAGATCGAGCTCGAGGACCCCTACGAGAAGATCGGGGCCGAGCTGGTCAAGGAGGTCGCCAAGAAGACCGACGACGTCGCCGGCGACGGCACGACGACGGCGACCGTCCTGGCCCAGGCGCTGGTCCGCGAGGGCCTGCGCAACGTGGCCGCCGGCGCCAACCCGATGGCCCTCAAGCGCGGCATCGAGAAGGCCGTCGAGGCCGTCTCCGCCCAGCTGCTCGAGGTCGCCAAGGACGTCGAGACGAAGGAGCAGATCGCCTCCACCGCCTCGATCTCCGCTGCTGACACCCAGATCGGCGAGATGATCGCCGAGGCCATGGACAAGGTCGGCAAGGAAGGCGTCATCACCGTCGAGGAGAGCAACACCTTCGGCCTCGAGCTCGAGCTCACCGAGGGCATGCGCTTCGACAAGGGC
>JBQCIO010000052.1:0-7948 GCA_051953655.1 Motilibacteraceae bacterium
TCGCAGGGCGCACCCGGCGCGGACCCGCACCGGCCGTCGGCCCAGACAGCGACGCCGACGACGTCGGCCCGCTGCCCGGAAGGCACCTCGGCCTAGCACCGGCGGGTCGCCGTCGCCGGCGTCCTCACCGCGCCAGTTCCATGCCTACCGCGACAGATCTGTCGCGGTAGGCATGGAACGATAACGCCCGCGTGATCGTTCGGACGCGGCCTCTCCCTCTCAGCCCCCCACCAGCGCCGGGCGGCGCGGGTCGTCGGCGCGCACGACGACGTCGGCGACCTGCTCGGGCAGCACCTCCTCGGCGTAGCGCTCGTAGGCCGGCAGGGTCCAGGCCTGCTCGGGCGGGGTGCGCCGGGCCAGCGCGGCGGGCGACAGCGAGAGGTGCACGGTGAGGTCGAAGGCGAGCCAGCGGCCGAGCAGCAGGGCGCCGTCGACGACCACCACCAGCCGGTCGGGCGCCTCGACGTAGGGCTCGCGGGTGGCGCGGTCGGTCGCCGGGTCCCACAGCGAGGGCAGGTACCGCGCGGGGCCCGGACCCTCGAGCGGGTCGAGCACCTCGCGGGCCAGCGCGCCGGCGTCGAGCCAGTCCTCGTACAAGGCGTCCGGGTCCTCGCGACCGTGCTCGAGCCGCAGCGAGGCCGGCTTCCAGAAGCCGGCCGCCGGCACCCTGGCCACCGGCCGGCCGAGCACCCGCAGCGGCTCGACCATCGCGTCGGCCAGCAGGTCCGGGTGGGCGGCGGGGGCGCCGTCGACGGCCACCCGCACCCGCCCGGGCAGCGCCGCCACCCGCTCGACGACCTCCGCGGCCAGGGCCTCCGGCGTGAGGGGTCGGACCCTCACGCCGGCAGGTAGGCCGACAGCCAGTGCGCCATCTCGGCGTAGACCTTCTCCCGCACCGGCGCGACCGAGAGCACCAGGTCGTGCAGGCCGCCGTCGACGCGCACGCAGGTGACGTGCCGGCCCAGCGACGTTGACCAGCGGGCGATGTGCTCCACGTCCAGCACCGCGTCGGCCGAGCGCAGGTGCTCGTGCCAGGTCTTGGTGACGATGCTGCGGGTGGAGGCCATCACCAGCACCGGGCAGCCGACGTCGACGCCGCGGTGGACCCGCCGGTGGCCGCGGCGCACCGCGCCCAGCCAGCCCGCCCGCACCGGCACGCCCTCCACCGGCTTCCAGGCGACGTCGAAGACCCACTCCCCCTCGTGCTGGGCGGAGATGCTGCGTCCGTAGAGGTCGTTCAGGCCCAGCGGCAGCACCGCGTAGGGCTTGAGGTGGCCGACGACGTTGAGCACGTCGGCGCCCACCGTGCGCATGGCCGGGGCGGCGTTGAGGTCGAGGAACGGGCTGTTGAGCACCAGGCCGGCCAGCGGCGTGACGTCCTTGCGGTCGTTGGCCCACAGCGCGGTGATCAGCCCACCCGTGGAGTGCGCGTTGACGGTGAGCGAGGGGTGGCCGAGCTCGTCGCGCAGCAGCCGGGCCACCAGGTCCAGCTCCTCGTAGCAGTCCGAGACGTCGTGGAAGAAGTAGGGCGTCTGGTGCGGCAGCAGCGAGCGGCCGGACTTGCGCAGGTCCACCGCGTAGAAGTCGAAGCCCCGCGCGTCCCAGAACTCGGCCAGCGCGGTCTGGAAGAAGTAGTCGACGAAGCCGTGCACGTAGAGAACGGCGCGGCGCGGGGTGCTCCCGGCCGCGGGCGCGCGGCGGACCAGGGTGGCCACCACCGGCCCCTCGTCGTCGTCGAGCAGCGGCAGCACCGCCTGCTCGTAGCCGTCACCCAGCACGTCCGCTCGCCACTCGAGCCCGCTCGATATCGCCACGCCCTGAACGCTACCGAGCAGGTAGCCTCGCGACCTCGTGAGCGCCACCCTCGTCGCCAAGGACCTGTCGGCCGCGCACGGGGACCGCTCCCTGTTCGCCGGGCTCGACCTGGTCGTCGCCCCCGGCGACGTCGTCGGCCTGGTCGGCGTGAACGGCGCCGGCAAGTCCACCCTGCTGCGGATCCTGGCCGGGCTCGCTGCGGCCGAGCACGGCTCGGTCGCGCTCACCCCGCCCACCGCCACCGTGGGCCACCTGCCGCAGGAGCCGGAGCGGCGCCCCGGGGAGACGGTGCGGGAGTTCCTCGGCCGGCGCACCGGGGTCACCGAGGCGCAGCAGAGCATGGACGACGCCGCCGACGCGCTGGCCCGCGAGGAGCCTGGCTCCGACGACGCCTACGCGCACGCGCTGGAGCGCTGGCTGGCGCTGGGCGGGGCCGACCTGGACGAGCGCGCCGAGCAGGTCGCCGCCGACCTCGGCCTCGGCGTCAGCCTCGATGCGCTGATGACCAGCCTGTCCGGCGGCCAGGCCGCGCGGGCGAGCCTGGCCTCGCTGCTGCTCTCGCGCTACGACGTCTTCCTGCTCGACGAGCCGACCAACGACCTCGACCTCGACGGCCTGGACCGGCTGGAGCGGTTCGTCACCGGGCTGCGCGCCGGCACCGTCGTCGTGAGCCACGACCGCGAGTTCCTGGCCCGCACGGTGACCCGGGTGGTCGAGCTCGACCTGGCCCAGCAGCAGGTGTCGGTCTACGGCGGCGGCTACGAGGCCTACCTCGAGGAGCGCGAGGTGGCCCGCCGGCACGCCCGCGAGGCCTACGAGGAGTACGCCGACACCAGGAGCGGGCTGCAGGAACGGGCGCGGATGCAGCGCGCGTGGGCGGACAAGGGCACCCGCAACGCGCTGAAGAAGGCCACCGACAACGACAAGAACATCGTCCACAAGAACCGGCAGACCGCGCAGAAGCAGGCGGCCAAGGCCAAGCAGACCGACCGCATGATCGAGCGGCTGGACGTGGTGGAGGAGCCGCGCAAGGAGTGGGAGCTGCGGATGGAGATCGCCGCCGCCCCCCGCGCCGGCGCCGTGGTGGCCACCCTGTCCGGCGCGGTCGTGCGCCGCGGCGGCTTCACCCTCGGGCCGGTCGACCTGCAGGTGGACTGGGCCGACCGGATGGCGATCACCGGCGCCAACGGCTCGGGCAAGTCCACCCTGCTCGCGGCGCTGCTCGGCCGGCTCCCGCTGGACGAGGGCCGCGGCGCGCTCGGGCCGGGCGTCGTGGTCGGCGAGGTGGACCAGGCCCGCGGGCTGTTCCTCTCCGACACCCCGCTGCTGCGCGCCTTCGGCGACCAGGTGCCGGACTGGCCCGAGGCCGAGGTGCGCACCCTGCTGGCCAAGTTCGGCCTGCGCGCCGACCACGTCCTGCGCCCCGCCGCCACGCTCTCCCCCGGCGAGCGCACCCGCGCGGCCCTGGCCCTGCTGCAGGCCCGCGGGGTGAACCTGCTGGTGCTGGACGAGCCCACCAACCACCTCGACCTGGCCGCCATCGAGCAGCTGGAGCAGGCCCTGGACTCCTACGCCGGCACCCTGCTGCTGGTCACCCACGACCGCCGCATGCTCGACGTCGTCCACGTGAACCGCCGGCTCGTCGTCGACGCCGGCACGGTCACCGAGCTGCGCTGAGGTCCAGCCCCTCCGGGACGGCGTGAGGGTGACCTTCAGTTCACAGGACAGTCACAGAGAGGGAGTGAGGATCACCCTCACCCCGACCGTGGGCGGGTCCGGCTGGGCGGCGCCGGTTAGCGTTGTGGGGTGGACAGCGCTCCGGCAGCCGGCGGCCTGCTGCGCCCGCGGTGGCTGGCGACCTACGCCGCCCTCGCGGTGGTCGTGGTGGCGTTCGTGCTGCTCGGACGCTGGCAGCTGGGCACCTGGGAGGGCAAGAACCGCGACGCGGCCAAGGCTGCGGCGGAGCAGAAGGCGGCGCAGCCTCCGGTCCCGCTGGAGCAGGCGCTGCGCCCGGGGCAGCTGCTCGACGGCCGCCGGGTGGGCACGGCGCTGGAGGTGACCGGGCGCTGGGACGGCGCCCACCAGCTGCTGGTGCCGGACCGGCCGCTCGGCGGGCGCGACGGGCTCTGGGTCCTCACCCCGCTGCTCACCCCGGCCGGCGACGCCGTACCGGTCGTGCGCGGCTGGGTCCCCTCGGCGAAGGACCCGGCCACCCGGGTCCCCGACGGCACCGTCCGCGTCGTGGGCGTCCTCGAGCCCACCGAGACCGACCGCAGCAACGTCGGCGTGGCAGGGGGCGACCTGCCGCCCGGTCAGATCCCGTCGCTCGACCGGTCCGACCTCCAGGTCGCCCTTCCCTACGACCCGCTGCGCGTCTACGACGGCTTCCTCGCGCTGCGCAGCGCGACCTCAACGACCTCAGCGGCCGACCCCGCACCCATCCCGCTGCCGGTGAGCGAGCTCGCCTCGCAGAAGGGCACCGGGACCGACGGGCTGCGCAACCTGGCCTACGCCCTGCAGTGGTGGCTCTTCGCCGGCGCGGCGATCTGGTTCGTGGTGCAGACCGCCCGCACCGAGGTGCGCGAGCGACGCGAGGCCGAGCTGGCCCGCCTGGTCGCGCTGCAGGACGACGACGCCGCCGACGCCGACGAGCGCGTCGGCTGATCCGGGCGGCACCGTCGGACGGCGCTGGTGGCGGGAGGAGCCGGGCGCGAGGCGGGTTCGGCCGCGTGGCTGCGTTCGGTCGGCCGACACGATCAAGTCGTCGGGTGAGGGGCACCCCGGACCAAGAGGTTCGGCTCCGGGTGCCCCTCACCCCATCGCGATGATCACAGGGCACGCGGCGGGGGCAGCAGTGCGGGTTCCGGCGCCGGCGAGCGGTCCGGAGACGGATGAGTGGTCCACCCATGCGCAACGGCTCGAGTGGGTGTCACGTTCAGAGGCATGGATGCGTATGGGTGTGACACCCATGCGATCCGCACCCGGCCGCGCAGCCCGGGCGGGCTCAGGCGCCGGCGTCGGCCACGGGTGCGGCGGCGCGGGCGGTGCCGGCCCGCTGGGCTGCTCGCGCCGCCTGCCGTGCCGCGCGGGCGTGCACCTCGCGCACCACGCTGCGCTCGGCGAAGAACGAGGCCAGCGGCACGGTCCCGGCGAGCATGACCAGCACCGCGCGCACCGGCTTCCAGCGCAGCTGGGTGGTCAGCCACAGGACGGAGACGACGTAGGCCATGTAGAGGTACCCGTGCAGCATCCACCCCAGCCCGATGGCCGTGGCCAGGCCGCCGGAGGCATGGAACAGGTACTTGGCCGGCAGCCCGAAGAACGTCTGCACCGCGAGCACGACACCGGTGCTGTAGGCCAGCACGCGGTAGAAGCCCAGGGCGCGCGGGGGGCGGCCGGCGGACGTCGTCGGGGAAGCGGGGCTGGTCACGGGCACCTCGAGGTCACGGACAGGCGGTCAGGCGGGCGGTCAGCAGGACGGGGGCTCGCCCCGTCCTCGAGCGTAACGACCGCCCGCGCCGGCCGCGTTCCGGCCGGTTCCAGCCGGTTCCAGCAGCGGGGCGGTGCCGGTGCGGTAGGAAGTGCGCGTGACCACCTCCCAGCACGAGCACGAGCAGCACGCTGCGGCCACGCTGCGCCTGGTCCGCGCCGACCAGCTGTCCGAGAGCACTGCGCAGACCCCGGGCATGAGCCGCCGGGCGGCCATCTCCGGGTCCACCACCGGGGCGCAGGGCCTGTGGCTGGGCGAGACCCGGGTGGCGCCCGGCGCCAGCTCCGGCGACCACCACCACGGCGGGTCCGAGACCGGGATCTACGTCGTCTCCGGGCACCCGGTCTTCGTGTGCCTGGGACCGGACGGGGAGGAGGTCCGCCTGGAGACCGGCCCCGGGGACTTCGTGCACGTGCCGCCGCACGTTCCGCACCGCGAGGAGAACCCCTCCGGCGAGGAGGAGGCGGTGGTCGTCATCGCGCGGACCACCCAGGAGGCGATCGTGGTGAACCTGCCGGGGCTGCGCCGGACGCCGACCGACTCCTGACACCCCGCAGACCGGTGGACCGGTGGACCGGCGGCCGGTGGTGCGGCATGCGGGTGGACCGGCGCAGACGTCGACCGGGTCACCCGGGACGTAGTCCCCTGGGGTGGGGCAGGCCGGGCGCGGTGGGGTGGGACCGCAGGCGGGCCAGCGCGGGAGGCGTCATGTCGGTCATCGGGGCGCAGCACGGACCCAGCGGCGCGGGCGGCCCCAGCCGACCGGGCGAGCACCGCCGCGTGCTCGTGGCCTACGGCTCCACCAACGGCTCGACCGCCGAGATCGCGGGCTGGGTCGCGCAGGCCCTGCGCGAGGACGGTCTGGAGGTCGAGCTCACCGACGCCGACCACGTCGAGGACGTCGATTCCTACGACGCCGTCGTGGTGGGCGGCGCCGTCTACGTGACCCGCTGGCACCCGGCCGCCCAGCGGCTGACCCGCCGGCACGCCGACGCCCTGCGCGCCCGCCCGGTGTGGCTGTTCAGCTCGGGCCCGTTGGACACCTCGGCCGACCGCGGCCCGGTGGCCGTGATGCGCGGGGCGAGCAAGGCGGCCTCCCGGGTCGGCGCGGTGGAGCACGTCACCTTCGGCGGCCGGATCGCGCCCGACGCCCCGAGCTGGATGGCACGGCGGATGGCCTCCAGCGGGCTGCGCGGCGACTTCCGCAATCCCGAGCGGGTCCGGGACTGGGCGCACGGCATCGGCCGGCGGCTCCTCGCGCAGCAGGAGGGCGGCGCCCGCCCGGCCGGCGCCGACCGGCCCTAGGCCGTATCTGCCGGAGCATCCCGCGGGTGGCTCGAGCCCCGGGTGGGGCGGGATCGTGGGGCAGGATCCGTGGGGCAGGATCAGCGGGGCAAGGATCCGGGCGCGGGTCGCACCGGACCGCCACGACGTGAGCCCCGCGGAGGTGACGTGAGCGAGGACGTGCCGCTCCGCGGCTCCCTCGTCGTCCCCGCGGCCGAGCTGGTCTGGCGCTTCTCCCGCGCCGGCGGCCCCGGCGGCCAGGGGGTGAACACGACCGACTCGCGGGTCGAGCTGCGCTGGGACCTCGGGACCACCAGCGCGCTGGGGCCGGTGCTGCGCGAACGCGCGCGCCAGCGGCTCGCCGACCGGCTGGTGGACGGCTCGGTGCTCGTGGTGGTCGCCAGCGAGCACCGGTCGCAGCTGCGCAACCGGGAGGCGGCCGTCGCCCGGCTGGCCGCACTGGTCCGCACGGCGATCGCGCCGCCACCGCCGCCCCGGCGCGCCACCCGACCCAGCCGCGGGTCGGTGGAGCGCCGGTTGCAGGCCAAGCGCACCCGAGGGGCGGCCAAGTCGATGCGCCGCCGCCCCGACGCCCGCGGGGACTGACCGAGGGGCAGGGCCTCAGGCGGTGGCCCGGCCCCCGCCGCCCTCGCCGAGCATCTCGCGCAGCCGCCCCTGCTCGTAACCGCCCCAGACGCCGTAGCGCTCGCCGCTGCGCAGCGCGTGCTCCAGGCACGAGCGGCGCACCTCGCAGCGGTTGCAGAAGGCCGCCGCAGCCTGCTGCCGGGTGCGCCGCGCGGTGCCGCGCTCGTCGTCCTTGGGGAAGAACAGCCGCGGATCGGCCCCGCGGCACGCCGCCTGCTCCTGCCACGCCCAGTCGTCGGCCAGCGGGCGCAACGGCTCCCGCGGGACCGCTGAGCGCTGCTCGGCCGACCGCTGCTCGCAGGGGCGGCCGGTCGGTTCCGAGCCCGTCCCGGAGGTCCGTGACCGACCGGCCGCCGTCGTGGGCCCCCCAGCGACCCCCGCTGAACCCCCCCCTGAGACCGCCGTCACGACGGTCCGCACGTCCTTCACGTCCTGCCTCGCTCCCTGCGCCAGACCCTGCACCGCTTCCGGGGTCGACGCTCCGGCCGCTTCCGCCGCCGTGCGCGTCGGTGGCGTGCTCGTACCGCGGCAGGACGGCCGCAAACACCCGAGAGGCAAGATCGCGCCGAAGAGTGCGGACCTGCGCGCCGGACGGTCGTCGGAGAGGTCATCCCACGGCTCTCCACGGCGGCCGTCAGGCGCGCGCCGGAGGGCCGGTGACCACGTCGGCCCCCGGTCGGGCCCAGAGCCGGTGGGCCCGACCGGCGGCAGGGA
>JBQCIO010000053.1:0-18927 GCA_051953655.1 Motilibacteraceae bacterium
GGAACGATCACGCCCACGCGATCCTTCCCTGCTTACCGCGACAGATCTGTCGCGGTAAGCAGGGACCTGCCGCGGTGAGTGGGCGCAGCCGGCTGTCAGCGACCCTCATGTTCCCCATCGGCGGGCGCGTCCTGCCCGGCGTCGAACGGCCGCAGGTCGATGACCGGCCGCTCGACGGCCGGCGCGGGCAGGTCGCCGCGCCGCACCGCACCACCCTGCGCCGACGCCGCCGCCTCCAGCACGTCGGTGATCTCGTGCCCGACCAGCTCGTGCCGGTCCAGCAGCGCGTCGCGCAGCGCCTCGACGAGGCCGCGGTTGGCCTCGAGCAGCCCGCGCGCCACCACCTTCTGCGCCGAGAGCAGCTCCTCCACCCGTCGCCTGCCGTCGCCGTCGCCGAGCACGCGCCCCACCAGGTTCGTCGAGGAGAACGAGCCGGACTGGACGGCTGCGAAGGAGACGAGGGTGTCGGTCATGCCGGCGGCGCCCACCATCTGCGCGGCCACGTTGGTGGCGTAGAGCAGGTCGCCGCCGGGGCCGGTGGAGACGTCGCCGAAGAACAGCTCCTCGGCGCACTGGCCGCCCATCGCGATCTGGATCAGCGCGGTCATCTCGGCCCGCGAGCGGGTGTAGACGTCCTCGCGGTCGCCGTGCGCGAGCAGCCCGAGTGCGCTGCGGCGCTTGACGATGGTGAGGATCTCCAGCCGCCGCTCGGGCGCCACCAGCCAGGCCATCGTGGCGTGCCCGGCCTCGTGGGTCGCGATGAGCCGACGCTCGTGGGCGGTGTACTCCACCGGCTGGCCGAGGCCCACCTCGGTCACCATGCGGGCCCGCTCGACGTCGCGCCAGGTCATCGACGTGCGCCCCTCGCGCACCGCCTGCACCAGCGCCTCGTCCAGCAGGCCCTCGAGCATCGCGGGGCTGTAGCCCTGGGTCACCGCGGCCAGCGCGTCGCGGCGCTCGTCGCCGTCGAGCTCGGCCTGGTGCGCCTTGCGGGCCAGGAAGTGGTCGACCAGCTGGCGCCGGCCGGTCTTGGCCGGCAGCTCGAAGGCGAGCCGCTGGTCGAAGCGGCCCGGCCGCAGCAGCGCGGGGTCGAGCGAGTCGGCCCGGTTGGTGGAGGCGATGAGCAGCACGTTGGCCGGCTGCTGCGCCGGCACCGGCAGCTGGCGCTCGGCCGGCAGCAGCAGGTTGACCGCGGCGACGACCTTGCCGAGCGCCTTCTGCCCGCCGCTGGGCTCCTCGAAGGACTGCAGCTGCACCAGCAGCTCGTTCACCGCCATCTGCAGGTCGTTGCCGCCCACGAACGGGGCGGCGACGACGCCGGCCGGCGCGGCGTCCATGCCCAGCGACGGCAGGCCTTCCAGCCCGCCGCAGCACATCGCGGTCGAGAGCGCCAGGGACAGCGAGGGGGCCGGCGTCATCGACATCCCGGAGCGCGCCAGGCCCAGCGCGTCGAACTCGTCGATGAACCCGACGGCGCCGCCGTGCTTGCGGGCCGCCTTGCGCAGCGCACGGAAGTACTGGCGCACCTTGCGGGCGGTCGCGCCCTGGAAGCTGGACTGGAACGAGGTGGCGGTCGCGAACAGGAAGGGCACGCCGGCCTCGGCGGCGAGCGCCTTGGCGGTGTAGGTCTTGCCGGTGCCCGGCCCGCCCTCGAAGAGGATGCCGCGGCGCGGCCGGCCGCCCATCTGCCGGCTGAAGGTGTCGTGGGAGAGGAACAGCTCCAGGGAGCGGACCACCACGTCCTTGACGACGTCGATGCCGACGACGTCGGCCAGCCGCACGTCGAGCTGCTCCGGGCGCACCAGCAGGTGCGGCGAGCGGCCGGTGGCCACCTGGGTGCCCACCAGCAGCACGCCGAGAAGGACGAAGAAGAGGATCGGGGTGACGACCAGCCAGTCGATCTGCGGCAGCTGGAACAGGTCGACCGGGTGGCCGGAGAGGATGCGCCACCACAGCAGCGCGGCCGGCACCCCCAGGACCGCCGCGACGGTGGCGAGCCGGCGCCGCCTCAGGCGCTCCCGGCTGGCCGCGACGTCGGTGCGCCGCTCCCCCAGCCGGGCCACCGGGCCGGCCACACCTGCTGCCGGCACCGCTTCCGCTGCCGCTGACTGCTCCACGGAACCTCCCCGAGGCCCGACCCCTGCAGCCACCGGGCTCCTCCGACGGTTCACCCGTCTGGAGCATCCAGCGCTCGTGTGGTCCGGCCGATGCTCTGCGCGAGACGGCGGAGTGCTCGCCTCCACGACTGGTGCGTCTGCCGAGCATCCTCTCCCCGCCGGCCCCCCGACCGGATCCCGCCGTTCGGGTGAATCACGCCGCCGCGATGACCCGAAGTGATCACCCCGGGCGGGCGACGTTCACTCCGACGGCCGATCGGAGCACAGCCCCGGTCACCCTCAGTCCCCATCCGGCGATCATGCAGAAGATGCAGGTCCACCACTGGATCTACATCTTCCGCATGATCACCAGGGGTTGGGCAACTCGCGGTTCAGAGGCCGGCGAAGAGGTCGGTCTCGTGCCCGTCGCCGTCGCGGACCGCGTCGCCGTGCACCAGCCGGTAGTACTCCACGCCCCACACGGCGTCGCCGAGGTTGTTCGACAGCGCGAAGAACGGGCCGTCGAGGGTGATCTGCGTGGCGTGGGCGCGCATCGCGTCCATCTTGCGGGCGACGTACGCGGTGGCGTCGACGGCCGTGGTGACCAGCTCGTCCGGGGTGACGAAGGGCGGCAGCTCGCCGTCGGGGTCCATGCCCTCGAACGACGTCGTGTCGCCGGTCTCCCGCAGCCGGCGCAGGCCCTCGCGCATGCGCGACTCGGGCATCGCGTTCCAGTAGACCTTCGAGACCTGCCACGGCTCGCCCTCGCCGAAGGAGGCGTCGGCCGCCAGCTCGACCGCGCGCATGGCGGTGCGGTGGGCCTGGATGTGGTCCGGGTGCCCGTAGCCGCCGTTGGTGTCGTAGGTGACGACCACCTGCGGGCGGACCTCACGGACCACCGGCACGAGCTGCGCGGCGGCCTCGTCGAGGTCGGCCTGCCAGAAGCAGTCCTCGCGCTCGTTGCTGGGCACGCCCATCATCCCGGAGTCGCGGTAGCGGCCGGGCGCCCCGAGGAAGCGGTGGTCGGTCACGCCGAGGGCGCGCATGGCCTCGGCCAGCTCGCCGATGCGGTGCTGGCCCAGGCCGTCCTCCTGGTCGGCGGCCAGGTGGGCGAGCTCGGGCACGAGCACCTCGCCCTCCTCGCCGAGGGTGCAGGTGACGAGGGTGACGTGCACGCCCTCGTCGACGTAGCGGGCCATGGTGGCGCCGTTGTTGATCGTCTCGTCGTCCGGGTGCGCGTGGACGAGCAGCATCCGGCGGTCGGCGGTCACGGGGACGGGAGCGGGAGCCTCGGTCACGGGACAGAGCCTATGAGGCGGCCACCCGGGGGGCTCGCCGGCGCGGGCCCTCCTGGCAGGATCCGGTCATGACCGACACCTCCTCCAGCGCAGGCGTCCCTGAGCTGCCCTACCCCCGGCACTCGGCCCGCACCCAGCGCTTCACCCTCGGCGCCCCGCGCTCGTTCAGCCTCTCCCCCGACGGCGCCCGGCTCGTGTTCGTGCGCACCGGGTCCGGCACCGATCGCGTGGGCCGGCTGCACGTGCTCGAGGTCGCGACCGGGGACGAGCGGGTGGCCGCGGACCCGGCCACCTTGCTGAGCAGCGGCGAGGAGGACCTCAGCCCGGCCGAGCGGGCCCGCCGCGAGCGGCTGCGCGAGGGCGGGGCGGGCATCGTCGGCTACGCGACCGACCGGGACGCCACCGTCGCCGCGTTCGCGTTGTCCAGCCGTCTGTTCGTGGCCGACCTGATGGGCTCTGGCGCCCGCGAGCTGCCGGCCGCCGGGGCCGTGCTCGATCCGCGCCCGGACCCCACCGGCACGCGGGTGGCCTACGCCGCGGGGGGCGCCCTGCACGTCGTCGACGCCGACGGCACGAACGCGCGCGTGCTGGCCGAGCCGGACGGCGAGAACGTCTCCTACGGGTTGGCGGAGTTCGTGGCCAGCGAGGAGATGGGCCGCTACCGCGGCTACTGGTGGGCGCCGGACGGGCAGTCGCTGCTGGTCGCCCGGGTGGACGAGTCTCCCGTGCAGACCTGGTGGATCGCCGACCCGGAGCACCCGGACCGGGCCCCGGCCGCCGTGCGCTACCCGGCTGCCGGCACCCCCAACGCCGACGTCCGCCTGCTGCACATCACGCTCGACGGCGAGCGCACCGAGGTGGCGTGGGACCGCGAGACCTACCCCTACCTGGTCGAGGTCACCTGGTCCGCCGACGGCGCTCCTCTGCTGGCCGTGCAGTCGCGCGACCAGCGCCGCCTGGCCGTGCTCGCGGCCGACCTCGCCGCCGGCACCACCGAGGTGCTGGTGGAGGACACCGACCCGGTGTGGGTCGAGGTCCGTCCGGGCGCGCCGCGGTGGACGCCGGACGGGCGGATGCTGCGCGTCGTCGACCGCGACGACACCCTGCGGCTCGCGCTGGGCGCCGGGACCGACGAGGTGCTGCTGACCCCGCCGGGCCTGCAGGTGACCGCCGTCGTCGACGTCGACGCCGACGGCGCGCTGGTGCTGGGCAGCGAGGAGCCCACCGAGCAGCACGTGCTGCGGGTGGGCTGGGACGGCGCCGTGCAGCGGCTCACCGACGAGCCGGGCGTGCACTCGGGCCGGACAGCCGGCGGCGCGGTCCTGCTGGTGTCGGCCACCCTGGAGCAGCACGGCTCGCGGGCCCGGCTGCTGCGCGAGGGGTCCGAGCCGCTGGTCGTGCGGTCGCTGGCCGAGCGTCCCGCCCTGGTGCCCGCCGTCACGCTCCTGCGCGCGGGCGAGCGCGAGCTGCGCACCGGCGTGCTCTTCCCGACCGGCTGGGCGCCCGGCTCGGGCCGGCTGCCGGTGCTGGTCGACCCCTACGGCGGCCCGCACCACCTGGAGGTCGTCGCCGCCCGGGGCATCTGGTACGAGCCGCAGTGGTGGGCCGACCAGGGCTTCGCCGTCGTCGTCGCGGACGGGCGCGGCACCCCGGGGCGCGGCCCGGCGTGGGAGCGCGCCGTGAGCCGCGACTTCGCCGGCCCGGTGCTCGAGGACCAGGTCGACGCCCTGCACGCCGCGGCAGAGCGCTTCGGCGACCTGGACCTGTCCAAGGTCGCCATCCGCGGCTGGTCGTTCGGCGGCTGGCTCGCCGCGCTGGCGGTGCTGCGCCGGCCCGACGTCTTCGCGGCGGGCATCGCCGGCGCCCCGGTCACCGACTGGGCGCTCTACGACACCCACTACACCGAGCGCTACCTCGGCACCCCGGCCGGGGACCCGCAGGCCTACGCCGCCAACTCGCTCGTCGCCGACGCGGCGAAGCTCTCGCGACCGCTCATGCTCATCCACGGGCTCAGCGACGACAACGTCGTGGTCTCGCACAGCCTGTCGCTGTCCTCGGCGCTGCTGGCGGCCGGCCGCCCGCACACCGTGCTGCCGCTGTCCGGCGTCACCCACATGACCCCGCAGGAGGTCGTCGCCGAGAACCTGCTGCTGCTGCAGCTGCGGTTCCTGCGCGAGGCGCTGGGGCTCGACGCGGTGAACACCGGAGCCTCCGACGCGTCGTCGGAGCCGAGCGCACGGGCCTGACCACCCGAAAAGACCGCTTCCCGCCGTGCGTGCACGGCGGGAAGCGGTCTTCGGTCACGTCGACGTGATCGTTCGCCGCCCGCGCGGGCGGCCGGGGCTGCAGGTCAGCCGGCGGCGCGGTGCGCGCCCCCGTCGGCCTGAGTGATCGGGGTGACGTTGCTGCGGACGATGCCGGTGGTGACAGCCGCCGCCTCGCCGGGCTCGACCGGGAAGTGGCAGGCCACCGCGTGACCGGGGGCGAGCTCGCGCAGCATCGGGACCTCGGTGGCGCAGACGTCCTTGGCCTTCCAGCACCGGGTCCGGAACACGCAGCCCGACGGCGGGTTGCTCGGCGAGGGCAGGTCGCCCTGGAGCAGGATCCGCTCGCGGTTGCGCTCCTTCTCCGGGTCCGGGATCGGCACCGCGGAGAGCAGCGCCACCGTGTAGGGGTGGCGCGGGGTGGAGTAGACCTCGGCGGAGGGGGCCAGCTCGGCGAGCTTGCCGAGGTACATCACGGCCACCCGGTCGGAGATGTGGCGGACCACCGACAGGTCGTGGGCGATGAAGACGTAGGCCATGCCGAACTCGTTCTGCAGGTCCTCCAGCAGGTTCACCACCTGGGCCTGGATGGACACGTCGAGCGCGGACACCGGCTCGTCGCAGACGATGATCTTGGGGCGCAGGGCGACGGCGCGGGCGATGCCGATGCGCTGACGCTGGCCGCCGGAGAACTCGTTCGGGTAGCGGTTGTAGTGCTCGGGGTTCAGGCCCACGCGGGCCATGAGGTCCTGCACGGCCGCCTTGACCCCGCCGGGCGGCTTGACGCCCTGGACGTCGTAGGGCGCGCCGATGATGCCGCCCACGGTGTGCCGCGGGTTCAGCGAGCTGTACGGGTCCTGGAAGATCATCTGCAGCTGCCGGCGCAGCGGAACCATGTCCTTGCGCGACAGGCCGGTGATGTCGCGGCCGTCGAGCTCGATGCTGCCGCCGGTGGGCTCGAGCAGCTTGAGCATCGTTCGACCGGCGGTGGACTTGCCGCAGCCGGACTCGCCGACGAGACCCACCGTCTCGCCGGGAGCGAGGTCGAGGGAGATCCCGTCGACGGCCTTGACGTGGCCGACGGTCCGCTTGAGCACCGCGCCCTGCGAGATCGGGAAGTGCTTCTGCAGCCCGCTGATCCGCAGGATCGGGTCCTTCACCTGGGTGCCGGGCACCGGCTTCCCCTCCGGGGTCGTCACGTCGGTCACTGCTGCCCCTCCTCGACGGCGAGCGCGAGCCGGCTGGCGGCCACCCGGCGACGTTCCGCCGGCTCGATGTGGCAGCGCACGGCGTGGTTGGCGGTGACGGGCAGCAGGTCGGGCCGCTCGGTGGCGCACCGGTCACCGGGGACGAGGTGGCTGTACTGGCAGCGCGGACGGAACACGCAGCCGCTGGGCAGGTTGATCAGCGACGGCGGCTGCCCCGGGATCGGGTCGAGCCGCTCGTTGCGGCCCTCGTCCAGGCGCGGCATCGAGCCCAGCAGGCCCCACGTGTAGGGCATCTCCGGGCGGTAGAAGATGTCGTCGATCGTCCCTCGCTCGACCACCCGGCCGCCGTACATGACGGCGACGTCGTCGGCCATCTCCGCCACCACGCCGAGGTCGTGGGTGATGAGGATGATCGCGGTGCCGAAGTCGCGCTGCAGGTCGCGCAGCAGGTCGATGATCTGCGCCTGCACGGTGACGTCGAGGGCCGTGGTCGGCTCGTCGGCGATGAGCAGCTCGGGGTCGTTGACCAGCGCCATCGCGATCATCACGCGCTGGCGCATGCCGCCGGAGAGCTGGTGCGGGTACTCGTCGAGCCGCTGCTCGGCGTTGGGGATGCCGACCCGGTCGAGCATGGTGCGCGCCCGCTTGCGGGCGTCGTCCTTGCTGACGTCCTGGTGGATGAGGACGGCCTCCACCAGCTGCTTGCCGATCGTGTAGAAGGGGTGCAGCGAGGACAGCGGGTCCTGGAAGATCATCGCCATCCGCTTGCCGCGCAGCGCCCGCAGCCGGCTGTCCGGCGCGCTGACCAGGTCCTCACCGTCCAGGATCGCCTGGCCGCTGATCTTGGCCGCCTTGCGGTTGATCAAGCCCATGATCGCCTGGCTGGTGACGCTCTTGCCCGAGCCGGACTCGCCGACGACGGCGAGGGTGCGGCCCTGGGAGACGTCGAAGGACACGCCGTCGACGGCCTGGACGAGGCCGTCCTCGGTGGGGAACGTGACGTGCAGGTCGGAGACGTCGAGGAACGGGGTCATGCCAGCCTCACCCGGGGGTCGATGACGGCGTAGAGGACGTCGACCACGAGGTTGGCGACGATGACGAACGTGGCGGTGACGAGCACCACCGCGGTGATGACCGGCAGGTCGGCCTGCAGCACCGAGTCGACGGCGAGCTTGCCCATGCCGGGGAGGTTGAAGATCTGCTCGGTGATCACCACACCGCCGAGCAGGCCCGCGAGGTCGAGGCCGGCCGCCGTGACGATCGGGGTGAGGCCGGCACGGAAGGCGTGGCGCCGGATGACCAGCCGCTCGGGCAGGCCCTTGGCCCGCGCGGTGCGGATGTAGTCCTCGCCCAGCGTCTCGAGCATCTGGTTGCGGGTGAGCCGGGCGTAGAACGCGGCGTAGACGATCGCCAGCGTGATCCACGCCAGGTAGTAGGCGTTGAACCAGCCCTTGGGGTCCTGCGAGAACGGCACGTAGCTCGGGTAGGGCAGCGAGAACTTGATGATGATGAAGAACAGCAGGAGCAGGCCGATGAAGAACGACGGGAACGAGTAGCCCACCAGGGCGATGCCCATCGAGGTGCGGTCCTGCCATCTCCCTCGTCGCAGCGCCGCGAGGATGCCGACCGACACGCCGGCGAGCAGCCAGAGGATGCACGCGCCGACGGCGAGGGCCGCGGTGACCGGCAGCCGCTTGACGATCAGGGTCGTGACGTTCTCGCCCTGCCGGAACGAGTAACCGAGGCACGGGGCGGGGCACTCGAAGGTGGCGGTGCCCGAGCCGTAGGTGCGCCCGACGAAGATGCCCTTGACGAACTGCTCGTACTGGACGGTGAGCGGCTTGTCCAGGCCCAGCCGGACCCGGTTCTGCGCGATGACCTGCGGGCTGCAGGACTTGCCGCAGGTGAGGGCCGCCGGGTCGACGGGCAGGGCCGCGAAGAGCAGGAACGTCACGATGCTCAGCGCGATGAGCATGAGGAACATCGCGACGACGCGGCGCAGGAGGTAGGTCCCCACGGGGATGGCCTTCCGGGGTGGTCGTGAGGGAGGTCCGCACGGCGGGTCCCTCCCGTCGGGATGGGTCTCCCTCGGGCGGGGCACGTCGACGGACCCTGGTCGCGACTCCGGGGGGCGGGTGGTTCACACCCGCCCCCCGGCGCCGACTGGTGGTGCTGGGTACTGCTCTGGTGCTGGCACTGCACTGGTGCTGGGTACTGCTCGTTCTACTGCGGGACGTACGCCCGACGGTAGGTCTGTGTCGGGTCGGTCAGTGGTCGGTCACCGACCCTCGAGCCTACTTCGAGACGTAGAGGTCCGCGTACGGCCAGGAGCCGTAGGGCGCCCACAGGTAGACCTTGCCGTTGTCGCCCGAGGCCGAGTGGACCTTGGAGCCGGCGAGGCGCTGCTCACGGCCGAAGCGGGTCGGGACGACCCACACGTTGGCCATGGCCTCCTTGTTGAGCTCCTTCCACATGTCACCCTGCTTGGTGCGGTCGAGCTCGCCCTGCGCGGCCTTGACCTTGGCGTTGTACGCCTGGTCGTCCACGTAGGAGATGTCGAAGCCACCGGAGATGGTGAACAGCGGCGGGATGACGGTGGAGGCGTTCAGCCAGTCCGGGCCCCAGCCGGCGAGGATGAGGGCGTTGGCCTTGGCCGGGTTCTGGACCGTCGGGTAGAACTGGCCCGGCGGGATCGGGTTCGGCGTGACCTTGATGCCGGCCTTGCCGAGCGAGTCGACGACCGCCGCAGCGCCCTTGTCGTTGGTCGGGGTCTGCGGGTAGTCGTACTTGATCTCCGGCATCGGGGCGCCGGACTGCTGGATCAGGGTCTTGGCGTAGTTCGGGTCACCGTTGTCCGGGATCTTCTGGCCGAGCAGCGAGTCCCACATGCCCGAGGGCGCGTAGTCCTGCGGCAGGTTCGGCTTGATGACACCGTCGGCGAGGTCACCGGAGAAGTTGCCACCCGCGATCGTGCGCAGCTGCGCACGGTCCATGGCGGCAGCGATCGCCTGGCGCTGCTTGAGGTTCGGGACCTTCTTGACGTTGACCGCGATGTAGCGGACGTAGGGGTCCAGCTCGTTCACGCGGCGGTCGGCGAAGCGCGGGTCGTTGAACACGGTGGCGAGCGACGCGGGCTCGACCGGGTCCTGCGACATCGCGGTCTGGTCCTCAGCGGCGTCGGCCTGCATGCGCTGGTCGATGACGGCCGCGTCCAGACCGAACTTCATGACGATCTGGTCGGGCAGGGCCGGACGGTAGGAGTCGGTGTCCTTCGACCACTGGTCGTTGCGGACCAGGACCAGCTGCTGGCCCTTGGTGTACTCCTGGATCTTGTACGGGCCGTCCGACACCGGCTTGTCGTCGTACTTCTCGCCGGTGTCCGCAGACTTCGGCACCGGCGCGAAGGCGGTCAGGGTGACGGTGTAGTTGAAGTCACCGACCGGCTGGTTCAGGTTGAACGTGATCGTCTTGTCGTCCGACGAGCAGCTCACGGCCTTGTCGAAGGCGGCCTGACCGGTGGCGTCGTTCTTGTACGGCCCCTTGTAGACCGAGTTGCCTTCCTTGTCCTTGGGGATGTCCAGGTACTGGATGGCGTAGGTCGGGCCGTCGGTGATGACGTCCTGGGCGAAGGTGCGCGAGACGCCGTACTTGATGTCGGCGCAGGTGACGGGCTTGCCGTCCTCCCACTTCACGCCGTCCTTGAGCGTGAACGCCCAGGTCTTACCGCCGTTGGAGGACTTGCCGGTGTCGGTGGCGAGGTCGCCGACCAGCTCGGAGCTGTCCTTGCCGGGGCTCAGCTTGTACTGCGTGAGCGTGCGGTTGAGGTAACCGTCGGTGAACGCCAGGTCCTCACCCGTGTAGTTCCGCTGGGGGTCGAGGTGGGCGATCTGGTCGGCCTGGGTCAGGATCGTGAGCGTCCCGCCCTTCTGGGCCGACGCGCCGGCGCCCGAGCCGCCGCTGTTGCTGCTTCCACCGCTGCTGCCGCCACCGCACGCCGCGAGCGCGAGAGCGCCCGCGGACACGAGGACGGTGAAGCGAAGACCGATACCGGCCTTGCCCATGTCCACTCCTCCTGGTCCATCGGCCCGGGGCCCGTACCCCGGTCCGTCATGCTCCGCCCGCGGGCGGGTTCCACCCGGGGCACTGCGGCCCCGGGAGCTTGTCGACGTGCCGGCCGCCTCGCCTCGTCAGGCGGAGGCCGCGCCGGCGCTGCGGGGGGCTAGACGCGGCCCGCCCGCGGGTCGAGGGCGTCGCGCAGGGCGTCGCCCAGCAGGTTGAAGGCCAGCACGACGATGAACAGCGCTGTGCCGGGGATGAAGAGGTAGGCCGGGTCGACGGTGAAGAACCGGACCGAGTCGGCGAGCATCTTGCCCCACGTCGGGGTCGGCTCGTTCACACCCACGGAGAGGAACGACAGCGAGGCCTCGGCGGCGATGAACGTGGGCAGCGAGATCGAGACGTAGACCAGGATCGGGGCCCACAGGTTGGGCAGGATCTCCCTGAACAGGATCCGCCGGGTGCCGGCCCCCATCGAGACCGCGGCCTCGACGAACTCGCGCTCGCGGATGCTGAGCACCTGGCCGCGCACGATGCGGGCGAGGTAGGGCCAGCTGAACACGCTGAGCACGAGGATGATGTAGGTGATCCGGGCGCTGTTGCCCTTGAACCCGATCTGCTCGAGGTTCTGGATGAGGACCAGGCTCAGCGCCAGCAGGATGAGCAGCTGCGGGAAGCTGAGGATGAGGTCCATCAGGCGGCCGAGCGCGGCGTCGAGGAAGCCGCGCGAGTAGCCCGCCACGATGCCGAAGAAGACCCCCAGCACCGTGGTGATGATGCTGCCGACGACGGCGATGAGCAGCGAGATGCGGGCGCCGTAGAGGAGCCGGGCGAAGATGTCGCGACCGGTGAGCGGCTCGACGCCGAGCGGGTGGCTGAGGCTGATGCCGCCGCCCCAGCCGACCGGGAGGCCGCCGTCCTGGCTGACCGCGTTCTGGTCGAAGTCGGTGGGGCTGACCCCGATCGCCTTGCAGATGAGCGGGGCGAAGATCGCGACCAGGAAGATGATGACCAGGGCCCAGAGGCTGATCATCGCGACCTTGTCGCGGCGCAGACGCGCCCAGGCGATCTGAGTGAGCGAGCGACCGGCGACTCCGGTGGAAACTTCCTCGCCGGGGGCGGTCGTGGCCTCAGCGACCTGCGACGGGACTGCCATGTGGCCGTAAACCTTTCGCGACGCGCGGGTGTCCGGGTTGCGGACGCTGAGGACTGTACGTCAGACCCGCGCGCATCTGGCAATCAGGGGACGCGTGCCGTTGCGCAATCGTGACCGGCCAGTAACGTCCTCGCGTCCCGGCGGCGGTCAGGAGGGCATGGCGGCGCTCTCGTGCCGCTGACCTGCGGTGATGCAGGCGACAGGCGCTCGCCGACCCCCGTCGGCGCCCCCCGGCCGGCGGGCCGGGAGGGCGTCGAGGGGGCGGCGACGAGCTGTCGGAGGGCGTACCCGAGGGGCGGACAGGAGCCGTCGGGCCGCGCGTGTCGTGGGCGTCAGCCGCGGCTGGCCCGGGCGCGGGTGCGCTCGCGGTCCTTGGCGTCCAGGACGACCTTGCGCAGGCGCACCCCGCCGGGGGTGACCTCCACGCACTCGTCCTCGCGGCAGAACTCCAGGGCCTGCTCCATGGACATCTGCCGGTAGGGGATGAGGCGCACCAGCTCGTCACCGGTGGACGAACGCATGTTGGTGAGCTTCTTCTCCTTGGTGATGTTGACGTCCATGTCGTCGGCGCGGGCGTTCTCGCCGACGATCATGCCCTCGTAGACCTCGGTGCCGGGTCCGACGAAGAGGACGCCGCGCTCCTGCAGGTTGAAGCAGGCGAAGGACGTGACCGGGCCGGGCCGGTCGGCCACCAGCGAGCCGGTGGGCCGGGTGCGCAGCTCGCCGTGCCACGGCTCGTAGCGCTCGAAGACGTGGTGCAGCAGGCCGGTGCCGCGGGTCTCGGTGAGGAACTCGGTGCGGAACCCGATCAGTCCGCGGGCCGGCACCAGGTACTCCATGCGCACCCAGCCGGTCCCGTGGTTGACCATCTGCTCCATGCGCCCCTTGCGCAGGGCCATGAGCTGGGTCACGACGCCGAGGTAGTCCTCGGGGATGTCGACGGTGAGCCGCTCGACCGGCTCGTGCACCTTGCCGTCGATCTCGCGGGTGACCACCTGCGGCTTGCCGACGGTGAGCTCGAAGCCCTCGCGGCGCATGAGCTCCACCAGCACGGCCAGCTGCAGCTCGCCGCGGCCCTGCACCTCCCAGGTGTCCGGGCGGTCGGTGGGCAGGACGCGGATGGAGACGTTGCCGATGAGCTCGGCGTCGAGGCGGTTCTTCACCAGGCGGGCCGTGAGCTTCTTGCCCGACTTGCCCGCCAGCGGCGAGGTGTTGATGCCGATCGTCATCGAGATCGACGGCTCGTCGACGGTGATGACCGGCAGCGGGCGCGGGTCGTCGACGTCGGCCAGGGTCTCGCCGATGGTGATGTCCTCGATGCCGGCGATCGCGATGATGTCGCCAGGGCCGGCCTGCTCGGCCGGGACCCGCTCGAGCGCGTCGGTCATGAGCAGCTCGGACACCTTGACCGAGGTGATGCTGCCGTCGGTGCGGCACCAGGCCACGGTCTGGCCCTTGCGGATGATGCCCTGGTGCACGCGGCACAGGGCGAGGCGGCCCAGGTACGGCGAGGCGTCGAGGTTGGTCACGTGCGCCTGCAGCGGCGCGCCCTCGTCGTAGGAGGGGGCGGGGATGGCCGAGAGGATGGTGCGGAACAGCGGCTCGAGGTTCTCACTGTCGGGCATCCCCGCGTCGGCGGGCCGCACCAGGGAGGCGCGGCCGGCCTTGGCCGAGGCGTAGACGATGGGGAACTCGATCTGGTGCTCGTCGGCGTCGAGGTCGAGGAAGAGCTCGTAGGTCTCGTCGACGACCTCGGCGATCCGGGCGTCGGAGCGGTCGACCTTGTTCACGACCAGGATCACCGGCAGCCGCTTCTCCAGCGCCTTGCGCAGCACGAACCGGGTCTGCGGAAGGGGCCCCTCGGAGGCGTCGACGAGCAGGATCACGCCGTCGACCATCTCCAGGCCGCGCTCCACCTCGCCGCCGAAGTCGGCGTGGCCGGGCGTGTCGATGATGTTGATCGTCACGTCCTGGCCGTCGATGGTGTGCTTCACCGCCGTGTTCTTGGCCAGGATCGTGATGCCCTTCTCGCGCTCGAGGTCCATGGAGTCCATGACCCGCTCGGCGACGGAGCCCTCGTCGGCCTGGTGCGAGGTGAAGGCGCCGGACTGCCACAGCATCGCGTCGACGAGAGTGGTCTTGCCGTGGTCGACGTGCGCCACGATGGCGACGTTGCGGAGGTCACTGCGGGAGGGCATGCGGGCGCGCTCGATCCTGGCGACGACGGGGGATGGAGCCATGGTAGTGGGCGCGCGCTCGGGCCCATGCCGTCGCGAGGGTGGGGGGCACTGCTTCGGTCACTGTCCGGGCAGCGTCGGCAGCCGCCGGTCGGGGTGAGCACGGTCGAAGGCGCTGGTGACGACGACGGAGCCGCGCGGGCCGGCTCGGGCGCCCGGCCGGCGGTCTCTCCCGGGGTGGATCGCGCGAGTGGAGAGCTGTGGCACGCCACGCCGGCGTGTCGCGACCCGCCCCGAAGCCGGATCTTGAGACCCCCTGCACCCTGCTGAGCGGGCACTTGCCTCAAGATCCGGACGAACTCACACCCTCCCGGGCAGCGGCACGTCGAACCAGACCACCTTGCCGTCGGCCGTCGACCGCGCCCCCCAGCGGCGGGCCAGGGTGCCGACCAGGTGCAGGCCGCGGCCGCCCTCGGCGTCGGCGTCGGCGCGCATGAGGCGCGGGAGGCGGGTGTCGTGGTCGGCCACGGACACCTCGAGCCGGTCGTCGAGCAGGAGCAGGCGCAGCTCGACCGGGTCCTTGGCGTAGCGGATCGCGTTGGTGACCAGCTCGCTGACCAGCAGCGTCGCGGTGTCGTCGAGCGGCTCGAGGCCCCAGTCCGCGAGCGCGGCACGGGTGAGCGCGCGGGCCCGGGAGACGGCGGCGAGGTCGGAGGGCACCTCCCACGACTCGGCGCGGCGCTCGGGCAGCGCGTGCAGCCGGGCCGCGAGCAGTGCGACGTCGTCGTCGTGCGCGGCGTCGCGGCCGAGCCGGGTCAGGACGTCGTCGCAGAGTGCGTCGAGGTCGTCCGGGGCGGTGTCCAGGGCCTCGCGCAGCGCGTCGAGGCCGTGGTCGAGGTCGAGGCCGCGCGACTCGACCAGGCCGTCGGTGTAGAGGACGACGCGGGTGCCGTCCGGGACCTGGACGCAGGCGCTCTCGAAGGCCACCCCGCCGACGCCGAGGGGCGCCCCGGACGGGATGGGCAGGAGCGTGGCCGGGCCGTCGGGCGGCACCAGCACCGGCGGCAGGTGGCCGGCCGAGGCCCACCGCAGCTCGCGGGTGACCGGGTCGTAGACGGCGTAGATGCAGGTGGCGAGCTGCACCTGGGCCAGGCTCTGCGCCAGGTCGTCGAGGTGCGCGACGACGTCCTCGGGCATGAGGTCGAGCACGGCCAGGGTGCGCACCGCGGTGCGCAGCTGCCCCATCGCCGCGGCCGCGCGGACGCCGCGCCCCATGACGTCGCCGACCACCAGGGCCACCCGGCCGCCGGCCAGCGGGATGACGTCGAACCAGTCGCCGCCGACCTCCGTCGTGCTCACGCCGGGCAGGTAGCGCGAGGCGACCTCGACCTCCTGCACGCGCTGCTCGTCCGGGGGCAGCAGGTGGCGCTGCAGCGCCAGGGCGGTGGCCCGCTCCCGGGTGTAGAGGCGCGCGTTGTCCATGGCGAGGCCGGCCCGGTGGCCGAGCTCGGCGGCCAGCGCGAGGTCCTGCGCGTCGAACGTCCGGCTCTCCCGGTTGCGCACGAACGAGGCGACCCCGAGCACGGCGCCGCGGGCGACCAGCGGCACGACCACGGCCGAGCCGACGCCCACGGCGAGGACAGCGTGCACCTCGTCGTCGTTGCGCGCGGTCCGGCGGACGAACTCGTCGTCGACCGGGTCCACCAGCTGCGGGCGGCCGGTGGCGATCGCCCGCGCGGCGGGGGCGTCGGCGGGGTAGTCGAGCGAGGCGGTGACGACCGGGAACCGGTCGGCCAGGTGCTCGTCGTGGCTGCGGAAGGCCATCCGGGTCATCCGGGTGCCGGGCGCGCCGAGGGGCCCCTCCTCGCCGGCGAGCAGGCTGTCGAGCAGGTCGACAGCGGCGTGGTCGGCGAAGCGCGGCACGGCGATGTCGCACAGCTCCTCCGCCGTGCGCCGCAGGTCGAGGCTGGTGCCCACCCGGGCGCTGGCCTCGTCCAGCAGGGCGAGCCGGAACTGGGCCGAGGAGACCGCCTGCAGCGCCTCGTGCCGGGCGGTGACGTCGGTGGCGAAGGCGGCGACGCCCAGCGCCCGCCCGTCCTCGGCGTCGATCCGGCTGTAGGTCACCTCGAAGACCCGGTCGCGGCGCGGGTCGGCGGGCGTGCGGCCGCGGTGCAGCACGTTGGTGGCCGGGACGCCGGTCTCGAGGACCCGGCGCATGACGTCCTCCACCGCCGCGTCCATGTGCGGCAGCAGCTCGGGCACCCGGCGGCCGAGGTGCTCCTCGACGGGCATCCCGTTGATCCGGGCGAGGGCGGCGTTCACCGTGCGGAAGCGCAGGTGGTCGTCGAAGATCGCGAGCCCGAGCGGGCTCTGCTCCACCATGGCGCCGAGCAGGGCGACCTGGCGCTCGAGGTCGTCATCGACCAGCGCTCCGTCACCCGTGGGCACACCCCTCACGAGTGCCCTGCTGCCCGCTGGCGCACCAGGTCACACTCGCGGGTCGCACCTCACGCTCCGCAGCGGCCCGGCGAGGACCCCGACGACGTCGCCCACGGCCGCCACGGCGGGCACGTCACCGGGCAGCCAGTCCACGGTCCACCACTCCCCCGCCGGGAGCCAGCGCAGCTCGTCGTGGTCCTCCAACGGCCGCGGCTCACCGGTCACGCTCCGCGCCGTCCAGACGCGCAGCACCAGCTCGGCCCCCAGCGGGAAGTCGCCGCCGACCCGCTCACCCAGCTCGACCTGCACCCCGAGCTCCTCGCGGCACTCGCGCACCAGCGCCGCCTCGTCGCTCTCGCCGGGCTCGACCTTGCCGCCGGGCAGCTCCCACCGGCCGGCCAGGTGGGCGGGCGCGCTGCGGCGCGCGGCGAGCAGGCGGTCGCCGTCGAGCAGCGCCGCTCCGACGACGACCCGGGGACGGGCGACGGGTTCGGCCACGGCGCCAGCCTGCCAGCCCGCTCGCCCCGGCGGTGCGGCCGGAGGCGGGCGCGGGGAGGATGGTCGGGACCCGCCGAGGGAGGGACGACATGGTCAGGCTGCTCACCGACGAGGAGATCGAGCGGCAGCTGCTCGATCTCCCCCACTGGGCCCGGCAGGAGCGCGAGCTGGTCCGGCACGTGGAGGCGCCGGACTTCCGCACCGGGATCGCCGTCGTCGACGCCGTCGCCGAGCTGGCCGAGGAGGTGGACCACCACCCGGACATCGACGTGCGCTGGCGGACGCTGCGGCTCGCGGTGTGGACGCACGTCGCCGGGGGGATCACCCAGCTGGACATCGAGCTCGCGCACCGCATCGACGAGGTGGTGGCGGAGGTGCTCGAGGGCACGCGCGGCGGTGGCCGCGGCGAGGAGGAGGGTGCCTGGTGACTGCGGAGGAACGGGCGGCTCGGTCACCGTCGTCGTCGGCGGCGCCGGCGGGAGCCGCACCGGTGCAGGACCTCACCGGCGGGCAGCACGCCCACCCCGGGTCGCAGGAGCCCAAGGAGGGCGGCCTCGGCGACCGGACCAACCGGATCCGCGCCTCGGTGCTCGGGGCCAACGACGGCATCGTGTCCGTCGCGGGCATCGTGCTCGGCGTCGCCGGCGCCACCACCGACCGCGGCCAGATCCTCGTCGCGGGCCTGGCCGGCCTGGTGGCCGGAGCGCTGTCGATGGCCTCCGGCGAGTACGTCTCGGTCAGCTCCCAGCGCGACACCGAGCAGGCCGCGCTGGAGAGGGAGAAGCGCGAGCTGCGCGAGGACCCGCGCGGCGAGCAGGAGGAGCTCGCCGCCATGTACGAGGAGCAGGGCGTGTCGCCGCACCTCGCGCATGCCGTGGCGGCCGAGCTGCACGCCGAGGACCCGCTCACCGCGCACGCCCGGATGGAGCTCGGCATCGACCCGGACGAGCTGGTGAGCCCGTGGGGGGCTGCCATCAGCTCGTTCATCTCGTTCACGATCGGCGCGCTGCTGCCGCTGCTGTCGGTGGCGCTGGTGCCGGTCACCGCGCGCTTCCCCGCCACCTTCGTCGCGATGCTCGTGGCGCTGGCGCTGACCGGTTGGCTCAGCGCCCGGCTGGGGGACGCACCCGTCGGCCGCGCGCTCGCCCGCAACGTGCTCGGCGGGGCCGTGGCGATGGCGGCCACCTACGGCGTCGGCCGGCTCGTCGGCATAGCGGTCTGACGCGGGTTCCTCTCGGTCCTGCCGGGCAGATGGGCCTGAGCTGGAGGTCTGGTCGACGGGTGGAGGACATGGTGGGGAACGAAGGTTCGCAGCAGCTGTCCGCGCAGGAGATCTCCGACGCGGTGTCGGCGTTGCCGGGGTAGCGGGGGGACGAGAGCGGCCTGACTCGCGTGGTGCCCGCCGGCGGCAGTGGTGAGAACCCCGAGTCGCTCGTGGCGGAGCTGCGCTCCGCGGTGGACGGGATCCGCGTGGAGCAGGACGGCGCCGACGTCGTGGTCCGCCTGGGCGACGGCCGGGTCACGGCCGACGACGTCGAGCGGGCGGCGCTCGTGGACCGGGCGCTGGCGGCGACCAGCGGGGACTGAGGTCCTGACGACGACGGGGCCGCGGGGGGGGGCCCGCCCCCCGCCCCGCGCGGTGGTTAAACAGGCCAAAAATAGAAAAAAATAACCAAAAAGCCCAACACAGACACCGCGAACAAAAACACCCCAAACACACCGAAGATAAAAAGAG
>JBQCIO010000054.1:0-12861 GCA_051953655.1 Motilibacteraceae bacterium
CAGGTGGGGGAGGCGGCGCGGCTGGCGCGCGGCGGCGCCGCCCGGCACGGGCTGCCGGTCGCCGAGCAGCAGGCCGTGCAGGAGGCCGCGGCGCTGGTCGCCACCGCCACCGTGGCCGCACCGGAGCTCCACCCCTCGGCCCACCTCGCCCGGGCCGGGGCGCTGCTGGCCACCGGTGAGCTCGTCCCCGTCGTCGCCGCCCTGGGTGAGCTCGCGCTGCACGAGGTCTCGCTGGGCGAGCTGACGGCGTGCGAGGAGGCGGCCACCGGGGCACGCCGGCCCGACGCACCGGGCACGTGCTCGCTGGAGCACCTGCCGGTGCACGCCGCGATCGTCCTGTCTGCGGTGCGCACGGTGCGCGCCGCCCGCACCGGGGCCGGCTACGACCCGGCCGGGCGCCCGGACCCGCCCGCGCTGCCGCACCTGCTCGACACCCTCGCCTGACGCCGAACCGGCCGCCCCACCAGCCGTCGGGGCCGCGGGCAGCTGCGCTCCTGCCCGAACCCAGGTGCCCACCCTCCGCTACCGGGGCGGGGGCGCCGGGGGACGGGGACCGGTGGCGACCTGGGGCTGCTCCGGCAGCGGCCCGGCGTCGCGGACCGGTCGCCGGCCCGAACCGGCGCCCGGCCGGGCACGCAGGCCGGACAGGCCCAGCGCGGCGGCCACGACCGCGAGCAGGATCAGCACGTAGACGGTGCGCTGGCCGGCCGGCGGCGTCCAGGTCTCGGTGCCGACCGGCAGCGGGGTGGGCGGCACCCGGACCACCCCCCAGTCGCGCACCCCGTAGACGTTGCGCCACATCCACCAGACCAGCGCGACGACGTGGACGACGACGAGCGGGGCCACCAGGAGCGGCACCGCGGTCCAGCGCGCGCGCACCCTCGTCAGCCCGGAGGCCAGCCCCGGTACGGCGAGCACGCACACCGCGGCGACCACCGGCAGGACGTAGCGGCCCTGCCAGCCGAACCCGGTCAGGTACTCGTGGGCGAGCACCACGACCCCGGACAGACCGCCGACCAGCAGCGGCAGCAGCGGGGACACCGTGGCGTCCCGCACCGCCTGGCCGGCGCGCACCCCGAGGGCCCACACCGCGACGGCCGCGCCGGTCACCAGCAGCCAGGCGTAGAGCGCCACGTCGACCAGCGGGGTCTCCCAGCCGAACTGGCCGACCGCGTCGTGGACCAGCCAGCCGCCGACGAGCAGGAGCGTGAACAGCTTCCAGCCGGGGCTGAGGGTGTCCCACGGCACCGCGGTGCCGATCCGACCCTGCTCGCTCTGGCGCACGCCCAGCGCCCACGCGAACCAGGCGAGCGAGGCGGCCAGGGCCAGCACGGTGGCCACGAACGCCGGGCCGCCCAGCGCGCGCACGGGGAGCCGCTGCCACAGCGAGCGCCACCTGGACCGGGCCCCCGCCGGTGCGGGCAGAGGCGATCCCGTCGACGGCCGGGTCACCGGCACGAGCAACGTCGCCAGCAGGGCCCCCGCCCAGACCCAGGACAGCGGCCGGCTGCCGACCAGCAGCAGCGTGCCCACCGGCACCGCGACGACCGGGCCCCGGCCGCGCACCCCCCGCGCCAGGTCGGCCCGCAGCGCCAGCACCGCCGCGGCGAGCAGCACCGCCGCGGCCACCTCGAAGCCGTTCGGGTTGATCGAGGCGAGCAGGATCAGCGCGGTCGGCGTGAGCCCGAGGGCGAGCCCGAGCACCAGCGGACCGACGGGGAAGCGGCGCGCCAGCAGGCCCGCGGCGGCTGCCAGCACGGCCAGGCCGAAGACCACCGAGGCGAGCCTGGCCAGGATGAGCACCCGGTGGCCGGGCAGCCCGGCCGCCAGGCCGGCGCGCATGACGACGCCCTCGGCGGCGTAGTAGACCGGCGGGTAGCGGACCATGTAGGTGCTCACCTGCACCGGGGTCCGCACGTCCGGCGGCAACGGGCGGCAGTAGGTGACCGGCTGCTCGGGGCGGCCGCGGTAGCAGTCCTGGGAAGGGAACCGCAGCAGCGCCTGCGGCACGTCCACCCGCACCTCGCTGCGCCCGCCCACCCCGACCGAGGGCCGCTCGTGCCCCGGGGTCACCTGGCCGGTGGCCGTGCCCCAGCTGTAGACCAGGTGGGCCGCCTCGTCGACGCTGGCACCCACCGGGGAGGCGATCGCGTAGGCCGAGCACAGCAGACCCACCGCGAGCAGCAGCAGCCAGGCCCGCATCGCGGGCCGCCGGGGGCCGGGCACGGAGCTGCTGCGCCGCAGCCCCTTCACGGCTGCCCGCCTACCGCGGATCCCCGGCCGGCGGTCGTCGGTGGCCGCCCGTCAGGGCTTGGCCGCGCGCGCCCGCTTGGCCGGCTTGGGGGCCGGGGCGGCGAGCGCGGTGGTCAGGTTCTTGGCGTCGCGGCGGTCGAGCACCTGCGCGAAGTGCGCGAGCGCCGCCTTGCGGTCGTCGGACTCCTCCAGCACCTCGAGCATGAGGGTGGCGGTGTGCTCGGCGGGGCTGAGGGTGGGCGCGTAGGCCCAGGCGCGGCCCGACGCCTCCCGCTCGAGCAGGCCCTTGCGGACCAGGCGGTCGGCCACGGTCTGCACGGTGGTGTAGGCCAGCGGCCGGCCCTCGGCGGCGTTGACCCGCTCGACGAGGTCGCGGACGACGAGCGGCTCGCCGGCCGCCCAGAGCTGGTCCATCACGGTGCGCTCGAGCGCTCCCAGGTCCGCCACACCAACCTCCTCGTCGTCCTGCGTGTCGTGCTGCCTGTCGTGCCGCCGTGCTGAGCTTCTCGTGCACCTCGCGCCCGCCGTCGACGCACCGACGGTCGATCATGTCCTACCGATCATGTCCCACCGAGGGACGACCGCCGCGCTCCCCGGGTTCCCCCGGCGAGCCTGAAGGGGTGGTCGAATCGACGGGAGGGGCTTTCCGGCGACGACTGAACCTACGCCACGCTGGTTCCCCGCGTCGGTTCCTCTACACCGTGTCGGAGAACACGGGCCCGGGACGATGAGCCGGAGACGCTGCGAAGAACCTGCTGCGCAACAACGGATGGGGCAGCGGAGACGCCGCCCACCGGAAGCCCCTGCCTGTCGCCCGCCCGGCCGTCACCGACATGCCGTCGGAGACGGCCGGACGTGCAGCGTCGGAGACGGCCCGGCGGGCGGCACGACGGTCAGCCGCGCTCGATGCGCTCGACGAGCTTCCAGGTCAGCGGCAGGACGCCGGCGGCCGCGAGGGCCTTGATGGCGTCGCCGGCCAGGAACGGGGTGGCACCCAGGGAGAGCGCCTTGCCCAGCCCCACGCCGAGCGAGGCGGCGAGCCACGGCACGCCGACGGCGTAGACCAGCGCCGAGCCGACCACGAAGGCGACCAGGGTGCGCAGGCTGCTGCGGGTGGCCCCGCGGTCGGCGATGGCCCCGACGACGACGGCCGCCAGCACGAAGCCGAGGACGTAGCCGAAGCTCGCCCCGCCCAGGCCGGACTGCCCGCCGGCGAACCACGGGACGCCCGCCACGCCGGCGACGGCGTAGAGGGCGATGGAGGCGAGCGCGCGGCGGGCGCCCAGGGCGGCGCCGGTGGTGAGCACCGCGAAGGTCTGCAGCGTGAGCGGGACCGGGGTGAAGCCGAGCGGGATGGAGACCTGGGCCGCCAGGCCGGTCAGCCCGGCGAAGCCCACGACGAGCGCCGCGTCGCGGGCCAGGCCCCGGGGGAGGACGTCGGCGAGGACCATCGGGCGGGCGGTGGCGGCGGAGGAGTGCGCCATGGGCGGGCCTTCCTGGTGAAAGTTCGGTCGGGCTGTCGCGGGTCCTGCGGGCGCACCGGCACGACCGGGGCGGTCGCCGGCGCGGACCGGGGACACTCTGCCGCACTCCGTCACCGGCGCACGACCCCGGGTGGGGTGTGCGCCCGGCACCTGCTCAGGCGGCGAGCGCCTCGTCCGCGCGGCGCGGCGCCGGGGCCCGGCGGACCAGCACGAGCGTGCGGACCGGGGCGCGGCGCAGCCGCGCGAAGGCCACCGCGGCCAGGGCGCAGGCGAGCACCGCGACCGTGCCGCCGAGCAGCAGGGCGATGCGCGGACCGAGCGTGTCGGCGGCCCAGCCCAGCAGCGGGCCCCCGGCGGCCCCGGCGGCGGCACCGACGATCCCGTGCACAGCCAGCACCCGGCCGCGCAGCTCGCCGGCGCTGCGCAGGTGGACGCGCGCCTGGACGGCGGTGTCCAGCACCACCGCGCAGCCGGCGACCGGCACCATGACGGCCAGGAAGGCGACCGGGGTGGGGGCTGCGCCGCTGACCGCCTGCAGCAGCCCGGCCAGGGCCCCGGCGCCGAGCAGCACCGGCAGGGTGCGCGGGCGCAGCCGAGTGGCCAGCAGCGCACCGCCCAGCGCGCCCAGTGCGAACGCGGTGGAGAACAGGCCGTAGCCGGCCGGTCCGGTGTGCAGGGGCCCCTCGGCCATCGCCGCCATCGTCACCTGGAAGTTGCGCCCGAACGTGCCCAGGGCCAGCGCGAGGGCGAAGGTGACCATCAGCTCGGGGTGGCCGGCCAGGTAGCGCAGGCCGGCCCGCACCCCGGCCCGCTCGGGGGCCGAGCGCTCGAGCGGGTGCAGCTGGGTCGCCCCGATGCGCACCAGCGCGAGCACGACGGCGCCGTAGGAGAGCGCGTTGAGCCCGAAGACGGCGGCCGGCCCCACCGCCGCGACGACGACGCCGGCCAGCGCCATCCCGACCACGCGCCCGGTGGACTCGGTGGCCGCTCCCAGCGCCATGCCCGCCGCCAGGTCCCGCGGCCCGAACAGCTGGGCGCCGTAGCGGCCCAGCAGCGGGCCCTCGACCACCCGCACCAGCCCGCCCACCACCGCGAGGGTCCACACGGTGGGCACCCCGGCGCGGCCGGTGGCGGCGAGCAGCGCGAGCACCCCGGCCATCAGCCCGGCGAACGCCTGGGTCCAGGGCAGGACGCGCCGGGTGTCGAGCCGGTCGGCCAGGGCACCGCCCCACAGGCCGAGCACCAGCGAGGGGGACGCCGCCACGGTCAGCGTGAGGCCGAGGGCGGCCGTGGACCCGGTCCGCTGCAGGACCAGCCAGGACAGCGCGACCCCCTGCATCCAGGAGCCGGTGACCGAGAGCAGGTCGGCGAGGGCCCAGCGCCGGACCGGGGCGCGGCGGAGCAGGGCGACGGCGGGGGAGGGGCCGGAGGTGCGCATCGGCGCCCCCGTCGGCAGCCGGGAGCCCCCGGCGCAGCGGCCGGCGGGGACCAGGCGGCGGCAGGCGGGTGACGCTGCTCACCCGGCGTCCCGCATCGGGGACCATGGTCCCGAACCGCCCGGTGCACAGGCATCGAGGACAGGCCGCACCGGCACCACGACCGGCGGCGCCCGCTCCAGGGGGCGGGCGAGGGCGAGGAGCACCGGATGGGCCGGCAGCGGCGCGACGACGGCGCGCGGACCGTGCCGGTCGGCCAGGGGACGGCGGAGCTGGTGCCCGACCCGGACCGCCCCGGCTCGGTCACCGTGCTCGTCGACGGCACCCCGCAGTCCCACGTCGACCTCGCCGACCCCACCCACCTCGCCTTCGAGTACGTGCGTCGCCTCGGGCACGTCGTCGACACGCTGGCGCCGGACGGAGAGCCCGTCGACGCCCTGCACCTGGGCGGCGGGGCGCTCACCCTGGCCCGCTACGTGGCCGCCACCCGGCCCGGCTCGCGCCAGCGCGCCTTCGAGCTGGACGGACCGCTGGTCGAGCTGGTGCGGCGGGAGCTGCCGCTGGAGCGCTCCGCGCGCATCCGGGTCGGCGTCGTCGACGCCCGGGCCGGGCTCGCGTCGGTGCCGCCGGACAGCGCCGACCTGGTCGTGCTCGACGTGTTCGCCGGCGCCCGCACCCCCGGTCACCTGACCACCGTCGAGGTGGTGGCGCTGGGGGCGCGGGCGCTGCGGGCCGGCGGGGTGTGGGCGGCCAACGTCGGGGACGGGCCGCCGCTGGCCTTCGCCCGCTCCTACGCCGCCACGGTCCGGGCCGTGCTGCCGCACGTGGCGGTGCTGGTGGAGCCGGCGGTGCTGCGGGGGCGGCGCTTCGGCAACCTCGTGGTCGTCGGGTCGGCCGCACCGCTGCCGCTGGCGGCGCTGACCCGGGCCTGCGCGGGCGACCCGCTGCCGGGACGGGTGGTGGACGGCGCGGAGCTGGAGCGGTTCGTCGCCGGCGCCCCCGTGCTCCGCGACGACGCCCCGCAGGACTCGCCCGCCCCGCCGGAGGGGCTGTTCAGCCGCGGCCGGCAGAAGGGCTGACGGCCGGGCCGGCCACCGCGGCGGCGACGAGGGCCGCGTAGTCGGCCTGGTGCTCGGGGCGCACGTGCACCCCGTCGTCGTAGAGCCAGTCCGGGTGGGCCGAGACCAGCGCGTTCCATCGGGCCACGACGACGTTCGGGTGCGCCGCCGCGGCGGCGGCGATCACCTTCTCGTTGGGACGCTCCCACGGCCGCGGCACGTGGTCGTCCACCAGCACCACCCGCTGCCGGTCGGCCAGCTCGCCGAGCAGGGCCTCGAGCTCGCTGCGCTTGATCGGGCCGTTGCTGCCGGTGTGCAGGACGACCACCGGGGCCAGCGCGCGGCGGGCGGCCAGCGCACGCACCGCCGCGAACGCGTCGCGCACCTGCCGGCCCTCCTCGGCGTCCACCCGGATCCCGGGCACCGCCCGGGACAGGGCCGCGGCGGCGCCGCTCATCACGCTGTCGCCGACGGCGGAGACGGCCGGCGGGCGGCCCGCGGTGCTCGGGGCCCGGTCGGCGGCCGGCGGGGCGGTGGGCGCGGTGGCCTCCGGGCCCACCGGCGTCGGGGTCGTCGGGGTCGGGGTCGGGACGGGCGGCTCGGTGGGCGGCTCGGTCGGGGTCTGGGTCGGCAGCTCGGCCATCGGGCGGCTGGCGAGCACCTGCTGGGCGCGCGACACCACCGGCCGGGCCGCGGCGGTCGCCGCCCCCACCCCGACGACGGCCGCCAGCCCGGCCGCCCCCACCCCGGCGCTGCGCCAGCCGTGGCGGGGTGGGGCCGCGGTGGCCGGCAGGCCCGGCAGCGGGACCGCCCGGACCAGCGCCCGCAGGTGCCGGGCCACCGCCCGCAGCCAGGGGTCGAGCGCCCCGGCGCGCACCGGCCGCTCGACCCAGCGGTAGCAGGCCTCGGTGAGGGCCAGCGTCACGGCCAGGCGCAGCACGACGGTCCGCCCCGGCCCCCACGGCACGTCCAGCTCGGGCCGGGTGAGCACGAACACCGGCCAGTGCCAGAGGTACAGCCCGTACGAGCGCTGGCCGACCCAGCGCAGCGGCTGCCGGTCCAGCAGGGCGCCGAGCCGGCTGCCCGCCCGCGCCGCGGCAGCGACCACCGCGGCCGCGAGCAGCGAGACGGCCAGGAAGCCGCCGTGCCGGTAGAGCCCCGGGCTCACCTCGCCCACCCGCCAGGCGACGACGCCGAGGGCCAGCAGGGTGGCCCCGCCGAGCACGTCCGCCGCCCAGCCGGCCGCGCGGGCCCGGGTGCCGGTGACGCGCGGCCGCCACCCGCACCGGACGGCGGCCAGGGCGGCGCCGGCCATCAGGCCCATCGCGTGCGTGTCGGTGCCGAAGTACTCCCGTGAGCCGTCCGAGCCGTAGGGGACGTCGGCTCGGGCGGCGAGCACGGCCATGAGCGCGGTCGAGGCGAGCGCCCCCGCCGCGGCCACCAGCCCGACGCGGCGCAGCCCGGCGCCCGGGCGGCTGACGTCGCGGCGCCGGCCCAGGGCCAGCAGGCCGACCAGCACCGGCGGCCAGAGCAGGTAGAACTGCTCCTCCACGGCCAGCGACCACAGGTGCTGCACCGCCGAGGGCCGGCCCGCGGCGTCGAAGTAGGACTGGTGCCGCGCCAGCAGCTCCCAGTTGGTGACGTAGCCCAGCGAGGCGAGGACGTCGGCCCGCACCCGGGCCACCTCCTGCGGCCAGGCCACCAGCAGCGACGCGGTGGTGACGAACAGCACCGCCCACAGCGCCGGGAGCAGGCGGCGCGCGCGGCGCAGCCAGAAGGCGGGCAGGTCCACCCGGCCCGAGCGGGCGTGCTCGCCGAGCAGCAGCGTGGTGATGAGGAACCCGGAGACGACGAAGAACACGTCGACGCCGAGGAAGCCGCCGGGCAGCCGGTCGGGGTCGGCGTGGTAGGCGAGCACGGCGGCCACGGCCAGCGCGCGCAGCCCGTCCAGGCCCGCCAGCCGGGCCGTCCGGGGGCTCTCGGGCACCCCCGCTGCCGGTGCCGCCGGGGACCCTCCCCCCGCCGTCGGCCGACCCCGCCCCCGAACCCTCACGCGTCCTGCTCCCCCGGCCGTCGCGGTCGTGCCGTCGTGCCTGTCGTCTGGTGCTGTCGTCTCGTGCTGTCGTCTCGTGCTGTGGTCTCGTGCCGGTCACTGCCGGGCGGTGCTGCCTGCCGCGGTCCAGCCGGTCATCCGTCACCGACTGCCACCGCGAGGAAACCCATCGTCCCGGAACGATGACGTCCGGGAGGGCGGACCGGTTGCCTGGGCCTATCAGCTCGGGCGCCCGGGGGCGGGCGAGCGGCTCAGTCCGGCTCAGTCCGGCTCAGTCCGGCCCGGCCGTGGCCCGGTACACCTCGACCTCCATCGCCTTGACCGTCAGCCAGACCCGGCTGCCGGCCGAGAGGTCCAGCTCGGCCACCGCGCCGGGGGTGACGTCGGCGAGCACCGGCGGCTCGGCGTCGACCTGGAGGCGCACCCGGTCGGCGAGCAGCTCCATGCCCCGGACCGTGCCGGGCCAGGTGTTGCGCACGCTGGACGGTCCCGGGTGGTCGCGGTGCACGGTCACCGCGGAGGGCCGCACGGCCACCAGGACGGGGGCGCCATCGGGGACACCCGGGTCGGCGGCCGGCACCAGGGACCCGCCGGCCGAAAGGTGCGCGGCCCGGTCGGCCCCCGACCAAGTGCCCCGGTGCAGGGTGAGCCCGACCAGCCGGGCGACGTAGTCGGTGGCGGGACGGCGGGCGACGTCGGCGGGGGCCCCGCTCTGCACCACCCGCCCGCTCTCGAGCACCACCAGGCGGTCGGCCAGCACGAGGGCCTCGAGCGGGTCGTGGGTGACCAGCAGCGTGGGCCCGGTGAAGGAGCCGAGGTGGGCGCGCAGCTCGGTGCGCACGGTGACCCTGGTCCCGGCGTCGAGCGCGGCGAGCGGCTCGTCCAGCAGCAGCAGGGCCGGCTCGGTGGCCAGCGCGCGGGCCAGCGCGACCCGCTGCGCCTGGCCGCCCGACAGGGACGGCGGCCGCCGGTCGGCCAGCGCGTCGACCTCGAACCGGGCCAGCCACCCGTGCGCGGCCGCCCGGGCCGCGCGTCGACCCTCCCCGCGCGCCTGCCGGCCGAAGGCGACGTTGTCGAGCACGGACAGGTGCGGGAACAGCCGGTAGTCCTGGAACACCAGGCCGACCCGCCGCCGCTCCGGCGGGACGAACCGGCTGCCTCCGTCGTCGAGCACCTCCCCGGCGAGGCGCAGGTGCCCGCTGCGCAGCGGCACCACGCCGGAGAGCGTGCGCAGCAGGGTGCTCTTGCCGGCGCCGTTCGGACCGATCACGCCGACGACCTCGCCCGGCGCCGCCTCCAGGGCCACCTGCAGGGTGAAGCGGTCGCGGACGACGCTGCCGCTCAGGTCGAGGACGGCTGCTCCTCCGGTGCTCACCCGGCCACCCCCGGCCGGAGCCACCGCTCGCGCAGCAGCGCCAGGACGGCCACCGACACCACCAGCAGCACGAGGCTGAGCGCCACCGCGGCATCCGGGTCGGTCTCCAGGGCGAGGTAGACCGCCAGCGGCATGGTCTGGGTGCGGCCCGGGAAGCTGCCGGCGAAGGTGATGGTGGCCCCGAACTCGCCGAGGGCCCGGGCCCAGCACAGGACGCCACCGGCGACCAGCGACGGGGTGATCAGCGGCAGCGTGACCCGGCGCAGCACGGTGAGCCGGGAGGCGCCGAGGGTGGCCGCCGCCTCCTCCAGACCGACGTCGGCCGAGCGCAGCGCGCCCTCCACGCTGACGACGAGGAACGGCATCGCCACGAAGGTCTCGGCCACCACGACACCTGCGGTCGTGAACGGCAGCGTGATCCCGAACCACGCGTCCAGCGAGCGGCCGACCACCCCGGTGCGGCCGAAGGCCAGCAGCAGCGCGACCCCGCCGACCACCGGCGGCAGCACGAGCGGCAGCGTCACCAGCGCGCGCAGGGCCCCGCGGCCGGGCACCCGGGAGCGGGCGAGCACCCAGGCCAAGGGCACCCCGAGCAGGAAGGACAGGGCCGTGGCCGCCGTGGCGCACTCGAGCGAGAGCCGCAGCGCCTGCAGGACCAGCGGGTCGGACACCAGGTGGGGAAGGCCCCGCCACGGAGCGCGGACCAGCAGTCCGACGAGCGGTAGGAGGAGGAAGAGGGCACCGAGCAGGGCCGGGGCAGCGATCAGGACAGGCGTGCGCGACCGGATCCTCCGCTTCGCCACCCCCTTCTCGTCGACCGCCCCGGCGTCTCTCACGGAGCCTGGAACCCGGCCTTCGACAGCACCGACCGGCCCTGCTCCGACAGCACGGAGGCGACGAATTGATCCGCCAGGGCATGGTTCGGTGCGTCCTTCAGCACCGCGACGGGGTAGTCGGTGGAGGCGTTGACGCCGGTCGGGATCGGGATGCCCTGCACCTTGGCCCCGGCCGCCTTCACGTCGGTGACGTAGACGACGCCCGCGTCGGCCTCGCCCAGCTGGACCTTGGTGAGGGTGGCCTTGACGTCGGCCTCGAGGCTGACCGGCTTCGCCTGCACGCCCGCATTCTTCAGCACCGTGGCCGCGACGGCGCCGCACGGCACCTGGGGCTGGCACAGCACCAGCTTCACCCCCGGACGGGCCAGGTCCGACAGCTGCATGATCTTCGCGGGGTTGGCCGGTGGGACCGCGATCTCCATGACGTTCTTGGCGAACACCTGCGGTCCGCGCGCCGCCCCGCCCTGGACGACCTGGTCCATGTTCTTCTGCGAGGCCGAGGCGAAGACGTCGGCCGGCGCGCCCTGCAGGGCCTGCTGGGCCAGGGTGGAGCTGGCCCCGAAGCTGAGCACCACCTTGCTGCCCGGGTGGGCCGCCTCGAAGCTGTGCGCCAGCTCTGTGAACGACCCGGTGAGGCTGGCCGCGGCGAGGACCGTGATGCTGCCGGTGGGTGAGCTGCTCGCGCCGGCGGAGGTGGTGGTCCCGCCGGCCGGGGCGGCCGGACCGCCGCTCGAGGACCCGCCGCAGCCGGCGAGCAGCACGGCCGCCATCAGCGGCACCGCGCGGACCGTGAGCGACGCACGGCGCTGCTTCACGAGGACCGCCCCGGCTGCTCGGGCAGCTCCACGACGACGTTGGTGGACTTCACCGACGCCACGGCGAGGACCCCGGGCTCGAGGCCGAGCTCGTCGGCCGCCTCGCGCGACATGAGCGAGACCACCCGGTGCGGGCCGCACTGCAGCTCCACCTGGGCCATCACGGTGTCCTTGACCACGCGGGTCACCAGCCCGGTGAACCGGTTGCGCGCGGACTCGGCCACCACCCGCCGCGGCGGCGGCGCGGGCTCCTCGGCGGCCAGCGCCGTGGCGAACCTGGCCAGCTCGGCGCCCTCCACCGCCCGGCGACCGGCCGCATCCGTGGTCGTGGCCAGCCGGCCGGCGTCGGCCCACCGGCGCAGGGTGTCGTCGCTGACGCCGAGCAGGTCCGCGGCGTCGCGGAAGCGGAAGAGCACGGGGTCATTGAACCGCAGACGCGGTCGATCTGCCCCTCAGACCGCCGATCTGCGAAGGACCTCTAGCGGTCAGCCGCCCACGCGGGCGCGTGCGCCGCCACCGGCGCCGAACCCACCACCACCGAGGCCGCCGCCCCCGAACCCACCACCACCGAACCCACCACCACCACCGAGCCCACCACCACCGAACCCGCCCGCCCCGCCCAGGCGGCCGAGCCGGGTGGTGACGCTGTTGCTGGTGGGGACCGGGGCGCGCAGGTCGGCCAGCACGACCGGCGTGCCCGCCGCGAGGCCACCGGTGATCTCGGTCCGGGCGGCACCGACCAGGCCGACGCTCACTCGCTGCACCACCGGGGCACCGGCTCGCAGCACCTCGACCGTGGTCGCGGCCCCGGCCCGGTGCAGCGCGCTGGTGGGCACCGAGAGCACGCCCTGCCGGGACCCGACGACGACGTCGACGCCCGCCTCGACGCCGAGCGGGACGCCCGTCCCGACGTCGTCCACGGCGACCGTGACGGTGTAGGAGACCGACCCGGAGGCCGCGCCGACTGCGCCGTTCGAGCTGCCGGTCGAGCTGCCGTAGACCGAGACGGCGGCAACGTGGCCGGTCAGGGCGGAGGTCGCGCCGTCGGGGGTGATCCGCGCGGGCATGCCGACCGCGAGCCGGCGGACCTGTGCCTCGCTCGCCGCCAGCAGCACCTGCCGGCCCCCGGGGCCGACGATCCGCACCGTGGAGGCCGCGGTGGCGCGGGCACCGGGGGTGAGACCCACCGAGACCACCGTGCCGGCCAGGGGAGCGGTGAGGGTAGCCGCCTCGACGTCCTGCCGCGCGGCGTCGACCTGTGCCTGCGCGGCGTCGATCGCGGCCTGGTCGGCGGCGACGTCGGCCGCGCTGACCGTGCGACCGCCGGCCGATCCACCGGGGCCGCGGGAGCCCGCCGCTCCGGCCGTCGCGCCCGAGCTGCCCGCGGACGCGGCGGCAGCGCTACCGGCCCCGGCGCTGCTCCCCGGCGAGCCGGCGAGCGAGGAGAGCAGGGAGGTGAGCCGGGCCTGGGCCCGGGCCAGCTGCAGCTGGTCACCGTCCAGGGTGGTGGCCGCCGCGAGCCGCTGCTGCCCGGCCTCCGGGCAGTCCGGC
>JBQCIO010000055.1:0-8311 GCA_051953655.1 Motilibacteraceae bacterium
GGTGGGTTGGGTCCTGGTTGTGGGTTTTTCTGTTTTCTTGGGGGTTGCGGGCCCCCCCCCCCGGGTGGGGGGGGGGTGCCCGCCCCCCCTCACGTCTGATCGGGTCGAGCCTCAGCTCGAGCGGGCAGGACGTCCTGCTCGTGGGCGGCGCCGGCTTCCCCGAGCTCGCGCTACATCCGGTCCAGAGCGGTGATGCCCAGCAGGTCCAGCCCGGTCGCGAGCACGCGCCGGGTGGCCAGGCACAGGGCGAGGCGGTCCTCGCGGGTCGAGCCCTCGGCCTTCAGGACCGGGCAGGCCTCGTAGAACGCGGAGAGAGCCGTGCCCAGCCGGTGCAGGTAGGCGCAGAGCCGGTGCGGCTGCAGGGTGGCCGCGACCGTGGCGACGACGTCGGGGAAGCCGGTGAGGACCAGCGCGAGCCGCTGCTCGGCAGGATGGCCGAGGCTTCCGACGACCGCCGGTGCGGCGCCGGCCCTGCGCAGCAGGGAGGCGAGCCGGGCGTGGGCGTACTGCAGGTAGGGACCGGTGTCGCCGTCCAGCGCGACCATGCGGTCCAGCGCGAAGACGTAGTCCCGTCCGAGGTCGTTGACCAGGTCGGCGTACTTCACCGCGCCGATCCCCACTGCCCGGGCGATGTACGACCGCTCGGGCTGGGCGAGATCGGACCCGCGGTCGTCGAGCAGCGCGGAGGCCGTCGCCTCCGCGGCATCGAGCAGCGAGGCCAGCGAGACGGTGTCGCCGCTCCTGGTCTTGAACGGGCGCCCGTCCTCGCCCAGGACGGTGCCGAAGGCGACGTGCTCTTCGGTCACGTGGTCCGGGAGCCAGCCCGCCGCCCGAGCCAGCGCGAAGACCTGGTCGAAGTGCAGCGACTGCCGGGCGTCCACCACGTAGACGATCCGGTCGGCCCTCAGGGTGCCGACCCGGTGCCGGATCGCGGCCAGATCCGTGGCGGCGTAGCCGAAACCGCCGTCGGCCTTGCGCACGATGAGCGGGAGCGGCCGTCCGTCGCGGCCGGTGAAGCCGGGCAGGAAGGCGCAGAGGGCTCCCTCGGACTCGGCGAGCAGGCCCGCGTCGTCGAGGTCGGCGACCACGGCGGGAAGCTCGTCGTTGTAGCTGCTCTCGCCGGCGACGTCGACGGCGGTGAGCCGCGCGCCGAGCCGGGCGTACGTCTGGTCGAACGAGGCCAGCGACACCGCCACCAGCCGCTGCCAGACGGCGACGGTGCTCTCGTCACCGGACTGCAGCGCGACCACCCGCGACCGAGCTCGGCCGGCGAACTCGACGTCGGCGTCGAACCTCTGCCGGGCCAGCCGGTACAGCGCGTCGAGCGCGGTCAGGTCCAGCCGGTCGTGCGAGTCGGCATCGTAGGAGTGGGCATCGTCGAGCAGCTGCTCGATGAGCATGCCGAACTGGGTCCCCCAGTCACCGAGGTGGTTCTGACGCACCACGTCGTGCCCGGTGTAGGCCAGCACCCGCGCGAGCGCGTCGCCGATGACGGTCGAGCGCAGGTGCCCGACGTGCATCTGCTTGGCCACGTTGGGCGAGGAGTAGTCGATGACGACGCGCTGCGGCGCGACCCGTTCGACCCCGAGCCTGGGTTGGGCCAGCATCGAGGTCACCTGCGCGGCGAGGAACTCCGGCCGCAGGGTGAGGTTCACGAATCCCTGGCCGGCGAGCTCCGGTGGCAGGCACACGTCGTCGACCTCGAGCGCATCCAGAAGTTGTTCGCCGACCTTGCGAGGGGTGCTGCCGGTCGGCTTGGCGAGCCGGAGCGGCAGATTGGTCTGGAGGTGGCCGAACTCCGGCCGGGTGGCGGGCCGCAGCTGCGGGTCCCACCCGTCGTAGGAGATGCCGAATGCGGCGACGACGGCTGCACGGAGCCGCGCGTCGAGGGTCTGCTCAGCAGCGATCATCATGCGTCCTTGGGAGATGCGCCGACGTCGGCGGTGCGCGACGGGGTCGGGAGACCACGGCGCACGCGGCCGATCAGCGGTCGCGGGCGAGACATGGCGAGAGAAGGCCTGCGGGGGAAGGCCCTACCAGGACGGAGGAATCAGCAGCCCTGGCGTCGTCGTCGGGCACGTCGTCGCGGCGCGATGAGCGCGACGCGGCGGGAAGCCTCGAGGGACGACATGCGGTCAGTATGCACGAGCGCCTGCTGGAGCGCGTGATCGTGAAGGGCTGATGGCGGATTCTCGCCATCGTCACTTCACGATCACGGGGTGGGCGGGGCTATCGGGTGCGGACCCAGGTTCTCGTGGGGTCGACCCAGGCGGGGGCGCGCCATTCCGTGCCACCGTCGGCGGTCGCGCGGATGTCCCAGTGCTGGTCGTGGACGAGGTGGTGGTGCCAGAGGCAGAGCAGGCGCATCTCGTCGAGGTTGGTCTCTCCGCCGAGGGCCCACCAGGTGATGTGGTGCGCTTGGGACCAGTCCGGGGGTCGGTCGCAGCCAGGGCCGACGCAGCCCTTGTCCCGCAACGCGAGCAGGCGCCGCTGGTCGGGGGTGGCCAGGCGTCTGGCTCGTCCGACGTCGATGGGTCTGCCTTCGCCGTCCAGGACGACGGGGATGATCCCGGCTTCGCAGGCGAGGAGGCGGGCCTGCTCGACGGAGATGCGGGAGCCGGCCGCCGTGGTGGACAGGATGGTCGCGGCCCGAGCGGCGCCGGGGGTGGCCTGTCCGGACTCGCTGGCCCGCAGCTCGGCCAGGGTGACGGCGACCAGCAGCCCGTCCCGGGAGGGGGCGGCGACCTTGCCGCGGAACGAATCCGGCACGGCCGGGACCGAGGGGACACCGTCGAGGGCGACCCCGAGGGCGAGGGCCTGCTGCCCGGCTGGCTGCCCGGTGCGCGCGTCGGCGCCTTCTGCGGTGATCTCGACCGGCTCGTCAGCGTCGTCGTCTTCGCCGAGGTCGTCGTCGTTCTCGTTGCCCGCGTGGTTCTTCTGTCCGGGCAGGATGCGTCCGGCGACGGTCACGGTCTCCAGCAGCGCGTCGAGCATCCGCTGCTTGGCGGTGCGCGGGTCGGGCAGCTCGGCGGTGCCGATCGGTGCCGCGAGCGGCTCGAGGACCGACTTGAGGCGGGCGGCCAGGTCGGGGGTGAGCAGCCCGTGCAGCTCGGTCAGCGCTCCGTCGGTGCGGGCGTGGCGGCGGAACGAGAGCTCGCACAGGTCCCGCAGCCGGGATGGGTCCGCGGTCGGGCGCTGGCTGGGTTCTGGGCCGAGGTCTTCGCGCAGCTGCCGGCCGAGCACCTCCAGGCCCTGCGGGGACCGCTGGTGGCACAGCTCGACCATCGTGTCCTCGGCGAACTCCAGCGCCTCCCGGCTCGCCCCGTCGAAGGTGGCCAGCTCCTTCAGGACGATCCCGATCCGGTGGGCCTGCTCGAACGAGACGAACCCGGCGGCCATCCCGGCCGCCCGCGGGCACGGCGCCGGCTCGGGCTCGCTCAACGCGCGGGCCGCGGACGCCGCGTGCAGCGCCCGGGCCTGCCGCACCAGCGTCCGCGCCCGCGGGACGTCCATCCGCAGCGCCTGCGCCAGCCAGTCCTCGCTCTTGCGAACCCCCGAGACGCCCTGCGCGACCCCTCGGCGTTCGCACTCGTGCAGCAGGCACAGCAGCACCAGCATCAACTGATTCAGCACCGTCCCCACCAGGTGCAGCAGCGCCACCAGCTCCGAGGGCTTCGCCGCGGAGAAGTCCACCCGACCCGCCCCCGGGGCGGCGACCCCCACCACCGAGTCCGCCACCGCCAGCAGCCCCACCCCCAGCGGGGAGGACCCCACCGCGTCCCGGTCGAAGCTGTCTGCCATGCGCTCATCCTACCCGAACATGCGTTCGAGCAATCGCTCTGTCCACAGGAGAAAGCAAGGCACGACAATGACTTCTCACGCTGCGACCCGTTGGGGTGAGGGTGACCCTGGTTCACGGAGAAGGACTCAGGGTCACCTCCCCCAACCACTGACGGCCGATGGCCGGCGACCGGGCAAGCCAGACCTGCCCGGCGCGGAGCTCCTCCGTCAACAGCGCTTTTGCTTGTTCAGACAGGCAAGGTGTGGCGCGACATCCCTCATCGAACCTGCGGCGTCGTCGACAGCGTCACGTCGCCCGACTCGCTGCGCGCGGTGACGCGACTGCTCGACTCCGGGTCGCTGAGGACGTCGCCGGTGTCCACCACGCCCGCCCCGGTGGAGGCGTCGACGGCGTAGGTGCGGCCGCCGGGGACGCTCACGTCCACGGTGCCGGCCGAGCTGCGTGCGGTGAGGCGGGGGACGGGGGATGCGGCCTGCACCCGCACGTTCCCCTGCCCGGCGCGCACGTCGACGGACGGGCCGGCCAGGTCGGTGGCGGTGACGGTGCCGCGCTCCACGCTGACGTCGAGCGGACCGCTGGCCGTCTCGACCTTCACCTGTCCCTCTCCGACGCGCAGTCGGAGAGCGGCGTCCACGCCGTCGACCTCGACCGTCCCCTTGTCCGAGCGCACTTCCACCTGGGTGCCGTGCGGCACCTCCACGCTGACGTCGGTCCGGCAGCTGCCGAGCCCCAGCAGGGCGGTGCCGGAGGGGCAGCGCGCGGAGACGAGCAGCTGGTCGCTGCGCCGTCCGGTCGAGGTGTCGGGGTGGCGCAGCGAGGCGGTGGTGGTCGTGACGACGCGCACGTCGCTCCGCTCCTCGCCACGCACGATGACGTCTCCCGCGCCGACGTCGACGACCACCTTGGCCACCTGGGCCCAGGTGGAGGTGACCGCGTCGGCGCGGGTGGCCCAGCGGCTCAGGGACAGCGGGACGACCACGGCCAGCAGGGCCACGACGAGCAGCACCGCGACGGCGAGGCGTCGCCGACGGCCCGGCGGCCGTGCTGGGCCGGCCGCGCGCGTCGCACCGCCGCGGCGGCTCGCGCGCGTGCGGCCGCGGACCGGAGCCCGCGGTGCCGGCACGGCAGGCGTGTCCTCCGCGGTCCCCCCGGATTCCATGGTCACGAGCGTAGACCGGGTGGCAGGGGCTGCCACCACTGCCTTTCCGTGCCTTTCCGTGCCTTTCCGCCCTCCCCGGCACGGCCCGGGGGGGCGGCAGGGTGTCCGGACCACGGCCTAGGGTGCCCGGCATGACGAGCACGACGGACGCGGGTCGAACCGGGGCTGCCACCCCCCTGGTCGCCGACCTCGTGCTCGAGGGCGGCGGGGTCAAGGGCCTGGCCCTGGTGGGCGCCGTGAGCGTTTTCGCCGGGGCCGGCTACACCTTCCCCCGGGTCGCCGGCACCTCGGCGGGGGCGGTGGTGGGCTCGGTCGTCGCCGCGCTGCAGCATGCCGGCGAGCCGTTGTCCCGGCTCGAGGACGTCGCGCGCAGCCTCGACTACCGCAAGCTGCGCGACCGCGGCCTGCTCGGCCGGATCGCCGGCCCGCTGTCACCGGTCGTCGACGGCCTCTCGCTCGCCTTCGAGAGCGGCATCTTCGAGGGGGAGTACCTCCACGACTGGCTCACCGGCACGCTGCGCGACCTCGGGGTGAGCACGTTCGGCGACCTGCGCCGGCAGGACCCCGGCGACGACCGCACCGGCTCGACCATCGAGCAGTCCTACGGCCTGGTCATGACCGCCAGCGACCTCTCCCGCCGGCGCCTGGTCCGGCTGCCGTGGGACTACCCGCTCTACGGGCTGGACCCGGACGAGCAGCCGGTGGCCGACGCGGTGCGCGCCTCCGCCTCGATCCCCTTCTACTACGAGCCGATCACGCTGCGCTCGCCGGACAAGGGCGTCTCCACGCTGGTGGACGGGGGAGTGCTGTCCAACTTCCCGATCGCCCTGTTCGACCGCACCGACGGGCGCACCCCGCGCTGGCCCACCTTCGGCGTCCGGCTGTCCAGCAAGCCGGGCCGCACGCAGTCCCAGCCGGTGGCCGGGCCGGTCTCGCTCGCGCTCGCCGTGGTCGAGACCCTCATCGAGGCCTGCGACGCCCAGCACATCGACGACCCCTGCGTGCAGGCCCGCAGCGTGTTCGTCGACACCTCCGGCACCAGCGCCGTCGACTTCACCATCCCCGAGGAGCAGAAGGCCGAGCTGGTGGCGGCAGGAGCCACCGCCGCCCGGCACTTCCTCGCCGGCTGGGACTGGCCGCGCTACCTCGCCACCTGCCGGGCCGACGACACGAGCGGCAAGGCGGCCACCGCCGCCACCGCCGGAGAGGGAGATCGATGACCAAGCTGGCGCTGCTGCCGTTCGGCGCGGACGAGGTGCCGCCCCCGCCCGGGGTGCAGACGGTGCTCTGGACCGGCGCGGGGGAGCTGCCCGACATCGCCACGGCCGCGGCCTTCTACGTGCCCCCCTACCTCGGCGGCCGGCGGGTGCTCGAGGTCATGGACCGCATGCCCGGGCTCGAGGTCGTCCAGACCCTCACGGCCGGCTACGACGACGTGCTGCCGCTGCTGCCGGCCGGGGCGACCCTGTGCAACGCGCGCGGGGTGCACGACGCCTCCACCGCCGAGCTCGCCGTCGCGCTCATGCTGGCCGCCCTGCGCGGCATCCCCGACGCCGTGCGCGCGCAGGACCGCGGCCAGTGGGAGCACCCGTTCCGCCCGAGCCTGGCCGACCGCACCGTCCTCATCGTCGGCTACGGCTCGATCGGTGCCGCGCTCGAGCGGCGGCTGGCCGGCTTCGAGGTCGACGTCCTGCGGGTCGCGTCCCGCGCCCGCTCCGCCGAGGCCGGGCCGGTGCACGGTCTGGACGAGCTGCCCCGCCTGCTGCCGCGCGCCGACGTCGTCGTGCTGCTCGTGCCGCTCACCGAGGCCACCCGCGGCCTGGTCGACGCCGGCTTCCTGGCCGCGATGCCCGACGGCGCCCTGCTGGTGAACGTGGCGCGCGGGCCGGTGGTCGACACCGACGCCCTGCTGGCCGAGCTGCGCACCGGCCGCATCACCGCGGCCCTCGACGTCACCGACCCCGAGCCGCTCCCCGCCGGCCACCCGCTGTGGCACGCCCCCGGCGCGCTGATCACGGCGCACGTGGGCGGGGACAGCACCGCCTTCCATCCCCGGGCGGTCCGGCTGGTGCGCGAGCAGCTGGACCGGTGGGCGAGCGGTCAGCCGCTCGAGCACGTCGTGGCGCCGCGGTAGGAGCTGCCCCCGCCCGGGCGGCGCCCTCCGCTGGCGCTCGGATGCTGCAGGCCGGAGCCTTGATGCGTGGGGCTGGAACGGGTCGATGCCTGGGTGCCGGTCGACGCCGGGCCGGGCGTCGGCCGAGGCCGTCCCGACCCCGAGGTCGACGTGCGGGCCCTCACCGTGGCGCGATGGCACGAGGTCCGGCGGACCGTCCTGCTCGCCACCGGCGACCCCTCGGACCTGGAGCTGCGGGCCGCGGCGGAGGACGCGACCGCCGTGGGGTTCGCCGCCCTGCGTCGCGGCTGGCGGCGGGCGCAGGAGCTGGCCGCGCCGGAGGACCTGGCGCTGGGAGCCGCGCTGGCCGCCCTGGCGCGGGACCCCCGCATCGCCGCGGCGGCGGACGAGGACGTCGAGCAGGTGCCCTCCCCGGCGGCGGGGGACGACGTCGCCCCGGACGATGAGCAGCCCGCGCATCTGCGCCATCGCGCGCGGGTGCTGTCGGTGGCCCGTGCGCTGCCGGCTCCCGAGCGGGCCGCGCTCGCGCTGGTGCTGGTCGAGGGCCGTCCGTCGCAGGAGGCGTCGGAGCTGCTCGGGGTGCGCGCGGCCACCGTGCGGCGGCGCGCGCTGCGTGCGCAGACCGGGCTGGACGGCATCGGCGCGCCGGCCGGCCTGCCGGACCCGGTGCGGGTGCTCGCCGCCGCCGCGGACGCCGTCGAGCCGACCCGCGACCCGTGGGCCCGCGTCCTTCCGGTCGTCCGGGTCGTGGACCGGTCGGCGCGTCGGCGCCGCTTGCTCGCCGGCGGGGTCGCCGCCGCGGTCCTGCTCGGGCTCGCCGGGGTGGCGGTCGGACCGCTGAGAGAGCACGTGGCAGCGCAGTCGCGGGCCGTCCGGATCTCGGATCGGTTGGAGAGCTGGCCGCTTCGAGGCCCCCTGGCCGGCGACAGGACGTTCTCCGACGCCGCGTCGGAGGTGACTGGCGCGACGTCGACCTCGCGGCGCCTGCTGTGGGCCGGGGACGTCGGGACCACGCGGATCGTGCTCGTGCTGGACACCTCGCTGCGCCCGGGCAGCGACCTGCCGGTCGTCGAGGCCTGGACCGCGCCCGCGGGTGCGGCCGCCGCCTCGCTGGGCCGGGCCGCCACCGGCCCGGTGGACCCGGCGGTGCCGGTGGTGGCCGTCGCCGTCGGACCTGCGGGCGCGGGCGAGGAGCGAGACGGCGAGGTGCCGGTGC
>JBQCIO010000056.1:0-4510 GCA_051953655.1 Motilibacteraceae bacterium
CGGCCACGCCGGCCGAGAGCACGCCGGCCGAGAGCACGCCGGCCGAGAAGGCGCCGGCCGCCGCGGCCGACGGCGAGCAGCGCCGCGGGGTCGCCGACAGCACGATCCGCGTCGACGTCGACCTGCTCGACTCGCTCATGCTGCTGGTCGGCGAGCTGGTCCTCACCCGCAACCAGATCGTCCAGTACGTCGGGCGGTCCAACGACACCGACCTGGTGCGCGCCTCCCAGCGGCTCAACCTCATCGCCAGCGAGCTGCAGGAGGGCGTCATGAAGACGCGCATGCAGCCGATCGACCACATCTGGCAGAAGATGCCGCGGGTCGTGCGCGACCTGGGCCACCAGTGCGGCAAGCAGGTCCGGCTGGTGATGGAGGGCCGCGAGACCGAGCTGGACAAGACCCTGCTCGAGGCGGTCAAGGACCCGCTGACCCACCTGGTCCGCAACAGCGTCGACCACGGCATCGAGACGCCCGCCGTCCGGGTCGCCCAGGGCAAGCCGGCGCAGGGGACCTTGACGCTGCGCTCGTTCCACGAGGGCGGCCAGGTCGTCGTGGAGGTCTCCGACGACGGCGGCGGAATCGACCCGGCCAAGGTGGGCGCGAAGGCGGTCGAGCGGGGCCTGGTCGGGCCGGAGCAGCTGGCCCGGATGAGCCAGCGCGACGTGCTGGACCTGATCTTCCAGCCCGGCTTCTCCACCGCGGCCGCCGTGACGAACGTGTCCGGCCGCGGGGTGGGCATGGACGTCGTGCGGACCAACATCGAGAAGATCGGTGGCACGGTCGACCTGTCCAGCGCCGTCGGGCAGGGGACCACGGTGCGGGTGAAGATCCCGCTGACGCTGGCGATCATCCCCGCGCTCGTCGTGGGGCAGGGCGGCGACCGCTACGCGATCCCGCAGGCGAGCCTGCTGGAGCTGGTGCGCCTGGAGGGCGAGGCGGCCCGCACGGGCATCGAGCACGTGGCCGGCGCCCCGGTGTTCCGCCTGCGCGGCCAGCTGCTCCCGCTGGTGCACCTCGGCGACGTCCTGGGGCGGCCCAAGCCGGTCTCCGACACGGCGTCGAAGGGACTGTCGGACACTGCGGAAGCCGACGAGGACCGGGCGGTGAACGTGGTCGTGCTGCAGGCCGACGACGCGCCGTTCGGGCTGGTGGTGGACGAGGTGAGCGACACCCAGGAGATCGTGGTCAAGCCGCTGGGCCGTCAGCTCAAGCACCTGTCCGTCTTCGCCGGCGCCACCATCATGGGCGACGGCAAGGTGGCCCTGATCCTGGACGTCATGGGCCTCGCCGCCGAGTCGCACGCGCTGCGCTCGGCCGCCGGGTCCGGCTCCGCCGCGCTGGCCGACGACGCCGCGCTGGACGACGAGCTGACCACGCTGCTGGTGGTGGCCGCCGGCGGGAGCCGGCTGGCGGTGCCGCTGTCCTCGGTGTCGCGCCTGGAGGAGGTGCCGGCCAAGGACATCGAGCGGGCCGGCGGCCGGGAGGTGGTGCAGTACCGGGGCAGCCTGCTGCCGCTGGTGCACCTGTCCCGCGCGCTGGGCAACCACACCTACAGCCCGTCGGAGAGCGCCGACGCCGACCGCCTGCTGCCCGTGGTGGTCCATGGCAGCGGGGCCGACGCGGTGGGCCTGGTCGTCGAGGAGATCCTCGACATCGCCGAGGAGCACCTCGTGCTCTCCGACGTCGGCCGCAGCGCCGGCGTGCTCGGCTCGGCCGTGGTCCAGGGCCGGGTGACCGACCTGCTCGACGTCGACGCCGTCACCGCGGCGGTCCGCCCGCGGTCGGCCACCTATCCCGCCCAGGGCACGGACCCGGCCCTCACCCCCATCGACAGCGACCAGGAGGTGGCCGGTGCCGCCTAGCAGCAGCTCCCAGCCCAGCGGCCAGTACTGCACCTTCTGGGTCGACGACCTCTACTTCGGGGTCGACGTCATGGAGGTCCAGGAGGTCATCCGCTACCAGGAGATGACCGAGGTGCCGCTCGCCCCCGCCGTGGTGCGCGGGCTGATCAACCTGCGTGGACAGATCGTCACCGCGATCGACCTGCGCCGTCGCCTCGGGCTGCCGGCCCGCGACGACCTGCCGATGAACGTCGTCGTGCGCAGCGGCGAGGAGCCGGTGAGCCTGCTCGTCGACGAGATCGGCGACGTGGTGGAGACCGATCCCGCCGACCGCGAGGACGTCCCACCCACCCTGCGTGGCCCGGCCCGCGAGCTGCTCGCGGCCACCTACAAGCTCCCCGGACGGCTCCTGCTCGTGCTGGACACCGCCCGCGCTGTCGCCGTCGACCCCTCGCGCTCGCCCGAGCGCACCCCTGAAGGAGCCCTGTCGTGACCATCGCCCCCGAGACCCCCGCCGCCAAGAGCGCGCCGCGCTCCCGTGCCCGCAAGCCCGCCGACGTCGTCGACACCGTTCCTGACGACGGTGCCGAGCGGCTGCGGCTGCAGCAGGTCGCAGCCGACGCGGTGGCCGACTCCGCCGCGCTGGCCCGCGTCGTCGGCGCGCTCACCCAGGCGAAGAGCTCTTCGCAGGCCGCGCAGATCGCGCTGGACACCGTGCGCGACGCGTTCGGCTGGGCGTACGGCTCCTACTGGAAGGTCGAGCAGACCGACAACGCCCTGCACTACGTGGTGGAGTCCGGCGACGCCGGCGAGGAGTTCCGCAAGGTCACCCTGGCCGCCTCGTTCCGGGAGGGCGTCGGCCTGTCCGGGCGGGCCTGGAAGAACCGGGACCTGTTCTTCACCCCGGACCTGGCCGAGATCACCGACTGCGTGCGGGCTCCCGTCGCCCTGAAGGTGGGCGTGAAGTCGGGTGTCTGCTTCCCGGTCATGGTGCACGGCGAGGTCGTGGGCACCATGGACTTCTTCGCCCTCGAGCGGCTGGCGCCCACCGAGAACCGGCTGGAGGCGCTGCGCAACGTGGGCAAGCTGGTCGGGCAGACCTTCGAGCGCCTGCTCGACGCCGAGCGCCAGGCCGAGGCCGCGGCCGACACCGCCGCGGTGAACCGGGTGCTCAGCGCGCTCTCCGCCGCGACCACACCGGACGAGGCCGCCAAGATCGCCCTGGACACCGTGCGCGACGCGTTCGGCTGGGTCTACGGCTCGTACTGGACGGTCGACCCGGCCGACCTGGCCCTGCACTACCAGGTGGAGTCCGGCGACGCCGGTGAGGAGTTCCGCCGGGTCACCCTGTCCGCGTCCTTCAAGGAGGGGGTGGGCCTGTCCGGCCGCGCGTGGCGCAACCGGGATCTGTTCTTCACCCCGGACCTGGCCGAGATCACCGACTGCGTGCGGGCGCCCATCGCGCTCAAGGTCGGGGTGAAGAGCGGGATCGCCTTCCCGATCCTCATGGACGGCCAGGTCGTCGGCACCATGGACTTCTTCGCCCTGGAGCGGCTCGAGCCCAGCGAGGGCCGGCTGGACGCGCTGCGCAACGTCGGCCGGCTGGTCGGTCAGACGCTGGAGCGCCTAGCCAAGCAGCAGGCCGAGGCCGAGGCGGCCGCGGAGCTGCGCGGCAAGGTCGACCAGATCCTCGACGTCGTGCGCGCCGCCGCGGACGGCGACCTCACCCGTGAGGTCGGGGTCTCCGGCGTCGACGCGATCGGGCAGCTCGGCGAGGGCCTCACGGTCTTCTTCGCCAGCCTGCGCGAGACCGTCGGCGAGCTGGGCCAGACCGCGCAGTCGCTGGCCGCGGCCAGCGAGGAGCTCGCCGCGGTGAGCCAGCAGATGGGCGTCAACGCCGGCCAGACGCTGGAGCGGGCGACGTCGTCGTCGGCGGCCGCCGAGCAGGTGAGCGCGAACATCCAGACCGTGGCCTCGGCCGCGGAGGAGATGACCGCGAGCATCCGCGAGATCGCCAAGAACGCGCAGGATGCCGCGTCCGTCGCGTCGACCGCCGTCCAGGTGGCCGGCAACGCCACCACCACGGTGGGCAGCCTGGGCGAGTCCTCGGCCGAGATCGGCAAGGTCATCAAGGTGATCACCTCGATCGCCCAGCAGACCAACCTGCTCGCGCTCAACGCGACCATCGAGGCCGCGCGGGCCGGCGAGGCCGGCAAGGGCTTCGCCGTGGTCGCCAACGAGGTCAAGGAGCTGGCCAAGGAGACCGCCAAGGCCACCGAGGACATCTCCCAGAAGATCGAGGCGATCCAGGGCGACACCCGCGGTGCCGTGGACGCCATCGGCGAGATCTCCTCGATCATCGACCAGATCTCGGGCATCCAGACCACCATCGCCGGCGCGGTGGAGGAGCAGACCGCCACCACCAACGAGATCGCGCGCAACGTGACCGAGGCGGCGACCGGCAGCAACGAGATCTCCTCCGGGGTGGTCGTGGTCGCCGAGACCGCGCAGTCGACCAGCCGGGGCGCCGAGGACACCCAGCGCGCCGCCAGCGAGCTGGCCACCATGGCCGCCGAGCTGCAGACCCGGATCGGTCACTTCCGGATCTGACCGGCCGACACTTCGGTCGAGCTTCCCCGGCGGGGGGGGGGCCCCCGGGGGGGGGGGGG
>JBQCIO010000057.1:0-6088 GCA_051953655.1 Motilibacteraceae bacterium
GAGCGGCCCGGCCGCCCGGGGGGGGCCGGCCCCGCCCCGGCGCCCCGGCTGCGCCGGGCGCGGGCGGGCGCCCTCGCGCGGCGCGGGGGGGGGGCGCGGGCCGCCCCGCCGCGACCGGCGGCCCGGGCCGCGGTGGCCGCCTGCCGGGACGCAGGCATCCGCCCGGTGATGATCACCGGGGACCACCCGCACACGGCCGCCGCCGTGGCCGAGAAGGTCGGGGTGCTGGACGCCGCCTCGGCCGCCCGGCCCGGCAGCGTCATGACGGGGGCGCAGCTCGAGGTCTCCGACGACCCGTCGGAGGTGGAGCTCGCCTCCGTCTTCGCCCGCACCCGGCCGGAGCAGAAGCTGCGGCTGGTCGAGCAGTGGCGGGCCGAGGGCGAGGTCGTGGCGATGACCGGGGACGGCGTCAACGACGCCCCGGCGCTGCGCAGCGCGCACATCGGCGTCGCCATGGGCGCCTCCGGCACGGACGTGGCGCGCGAGGCCGCGGACATGGTGCTCGTCGACGACGACTTCGCCACGATCGTCGGCGCGGTCGGCGAGGGGCGGCGGGTCTACGCCAACATCCGCCGCTTCGTGCTCTACGGGCTCGCCGGCGGGACCACCGAGGTCCTCGTCATGCTGCTCGGGCCGTTCCTCGGCTTCGTCGTGCCGCTGCTGCCGGCCCAGATCCTCTGGGTGAACCTCCTGACCCACGGCCTGCCGGGCGTGGCCATGGGGATGGAGCCGCTCGACCCGGGAGCCATGCGCCGGCCGCCGCGGCCGCCCGGGCAACCGGTCCTCGGCGGCGGGCTGTGGCAGCGCCTCGTCGCCCTGGCCGCGGTCTTCACGGTCGCCTGCCTCGCGGTGGCCGTCTGGGCGGACCGCACCGGCCACGCCTGGCGCACCATGCTGTTCGTCGTCCTCGGGCTGCTGCAGCTGGTCTCGGCCCTCAGCCTGCGCTCGCCGACGCAGCCGGTGTGGCACCGGCTGGGCGCCAACCCGTTCCTCCTCGCCGCCGTGCTCGTCAACGCCGTGCTGCTCGGCGTCGCCGTCTGGTGGCCGCCGCTCCAGTCGGTCTTCGGCACCCATCCGCTGGACACCTCCGAGGGCCTGGTGGTGGTTGTCGTCGTGCTGGCGGTGCTGGTGCTCATGGAGGGCGTGAAGGCGGTGCGCCGTCGACGGCAGGTGCACCGCCCGTGACCTTCGCCCCTGTCCGTCCCGGTGCCGCCGGCGTGGGCTGGATCTGACAGGGAGCATCGAGAGGGAGTGCGCCATGGCCACCAGCGGGGTGCGCACCGGCAGGTCGCCGATCGACGCTCCGCCGTCGCCGCAGGAGGACGGCAGCTTCCTGCTGCGGCTCACCGAGCCGGTGGCCGAGGTGGCCGCCGCCCTGCGCGACAGCCTGGCGGCCGAGGGCTTCTGCGTGGCCGCCGAGGTCGACCTGCAGGTGGTCGTGCGGGTTCGCGCGCACCGCTGCCTGGAGCCCTACCTCGTGCTGGAGGTGCTCGACGGCCGGCGGGCGGCGGACCTGCTCGAGGTGGACCGGGGTGCCGGCCGGCTGCTGCCCTGGCACGTGGTGGTCCGCGCCGACCGCACCGGCCGCGGGACCGTCGTGCAGGCACCGGATCCGGAGCGGCTGGCCCGGCACCTGGACCGGCGGGCGCCTGACCCGCGGATGCTCGCGCTCGCCGCCCAGACCCGCGAACGGCTGATCCGTGCGCTGGCCGCGACGGAGCGACGGCTGGCACCGGCGGAGCACCGGCGAACCGAGGTGGAGGGGTCATGAGCAGCAGCGGCACCTGGTCGGGCACTCCGAGCGGCGGTCCTGTCGTGGTGGCCGTCGACGGCTCTCCCGGGTCGCACCGGGCGATCCGGTGGGCGGTGGCCGAGGCCGTCACCCGCCGCGTCCCGCTCGAGCTCGTGCACGTCTACTCGCTGCCGGTCTACGGCGGCAGCATGATGGTCCCGCCGCTGATCAGCGCGATGGACATCGAGCCGGCGGCCAAGGAGCTGCTCGACGCCGAGGTCGAGCGGGCCCGCCAGGGCGACCCGCCGGTCGAGGTGCGCGGCCGGCTGCTGCAGGGACCCGTGGTGCCCGAGCTGGTCCGGGCGTCCGCCGGTGCGTGCCTGCTGGTGAGCGGCACCCGCGGCCACGGTGGGCTGCAGCGGCTGGGCTCGACCGCGCTACACCTGGCCGGGCACGCGCACTGCCCCGTCGTCGTCGTGCGCGGGGAGGACACGGCCGCAGGGCCGGAGCTCCCTCCGCAGGGGGGCGCCTGGTCCGGTCGGGACCGGCTGGTGGTGGTCGGCCACGACGGCTCGGCGCAGTCGGACGCGGCGGCGCGGCTGGCCGCGGACGAGGCGCACCGGCACGACGCCAGGCTGCTGCTGGTCCGGGGCTGGGTGCCGCCGGTCCTGCCGTGGTACGAGGGTCTGCCGGGCGATGCGAGCCTGCTGGAGGACTGGGACGCCGCCGAGCGGCGCCGGCTCGAGCAGAGCACCGACGCGCTGTCGGACGAGTGGCCCGACGTGCCGATCGAGGGCCGGTTCCTGCGCGAGCACCCCGTCGTGGCGCTGGTCGCCGCCTCCGCGGGCGCCGACCTGCTGGTCGTCGGCTCGCGGGGTCACGGCGCCTTCGCCGGGATGCTGCTCGGCTCGGTCAGCCAGGCGGTCGCCCGCGAGGCGCACTGCTCGGTCATGGTCTCCCACCTGTCGTAGGAGACGGGGTCGGGAACGGCGGTCAGGAGCGGCGTCGCGTGCCGCCTCGGGACGGCTCGGGCAGGATGGCGCGGTGCTCCTCCACCGGCTGGCCCTCGCCTCGGCGGCGCTCGCCTCGACCTCGGCCCGCTCGGCGAAGGTGCGGCTGATGGCCGACGCCCTGCGCGAGGCCGGGGCCGGCGAGGCCGGCCTGGTCGTGACCTACCTGTCCGGGGAGCTGCGCCAGCGCCGCACGGGCCTCGGGTACGCGGCGCTGCGCGAGCTGCCGCCGCCCGCCACCGAGCCCACGCTGACCCTCGCCGAGGTCGATGCCGCCTTCGCTGCCGCGCAGGACGTCGCCGGCGCCGGGGCCACCGCTCGTCGCCGCGAGCTGCTGGTCGGGCTGATGGCCCGCGCCACGCCGGAGGAGCAGCGGCTCCTGGCCGGGCTGGTCGCCGGGGAGCTGCGCCACGGTGCCCTGGAGGGCCTGGTCACCGACGCGCTGGCGCAGGCGGCGTCGCTCCCGCTGGCCGACGTCCGCCGCGCCGTGATGCTGCGCGGTGCGCTGGCGCCGGTCGCCGAGGCGGCCCTGGCCGACGGTTCCGCCGGGCTTGACCGCTTCCGGCTGGAGGTGGGGCGCCCGGTGCTGCCGATGCTGGCCTCCTCCGCGGACGGGGTGGGTGCTGCCCTGGAGCGCACCGGGCCGGCCGCGGTGGAGTGGAAGCTCGACGGCATCCGGGTGCAGGTGCACCGCGACGGCCAGGACGTCCGGGTGTTCACGCGGACGCTCGACGACGTCACCGACCGGGTGCCCGAGCTGGTGGACGCCGCGCTGGCGCTGCCGGTCCGCTCGGTGGTCCTGGACGGCGAGGCCATCGCCCTGGCCGCCGACGGTCGCCCGCTGCCGTTCCAGCAGACCGCCGGCCGGACGGCGAGCCGGGTCGACGTCGGGTCGGCCCGGCAGGCCACGGCGCTCACCGCGTTCCTGTTCGACGTCCTGCACCTCGACGGCCAGGACCTGCTCGGCGAACCGGGCACCGTGCGGCAGGAGGCGCTGGTGGGGGCCGTGCCCGAGGCCCTGCGCGTGCCGCGCGTCGTGGTGCCGGATCCCGGTGATGCCGCCGTGGCCGCCGTCGCCTTCCGCGAAGCCCTCGCGCACGGGCATGAGGGTGTGCTGGTGAAGGCGCTCGACGCCCCCTACGAGGCCGGGCGTCGCGGCGCCGCCTGGGTGAAGGTGAAGCCTCGGCACACCCTCGACCTGGTCGTGCTCGCCGCCGAGTGGGGCCACGGCCGGCGCACCGGCGTCCTGTCCAACCTGCACCTGGGGGCGCTGGACGACGAGCAGCCCTCTCCCCCGGACCAGCTGCGTTTCGCGATGCTGGGCAAGACGTTCAAGGGACTGACCGACGCGATGCTGGCCTGGCAGACCGAGGCCCTGCTGGCGCTGGAGGAGCGGCGCACCGCGCACGTCGTGCACGTGCGCCCCGAGCTCGTCGTCGAGGTCGCCTTCGACGGCGTGCAGACCAGTCCGCGCTATCCGGCCGGCATGGCGCTGCGGTTCGCCAGGGTCCTGCGGCACCGCCCGGACAAGCCGGCCGCGCAGGCCGACACCGTGTCCACCGTCCGCGCCATCCACGAGGGGAAGCACGTCGTCCCGTGAGCACCGTCTACCACGTCGCCCTCGTCGCCGACTGGCTCGCCGCCGTCGCGGTCGGCGAGTACCGGACGTCCACGCTGGGACGGACTTTGGACGAGGAAGGCTTCATCCACTGCTCCTTCGCGCAGCAGGTGGGGCCGACCTTGCAGCGTTTCTACGACGGGGTGTCGGAGCCGCTGGTGCTGCTCACGATCGACGTCGACCGGTTGGGCGTGCCGCTCGTCGAGGAGGAGGCACCGGGGACGGGTGAGGTGTTTCCGCACGCGTACGGGGGGATTCCGGTCTCTGCGGTGACGACAGCTGTGCCGTTGCGGCGCACCGACGGTGGAGGGTGGGGGCCACTGCCATGAACTCGGCACCCTTGCCGTGATCATGCAGAGATGGTGAGGGCTGCTCGCTTCAGCCGCCGGTTGGGCCGTGGTCGGGTCCAAGACGGCTGGTGACGGGAGCGGCCCGGCGCGGGGCGGGTTCTCGTTGCCCGGCGGCCGGTTCTTCGCGGATCTTGAGGCCTGGTGCACCCACCTCGAGCGTGCGCGTGCATCAAGATCCGCGACCCGCCGGCCCCGTTGTCATTGCTGGCTTTGACTCTTTGCCAACTTGTGACCCTGCTCCCCTCGATTCTGGTTATCTGCGAACGAGAACTGTCAGACCCGGTCCCTAGTCTCGTCTCATGGTTCACGGCCAGGCGGTGCAGGAGCATGACGTCGATTCCGACGTCCTGCCCGGCACCTTGGCCGAGTGCGTGGGGCTGACGCAGCAGCTGCGGTTCGCGGTCGAGAACCCGCTGGGGCGTGGGGTGGTGGACCTGCTGAACGGGTTGGACGCCTCCACGTTGCGGATGTACGACCGGGTGCTGCTCGTCGCTGCCACCAAGGCCGGGGTCGCTGCTGCCGAGGGCCGGCACCTGCGGGCGGTCGCGGGGGCGCTGCGCGCGGAGCGGGACGCCTCGCTGGGGGACGCCTCCGCGCACATCCAGGACCCGGGCCCGGAAGGGTTCGGGGAGGAGCCGTTCTCGCAGGAGCACGCGGACCGGATGTGGGCCCAGTGGCAGGACCCGACCGAGATGGCCGCCCGGTGCCGGCGGGAGGAGCTTCGCCTGGGGATGCGGTTGTCCCCGGCCGGGATGTACGCGGTCGCCGAGCAGGCCCGCCAGCTCGACGGCCCCTACGTCCGCGCGCGGGAGCTGATGCTGGCCGGGGTGATGACCCGCCAGCAGTGGCACGTGCTGCGCACCTCCACCCGCGCCGTCCCGCAGGAGCTGCTCGAGAAGGTCCTCGACCTCGTGCTCCCGAAAGTGCCGACGTCCACCACCAGGGAGCTGCAGCGGCACATCGACCGCGTCCTGGCCAAGCTGCTGCCCGACCGCGGGGCGCTCGAGCACGAGGCCGCGCGCAAGGGCCGGCGGGTCGAGGTGTGGCACGACGAGGTCGACCAGCTCGACGCCGACGGCAACCGCATCGTCCGCGACTCCACCCTGCGCGCGGTCAGCGACCCGACCCAGGTGCACCGCATCGCCCAGCTCATCGAGGGGCACGCCCGGTGGATGCGCGAGAAGGCACGCTCTGCAGCCAAGGCGACCGAGAAGGACGTGCTCCTCGCCATGCGCGCCGCCCGCAAGCAGTACGGGAACGGCTCGCGCGAGCACGCCGACGCCATCGCGGTCTGGCAGGAGGCCAAGCGGCGCCGCCAGCAGGTCTACAAGCAGCGCGTCGGGGCGTGGAGGTTCGACGCCCTGACCGACCTGGCCGA
>JBQCIO010000058.1:0-14196 GCA_051953655.1 Motilibacteraceae bacterium
CGGGGGGGGGGGGCCCCCGCAGGGCCCCCCCCTCTCGCGGGGTCTCGCACGTGCCCGGAGGCCTACTTCACGGCTGTGCCGTCGGTGTAGGTGTTGCCGGAGAAGGTGACGAAGCTGCCGCCGGTCGGCCCGACCTGCCACGTGCGGTTGAACACGTTGTTGGTCAGGCTCACGTTGCTGGCGGTCTCGTTGCTGACGCCGTAGCTCGACAGCGCGCTGCCGGAGGTGGTCCCGAGCAGCAGGTTGTTGTCGATCGTCACGTTGTGGATCTGCGGGTCGCCCCCGGTGGTCTGCAGGAAGATCGAGTCGTTGTTGCCGCCCTCGATCGTGTTGTGACGGATGACGTCGTTGTCGCCCTGCGTGGCCTGGATGCCGTCCGAGTGCGCTCCGCCGTTGTAGTTCAGCTGGTGGATCCAGCTGTCCTGCAGCGTCGTGCCGCCGTCGAGCCGCACCCCGTCCTGCGTGTGGTGCATGTTCACGCGGATGATCTTGTTGCCGCTGTTGTTGCCGCCGGTGTAGATGGCCGTGGCCAGCGACCAGTCGGTGCCGGAGGCCCCGCCGCCGATCTCCACGTCCTGCAGCGTGCTGTGCGTAGCGAGCGAGACGATCCAGCTGGGCTCGCCGATGCCGCGGACGCGGGTGTTCTTCACGGTGACGTTGTCCGCCGCGATGTCCAGCGAGCCCTCGATGTCCAGGCCGCTGATGACCGCGCCCGGCGTGGTGACCCGGTAGTTGCCGGACACCTTGGTGAGGGTCGTCCCCGCCGGGACGCCGGTGTTCGTGGCGCCGGGCCAGGTGCTGCTCGACGTGCTGGTGGGCGAGCTTGTGGGCGAGCTGGTGGCGGTGCTGGTGGGCGAGCTGGTGGGCGAGGCCGTCGGGCTGCTGGTGGACGACGTCGGGGAGGCCGTCGGCGACGAGGTCGCCGTCGGGCTGGGCGAGGCCGTGGCCGTCGCCGTCGCCGTCGCCGTGGGCGAGGCGGTGGGCGACGACACCGTCGTGGAGGAGCCCTGGAAGAGCACGTCCACCCAGTAGTTGGCCGCCTGGTAGGTGCCCGTGGGGAACCCGCCCGAGCCGTACCGGAACAGGGCGTTGGGGGCGGTGCTCGTGCTCGCGGGGGCGTGCAGGGGGCCGCTGTCCCGGGTCTTGCTGAAGTAGCCGCTGGTGAAGGCGTAGTGCCCGGTGGGCGTGTGGTACGACGCGATGTAGGCGGTGTCGGCCTTGATGGCCACCGGCTGGCTGAAGACCAGCGTCTGCCAGCCGGAGCTGGTCTCGTTGGCGAACGTCCCGGTGGCCAGCCTCGTGCCGGTGCTGGTCCACAGCGTGCCGGTGTGCGTCCCCGTGTTGCCCGCGCCCTTGTAGAAGCGGACGCCGGTCACCTGGCCCGCCACGTCCGAGCGGAACCGGACGCCCAGCTCCACGGCGCTGCCGTCGTTGGCGCTCGTCGTCCCGGGCACCGTGCTGGTGCTCCACAGCGAGCTCGTGCCGGAGGTGGTCTGCGCGGTGGCGGTGGTCGTCGTCGTGCTCGAGCGCTTCCACGCCCGGTGCGCGGGCGAGGCGTCCGCGACGCCGGCCGCTACCGCCCCCAGCGGGACGACGAGCGAGCCGGCGGCGAGGAGGGTGACGAGAGGGCGGCGACGCCGGTGCGTCACCCGCTTCTCACGCTGCGTGGTCGTCCAGGGCATGAAGAAGTCCTTGCTGTGCGGCGACATGACGGCCCACCAGCGTTCGCCCCTTGGTTGCGCAACGGAGCAGGTCGACTACCGGTGGTTGGCAGAAGCATCGGCGCAAGCGGGCGAAGACTTCTCCTCCGATCGGTCCGGCGAATCGCCGCTGTCGTTCCGCCTTCCGAGAGGGTGTGCTGTGGCCGTGCTACCGCAGCGACTCGCCGAGCCGCTGCGGCGGCGGTGGCGCGCCGAGCTCGTGCGACGCGGTGCCGCAGCCACCCCACAGGACGACCTCCGGCCGTGCCTGGTCCTCTCCCCGCACCCCGACGACGAGGTCCTCGGCGTCGGCAGCACTATCCTGCGCCGCACCCTGCGCGGCACGCCGGTCACGGTGGTTCACGTCTCGATGGGCGAGCGCTCGCACCCCGTCATCCCGCGAGCACGGCTCGCGGCGACACGCCGCGGGGAGGCCGAGCGGGCGGCCGCACTGCTCGGCGTCCAGGACGTGCGCTTCCTGGAGCTTCCCGACGGCAGGCTCGCCGCGCACCAGGACGACATCGCCGCGGCGGTCCGCGACCTGCTCGCGGAGCTCGGTCCGGCCGACGTCCTCGCCCCGGCCGTGGGCGAGGCCCACCCGGACCACGCCGCGGTCGCGCTGGCTGTCCGACAGGCTGTCGGAGAGGCGCAGATCCCGTTACGGCTGCTCGACTACTACGTCTGGTACTGGTCGCTCTGGCCCTGGCAGCGCGACGCGGGAGGGCGGCTCGCCGCCGTACGGCAGGAGCTGACCCGCCCCGTGCTCGTCGTCGACGGCCGCCCGGTTCAGGACCGCAAGCTGAACGCCCTCGCGGCCTACCGATCGCAGACCGTCGGGTCGGCCGGGGCCGGCGCCTTACCGGCCGGCGTCCTGGCGCGCGCCGCCGACCGCCACGAGCTGCTCGGGCTGCCCGGTCCGGTCCCCGCCGTCGTGGGTGCTCGCCCGGGTCAGTGACCTGCGGGCCACCTTGGCGAAGACGAGCCACAGCCCGGCGGTGAGCAGGAAGAGCACGGCGACAGCGCGGCTCCGGCGTCCCCCGGTGGGCGAGGCCGGAGAGTCCATCCCGAAGGTCGTGGTGCTGATCCTGTCCTGTGTCGGAGTCCCGAGCGTGGCCTGCTGCCGGTCCGCGTCGCGCACCAGCTCCGCGACGACCGCGGTGCGCACCGCCGCCACGCTGTCCCCGTCCGGGCCGAGCACGTGCACCGCGACCGTGGGCCGGTCGTGCACCGGGACCCACTGGCTCCCCACGTTCACCAGCCTGGCGTCGTACATGGACCCGCCCTGCGAGAGCCGTTGCCGTCCGGCGTCCGAGGACACCTCGAGAGCGGCCGTCTGGGCGACGTACTGGGCGTTCTTCGGGAACCACGTGTAGGGGTTGTCGGTCTTCGGCACCGGGGACAGGAACACGACGGACGCGTCCGCGGACCACACCAGGTGCGGCCGCAGCACCCACTGCCAGGACGCGAGCGTGGCGAGCAGCCCGACGGCGGCGGCAGCCCCGACGAGCAGGGCGCGCCACCGGCCAGGCCGCCCGGTGGTGGGGCCAGCGAAGCCTGCGCGCACGGGACGACTCTGCCACCAGAGACGGTCGTCGTGGTGCTGCTCGGCCGCGTCGCTGCCACAGTCACTGAACGAAACCGTTCTGTCACCGTTGTTTCGGTCGTGACCGATCGCGTCACCGTTTCCGGCAGACCCGGTGACGCGGGCGGACCGGGCACCTAGGGTGCAAGCATCGGCCGTTGCCCACAGCCCGTGCCGTCTGGGGGGCCCATGTACGTCTCTTCGCTCGCTGCGACCGTCCGTCGTCAGTGGGTGCTCGTGCTGCTGGGGCTCGGCCTCGCCGTGGCGGCTGCCGTCCTCACCTTCGGCGCCTCCCCGCCCGAGCACCAGGCCACGCGCACCGTGCTGCTACTGGGGCCGACCACGGTGGACCCTCGGACAGGAACCCTCCAGAACCCCTACCTCACCCTCGACTCGTCCGTGCCGGTGGCAGCGCAGATCGTCTCGACCGCGATGATGCAGGACGAGGGAGTCGTCGACGCGCTGGCCCGGGCCGGGGTGCCCTCGCAGTACGTCGTGGCCCCGGTCGGCGGCAGCGGCCCGTTCATCGACCTCTCCGTGAAGGCCGGCACGGAGAAGGACGCGCAGCGGGGCGTGTCGGTCCTGTTCGACCAGCTGCAGGTGCAGCTCCTGCGCGCGCAGCAGACGGCCGGCGCTCCCAAGGGCACCTACGTGCGGACGGTCGACGTGGCGTCGGCGAAGGTCGAGGTGATCCGCAAGCGCCAGCTGCAGAAGGCCGGCGAGGCTGCGGTGGCCGTGGTGGTGCTCACGCTCGGTCTGGCCTTCGTCCGTGACGCCCGCAAGGCGCGGCGCAGCAGGGGTGCGCAGGGGCGGCTGCGGCAGGGCGCGCCGGTCGGCGGGAACGGGGCGGAAGACGTCCGGGACAAGGACCTGGTCGAGACCGCTCCCCGATGACCGCGACGCTCCGGCCGCGGCGGCGAGCGGCTCCGGCTCCCGCCGCCGGTCCCGGGACGGGACGCGACCGGGGCGACGCCGTCACCTTCCTGAGCGTCCTCGCCGTCCTGCTGCTGCTCGTCCCGTCCCGGCTGGTCTTCGCGCCGCTTGGCGGCTCGGGCTCGCCGGCGCTGCTGTTGGCGGCGGCCGGCCTGGTCTGGTGGTCGCACGCGGTGCTGACCGCCGCTCCCTCGCTCTACCCCAGCCGGCCGGCGCGCTGGGCGGCCGGGGCGTGGGCGGCCGCGGTCGCCGTCTCCTACGTCGTGGCCATGTCGCGGCCCATCGACGACATCGAGGTGCGAGCAGCGGACCGCGGGATCGTGTCCCTCCTGGCCCTGCTCGGCCTGCTGCTGGTGGCGGCGGACGGTATCCCGAGCACCACCCGCGCCGAACAGCTCCTACGACGTCTCGTAGGTGGTGCGGCAGTGGTCGGATCTATGGCTGTGTTGCAGTTTTTCACCGGCATCGACGTCGCGTCCTACATCCGGGTGCCCGGACTCAGCGCCGACGGGTACCTCTCGTCGATGGAGACGCGGAACGGGCTGAACCGGCCGAGCGCCACGGCGACCCACCCGATCGAGCTCGGCGTGGTGCTTGCGATCGTGCTGCCCCTGGCCCTGCACTTCGCCCTGACGGCGCCGCCAGGACGAAGGACGAGACCGGTCCTGTCCGTCCTGGTCATCTCTCTCGCGGCGCTGATGTCGGTGTCCCGCTCCGCCGTGCTGGCCTCGGCGGTGGCGCTCGCGGTGTTCCTTCCCGGGCTGCCGCGCCGGCAGCGCCGCTACACGCTGCTGGCGCTGCCTCTCGTCCTGGTCTCGGTCAAGGTCGCCGTCCCCGGCCTCATCGGCACGCTGCGCGGCCTGTTCGTGGGGATCGGCTCGGACCCCAGTGCCGGGTCCCGCGCCGGGTCCTACGACGTCGTCGCGCCCTACATCGCGGCGCGGCCGTTCTTCGGTCGGGGCTTCAACACCTTCCTGCCCAGCTACCACATCCTCGACAACCAGTACCTGCTCACGCTGATCGACACCGGGCTGCTCGGGCTGCTCGCGCTGCTCTCGCTGTTCGGCGGGGCGTTCCTCTGCGCCGCGAGCGCGGCCACCCGTTGGCCGCTGCACTCGACGCGGCGGAGCATGGCGCGCGCGGTCGCGGCCGGGGTTTCGGCCGCGGCTGTCGGCTTCGCCACCTTCGACGCCCTGTCCTTCCCGATGTGCGCGGCGCTGTCGGCCCTGATGTGCGGGATCGCCTTCCGGTTGCGCCGGCTCGCCCGTGGTGACGTGCCCGACCCGGCCCATCCGCCCGTCGTCGACCTGGTGCCGGCAGCCCAGTCTCGCGGCTGAGCGGGTCGGTCGGCTCAGGCCCGGTGCCGGCCCACCGGTCGCGCCGGTCGCCGGCGCCGCACGAGCGTCGCGCCGGCGGCCACGGCCGTCACCCCGGCCGCGGCCAGCAGGGCCTCGTGCCCGTCCGAGCCGGTGGACGCCAGCGGGCCCGTGGCGGGGACGGCGATCTGGGCCTCGGCCCCGCCCTGGGGAGGGGCGCCGGGGCGGCCAGGCGCGCTGGGGGTGTCGGCAGCGGCCGGGGTCGCACTCATCGCCTGGGCGAGCGGGACGGCCCAGGCCGCGGTGCCGAGGAGCAGCCCCGCCCGCAAAGCCTCTCGTCTGGTCATCGCCGGCGGGTCACCCGCCCGCATCTGTGCGTCCACGTCGCCCCCTGTCGCAGCCGGCCCCGTCCGCCGCGTGCTTCCTGCACGCTAGGGGACATCCCCCCTGGGTGGCAGCACTACTTCGGAGTGCGGCCGGACAGCGACGCAGGGCAGCGGCTGTCACTCCTGCCCGACCACCGCTCCGAGGTACTCGGCCCGCGACGCTGTGCGACACTCCGCGCCTGAGGTCCTACGGACGGTAGGTGGTCGACGTCTGGTTGCGGCGCGGGAGGCCACCTTGCCGGCCAACGCGGCCCAGCTGGCCACGTCGCTGTCCCGGGTCGCCCGGACGAGCATCCGGGCGCCGGAGGCGTCGGTGCGGGCAACGCCCACCGGGGCCCAGCGGTCCGCGACGGACACCAGGGGACGCCATCCGCGGCCAGGGCCCAGCGTGAGCAGGACCTCGTCCGGCACCGGTGCCGCGACCGTGCGGCGTGCGCGGGCCAGCACGACGCCGACCTGCGCCGCGATGCCGGCGGCCGCCGCCTCCCGGACCACCTCGTCCCAGTCGGGCCGGTCGCGGCGCAGGACGCGGTCGACGTCGACCATCCACACGAGCCGGGTCGCACCGGAGAGAGCGGCGTGCAGAGAGACGTGCAGCAGGGTGTGCACGGCGCTCGTGGTCGTAACCTCGGTGCCTCCCAGCCTCACCCGGCGCTGCGCGGCGAACAGCGGCTCGGTGGGGAAGCGGCAGCGCCCTCTGGCCGCGGAGTCGTCGACGAGCGTCCAGTGCAGGTCGACGACGTCGTCGTCGCGCAGCAGCCGGAGCTCGCCGGCGAGCACCTCCCGCAAGGTGCTCCAGTCGTCCTCGAAGACGGTGAAGCCGTCGTCCACCAGCGACTCCAGCGCTCGCGCGAAGCCCGCCGGCGGCACCAGGACGTCGAGGTCGACGTAGCGGCGCAGGTCCGGGCGCTCGTAGTGGTGCCCGGCGAGCACGGGGCCCTTGACCACGAGGTGCTCCACGGCCGCTGCGCCGAGGAGGCCGGCCACCTGCTCGAGCAGGGACAGGGTGCGGGTGTGGTGCACCGCCGCGCCCACCCGGGCCGCCGTGCTGCTCGCGGTGCCCGCGCCGATCCGGTGCAGCGAGAGGTCGAGCATCCCCTCCACGCCGTGCCGCCGGGCCGCGCGCTCGAGCAGGTCGGTGCCGTGCCGATCCACGTGCTCGCGCAGGGTGTCGTCCTCTGCGCGGACCGCAGCCACCAGTGCCCGGCCCACGGCCCGTCGCGAGGGCGGGCGCGCCGGGGCCACGGCGCGACCATACGTGCCGCGCCCCCGGAGCGGGGCCGGATCAGCCGGTGTTGCGCAGCCCGGCCGCCACCCCGTTCACCGCGAGCAGCAGCGCCCGGCGCAGCTCCGGGTCGACCTTGTCGACCGGGGTCTCGCGCACCCGGCGCAGGAGCGCCACCTGCAGGTAGGAGATCGGCGCGAGGTAGGCGTCGCGCACGCGGAGCGTCTGCGCCAGCACCGGGTTGGCGCCGAGCAGGTCGCGCTCGCCGGTGATCCGCAGGACCTCGGTGACCGTGCGCTCGTACTCGGTCTGGATCGACCCGAACAGCGGGCGCAGCCGCGGTTCGACGAGCTGCTCGACGTAGTGCCGCGCCACCGACAGGTCGGTCTTGGCCAGCGTCATCGAGACGTTGGACAGGAACGTCCGGAAGAAGTGCCACTGCTGGTACATCTCGTCCAGGACGTCGCCGTGGCCCGCCGCCCGCGCAGCCGCGAGCCCGCTGCCGACGCCGTACCAGCCGGGCACGATCTGACGGGACTGGGTCCAGCCGAACACCCACGGGATGGCGCGCAGGCCGTCGATGCCGGCGCTGCTGTCCGGCCGGCGCGAGGGCCGGGAGCCCAGGTGCAGGTCGCCGAGCTGCTCCACCGGCGTGGACTGGGTGAAGTAGGTCGGCAGATCCGGATGGTCGATCAGCCCGCGGGAGGCGGCGAACGCGGCGTCGGAGACCTGGTCCATGACCGGGTCCCACCGCTCGAGGGACGAGGTGGAGGCGCGCGGGCCCCGGTGCAGCACGGTGGCCCGCAGCGAGGCGGCGAGGGTGAGCTCGAGGTTCTCCCGCGCCAGTGCCGGCAGCAGGTACTTGTCCGAGATGACCTCGCCCTGCTCGGTCACCTTGATCTCGCCGTCGAGCGTGCCCCACGGCTGGGCGAGGATCGCGTCGTAGGTGGGGCCGCCGCCGCGGCCGACCGAGCCGCCGCGGCCGTGGAAGAGCCGCAGCCGTACCCCGTGGCGCAGGGCGACGTCGCGCAGGCGGCGCTGGGCGCGGTGGATCTCCCACTGCGACGTCGTGATGCCGGCGTCCTTGTTGGAGTCGGAGTAGCCGAGCATGACCTCCTGCACGTCGCCGCGCAGGGCGACCAGCCGGCGGTAGGACGGGTCCGCGAGCAGGTCCTCCAGGATGCCGTCCGCGGAGCGCAGCTCGGCCACGGTCTCCAGCAGGGGCACGAAGCCGATCCGCGCCACGCCGGCGGCGAGATCGACCAGCCCGGCCTCGCGGGCCACCACGACGGCGGCGAGCAGGTCGTCGGCGCCGTGCGTCATCGACACGATGTAGGACTCGACGACGGACGGCCCGTAGCGGTCGAGCGCGTCGCGGATGGTGGTGAAGATGCCGTAGGTCTTCGCCCCGGCCTCGTCCAGCTGGGGTGGGTTGGGCGACAGCGGCCGCCGCCCCGCCAGCTCCTTGCGCAGCAGCGCCAGGCGATGGTCGCGGGACAGGTCGTCGTAGCGGTCGGACAGCTCGCCGAGCCGGTCGAACATCTGCGCCAGCACGTGGTGGTGCGCGGCCGAGTGCTCGCGCACGTCCATGGTGGCCAGGTGCAGGCCGAAGGCCGACACGGTGCGGATGGCGCGCTCGAGCCGGCCGTGGGCAATCAGCTCGCCGCGGTGCGCGAGCAGGGAGTCGCGCATCACCAGCAGGTCGGCGAGCAGCTCCTCCGACGAGGCGTAGTCGCGACCGGGGCGGTGCGGGGCGTCGTCGGCCAGCCGGCGGCGGGTGGCGACGAGCTTGGCGCGGATGGCGGTCGCCTTGAGCCGGTAGGGCTCCTCTGCGTTGAGCCGCCGGTAGCGCGGCTCGACCTCGGGCAGGGCCTCGAGGTCGCGGGTCAGGCTCTCCTCCAGCTCCGGGCTCACCCCGGCGATCCGGCTGGAGCTGGACAGCTCCTGGCGCAGCCCGTCGACCAGCTCGATCGCGTCGCGCAGGGCATGGTCGTGCTGCAGCGACAGGATCTCGGCGGTGACGGCGGGGGTGACGTTGGGGTTGCCGTCGCGGTCGCCGCCGATCCAGGTGCCGAAGGACAGCGGCTTGCCCGTGGCCGGCACCTCGACACCGACCGAGCGCAGCTGCTCGGCCAGCTCCTCGAGGACGTCCGGCACGGCCTCGGCGTAGAGCTCGTCGTAGTAGTAGAGGATGTTGCGCGCCTCGTCGCCCACGGTCGGCCGGTCCAGCCGGAGCTCGTCGCTCTGCCACAGCAGGTCGACCACCTCGGCCAGCCGCCGGTCCGTGCGTGACCCGCCCGTGGTGTCGAGCAGGTCCGCCGCACGGCGCAGTTTGCCCAGCACGGTGCGGCGCGCCGCCTCGGTGGGGTGGGCGGTGAAGACCGGGCGCACCGCGAGGCTGCGCACCCGCGCGGTCACCTCGTCCGCGGACAGCCCGGAGGCGGCGACGTCCTCCACCGCCTGGGCCAGCCAGCCGCCGCTGCGGGCCCGCTCGGCGGCCAGCTCGCGGGCGCGGTGCACCTGCTCGCTGATGTTGGCCAGGTGGAAGTAGGTGGAGAAGGCCCGCACCAGGCGGGTGGCGGTGGGCAGGTCGACGTCGTCGAGGAGAGTGGCGGCAGCGGCGGAGTCCTCGCGGACCAGCAGGCGGACCCGCTCCACGAGCTCGAGCAGCTCCGGGCCCTCCTGACGGACCAGGGACTCGCCGAGAAGGGTGCCCAGGCGGCGGATGTCGGCGCGCAGCGCGGCGTGGTCGTCGCCGACAGGGGCGCTGGGGGTCGCGACGAGGTCGGCGGTGCGGTGGGTGGTCTCAGCGGTCACGGCGAGCTCCGGTGGTCGGAGGTGCAGGGCCGGGACCGCGCTGTCCTTCCGGGCAGACTACCGAAGCGGCCGGCCGTCCAGACAGGCAGGCGGCCAGCGCCGCCCGAGCAGCTCGCCCAGCGCGCGGGCGTCCTCGTAGCCGACGTGCAGGCACTCCGCCCCGGCGACGCCTGCGGTGACCGAGCGCACGGCCCGAGCGGGGTCGCGGAAGTGGTTGAAGGAACGGGTGAGCATGGCGTGCACCGCCTCGCCGGCGGTGGCCGGGCGCAGCCGGACCGGGCCCGGGCGGCGCTCCAGCAGCAGCACCGCGGCGAGCGGGTGCGGGCCGGGTGGGGCCAGCGGCCCGAGCGCGTCGGGGCGGAGCAGGAGCTCTCGCCCGTCCAGCGGGGCGGGGAGCCCGAGCAGGGCCGCGGAGCGCGCGTCGAGCGCGAGCGGGCGCGGGTAGGCCAGGGCCCACCCGTCCGGGGTCAGGCGCAGGGCCTCGTCGGACAGCAGCGGCAGCCCCTGCCGCAGGCAGGCGCCCACGAGGGTCGTCTTGCCCAGCCCGGAGGCGCCGGGGAAGGCGACCGCTCCGGTGACCCCGAGCACCACCCCGGCGTGCAGCGTGAGGTCCTCGCACCAGCTCAGCACCGTCTCGTTGAGCGCGGCGAGCAGCGCCTCGACGTCGTCGTCGGTCCCCACGTCGACCAGCCGGTCGGGCCCGGTGCCGTCGAGCCAGCGCGTCCGCACCGTGCGGCGGGCGCCGGGCCGCCCCGCGCCGACGACGGCGAGCGCGAGCCGGGTGGGTCCGGCGTCGTCCCGCAGGGGGAGCAGGTCCGCCAGCCGGGAGAGCGCGGCAGGCGTCCCCGACAAGGCGTAGGAGATGCCGAGGGCCGAACCCTGCAGCTCGGTGACGGCGGAGGGTCCAGCGCCTGTCACTGCGCGTCGCGGGGGACGAGGAAACCGCGAAGGCACCAGTCCTGCAGCAGAGGGGCGATCTGCGCCCGGACCTCGTCACCCGGCACCTGGTAGTTCAGCGCCAGCAGGCCCACGGCCTCGGTGACCTCCGTGTCGCCGTCCAGCAGGCGCCACAGGTCAGCGGCCGTCGTGTTGAGGACCAGCACCTCGTCGGTGCCGCGGTGCAGCAGGCACAGCTCGGCCCCGAGCTCGGTCTCGAGGACGTCCTGGTGAGGAGCGAAGCGGCCGCCACCCTGCTGTTCCCCCATACCCGGGGACCATAGGCGCCTTCGGTCTGCAGAGGGCGGCTTCGCCGAGGCTTCCTCCTGATCGCCCGATCGGGACGAAACCCTGACAGGCAAGCGCGAACGGGTCTGGACTGGGATCACGCGGTCCATACGTTCGTGTCATCGCCGACGGTGAGGCCGTGATTTCGCAAGAGCGGCTGACGATCTCGCCCATGCGAGTGACGATCTGAGCAGCGGACGGCGATCCGGGAGGGGCCGGCGAGGGAGGGGACGCGCGATGGGCATGGGTGAGTCAGGGGCCGGGACGCCCCGAAGCGGTCTGACGAGACGGGAGGCTCTGCGCCGAGGGGCGCTGGTCGGGAGTGCGCTCTGGATGGTGCCGGTGGCCCAGGCGGTCTCGGTCACCCCCGCCGCGGCGGACACCGCGAGCGCACCGACCGGAGGTGGTGGAGGCGATGGCCGGCCCGTCACCGTGCCGCCGGGCAAGGTGGTCGAGGGGCCCGGCGAGCGGTCGTACGGTCGCGGTCCGACGCCGCACGCGCACCCGGGCCGGCGGCGCCGGCGGGTGCGCCACCACCACTACCGGTAGGGGCGGCCACTACCGGTAGGGGCGGCTGAGGCAGGCACGCGACCCGGTGCGGGTCGAGCGGGTGGGGCGGGGGCCCGCCCGCTCTGTCATGAGATGAGCGACGAGCGGTCGTAGGCTGGGAGCCTCCCCGGTCTCCGACGACCCGTCGCCGCGCGATCCGGGGCTCCGGTGCTGCCCGAGGAGACCCTTCGCCGTGAGCCTGTCCGGCCTGCTCGACGTCCTGCTCGACCCCACGCGCCCTCATCGCGCGCTCGCCACGGCCGTCGAGGCCGCCCGCGGCGGCGCCCGCTCCGCGCTCGACCTCACCGCCCCTGCCCCGGCCCGGCCGTTCGTCGTCGGTGCGCTGGCCGCCGGGGCCGGCCGTCCGGTCCTCGCGGTGGTGGCCACCGGCCGGGAGTCCGAGGACCTGGTGCAGGCGCTCGGCTCGCTGCTCGGGCCCGACGCGGTGGCCGAGTTCCCCGCGTGGGAGACCCTCCCGCACGAGCGGCTGAGCCCCCGGTCGGACACGGTCGGTCGGCGGCTCGCGGTGCTGCGCCGGCTGGCGCACCCCAGCAGCGAGGACGCCTCGGCCGGCCCGCTCAAGGTGGTCGTCGCGCCGGTCCGCGCGGTGCTGCAGCCGCTGGTGAAGGGCCTGGGCGACCTGGAGCCGGTGGCGCTGACCGCCGGCGGCGAGGCGGACCTGGAGGACGTGGCGCGCCGGCTGGCCGACGCCGCGTACACCCGGGTGGACCTGGTCGAGTCGCGCGGTGAGTTCGCCGTGCGCGGCGGCCTGCTCGACGTCTTCCCGCCCACCGAGGAGCACCCGCTGCGGGTGGAGTTCTGGGGCGACACGGTCGAGGAGATCCGCTACTTCAAGGTGGCCGACCAGCGCTCGCTGGAGGTGGCCGAGCACGGGCTGTGGGCGCCGCCGTGCCGGGAGCTCCTGCTCACCCCGCAGGTGCGCCAGCGGGCCCGGGACCTCGCGGTCGAGCACCCCGAGCTGGTCGACATGCTCGACAAGCTGGCCGAGGGCATGGCGGTGGAGGGGATGGAGGCGCTGGCCCCGGCCCTCGTCGACGACATGGAGCTGCTGCTCGACGTGCTGCCCGAGGGCGCCCACGTCGTGCTGTGCGACCCCGAGCGGGTCCGCACCCGCGCCGCGGACCTGGTCGCCACCAGCCAGGAGTTCCTCGAGGCCTCCTGGGCCAACGCCGCTGCCGGCAACAGCACCCCGGTCGACCTCGGCGCCGCCGCCTACCGCTCCCTGGCCGACGTCCGCGGGCATGCGCTGGACCACGGGATCCCGTGGTGGGGCCTGACTCCTTTCACCGTCGACGCCGAGCTGGCCGACGACGACACGCTCACGATGGGCGCCCGCGACGTCGACGGCTACCGCGGCGACCTCCAGCGCGCACTGTCCGACGTCAAGGGCTGGCTCGGCGACGGCTGGCGCGTGGTCTTCGTGACCGAGGGCCACGGTCCGGCCGAGCGCACGGTCGAGCGGCTCAAGGAGGAGGGCATCGCCGCCCGCCTGGACGCCGACCTGCCGGCCGACCTGCAGCCCGGCGTCGTGCACGTCTCCACCGGCTCCCTGGATCGCGGCCTGCTGGTGGACGACCTGCGGCTGGCGGTGCTCACCGAGACCGACCTGGCCGGGCAGAAGGCCTCCACCAAGGACATGCGCCGCATGCCCAGCCGGCGGCGCAACATGGTCGACCCGCTGCAGCTCAAGCCCGGCGACCCGGTGGTGCACGAGCAGCACGGCGTCGGCCGCTACGTGGAGATGGTGCAGCGCACGGTGGCCGGGGCCACCCGCGAGTACCTCGTGATCGAGTACGCGCCCAGCAAGCGCGGCCAGCCCGGTGACCGGCTCTACGTGCCCACCGACCAGCTGGACCAGGTGACCCGCTACGTCGGCGGCGAGAGCCCGTCGCTGGACAAGATGGGCGGGGCGGACTGGACCAAGCGGAAGAACCGCGCCCGCAAGGCGGTCCGCGAGATCGCCGCCGAGCTCATCCGGCTCTACTCCGCGCGGGTGGCCGCGCCCGGTCACGCCTTCGGCCCGGACACCCCGTGGCAGCGCGAGCTCGAGGACGCCTTCCCCTACGCGGAGACGCCGGACCAGCTCACCACCATCGACGAGGTCAAGGCCGACATGGAGCGGCCGGTCCCGATGGACCGGATCGTCTGCGGCGACGTCGGCTACGGCAAGACCGAGATCGCGGTGCGCGCGGCGTTCAAGGCGGTGCAGGACGGCAAGCAGGTGGCCGTGCTGGTGCCGACCACCCTCCTGGTGCAGCAGCACTTCTCCACGTTCTCCGAGCGCTACGCCAGCTTCCCGGTGAACGTGAAGGCGCTGTCCCGGTTCCAGTCCGCCAAGGAGGCCGACGCGGTCAAGGCCGGCTTACGGGACGGCAGCATCGACGTAGTCATCGGCACGCACCGGCTGCTCACAGCCGAGGTGAGGTTCAAGGACCTCGGGCTG
>JBQCIO010000059.1:0-20384 GCA_051953655.1 Motilibacteraceae bacterium
GGGAAGAACAGCTCGGGGTCCTCGTCCCGGCACCGTGCCCGGTCGCGCCAGTCGGCCATGTCCGCTCCTCGCCTCGTGTGCCCCGTGCTCGATGTGGGTCGATGGTGCTCAGGGTGGTGCTCAGGGGTGGTGCACAGTGCAGGAGCGGACCGATGGGGGTCGGAACGGTCGGCGCGTCCGTGCCGCCTGCGCCCCTTCCCAGCGAGGCACGGGGGTGAACCCCGCGTCTTGAGGTGTGGGACGCGCGTCACCCCGAGGTCGCCGTGGGATCGGCTGAGCCGGCCTCGCGCAGGCCGTCGTCGTCGCGGACCAGTGCCCGGACCTCGTCCGGGCCGACGGCGCGCAGCGCGCGCCGGGCCAGCCCGGCCGCGGCGGCGCTGTCCAGACCGCGCACGGCGTCCTTGACCAGGGGCACCTGGGCGGGGTTGAGGCTGAGCTCGCGCACGCCGAGGCCGACGAGCAGCGCGGTGGCGCGCAGGTCCCCGGCGAGCTCGCCGCACACCGCGACGAGCCGGTCGCCGGCGCCGCGGCACACGGCGTCGACCAGCCGCAGCACGCCGGGGTCGTAGGGGTCCCCGAGCGCGGTGAGCGCCTGGTTGCCGCGGTCGACGGCCAGGGCGTACTGGGTGAGGTCGTTGGTGCCGATGCTGAGGAAGTCGACGTGCGGCGCCAGCGCCGCGGTCTTGAGCGCGGCGGCCGGGACCTCGATCATCACCCCGACCTGCAGGTCGGCGGGCAGCGGGCGCCCGTCCCGCCGGGCCGCGTCCTCGAGCAGGCGCCGGGCCCGCAGCAGCTCGGCCACCGTGGCGACCATCGGGAACATCACGCTGACCGGGTGGTGGTGCGCGGTGCGGACCACCGCGAGCAGCTGGTCGGCCAGCAGGGCGGGGCGCGCGAGGGACAGCCGGATGCCGCGCACGCCGAGGAACGGGTTGTCCTCCGGCTCGGTCGGCAGGTAGGGCAGGGGTTTGTCGCCGCCGACGTCGAGGGTCCGCAGGGTGATCCGCCGTCCGTCCAGCGCCGTAGCGAGCTCCCGGTAGACCGCCTCCTGCTCCTCGACGTCGGGGGCGGATTCGCGCTCCAGGAACAGGAACTCGGTGCGGACCAGGCCGGCGGCGTCGGCGCCGCGCTGGGCGGCGGCCACCGCGTCGGGCAGCGAGCCCACGTTGGCGGCCACCAGCACGTGGACGCCGTCGCGGGTGCGGGCCGGCCGGCCGGCGCGGGCCAGGGCGTCGCTCGCGGCCTGCTGCTGGTCGGCGCGGCGCCGCTCCATGAGCTGCCTGGTGGCCGGGTCCGGGTCGACGTGCAGCTCGCCGGTGGCGCCGTCGAGGGCGATCGCGGTGCCGTCGGCCAGGTCCAGCACGTCGGGCCCGGCGCCGAGGACGAGGGGCACGCCGCGGGCGCGGGCCAGGATCGTGGCGTGGGCGGTGGGGCTGCCGTGGGCCAGCACGACGCCGGCCACCCGGTCCGGGTCGAGGGCGGCGGCCTGGGCGGGGGTGAGGTCGGGGGCGACCAGGACGGTGGCGGTGCCGTTGTCGTCGCCGCCGAGCTCGACGGCGGGTCTCGCGGCGGGCCCGGCCAGCGCGGCGAGCACCTGGTCGGCCACCGCGACGACGTCGGCGGCCCGCTCGCGCTGGTAGGCGTCGGGCAGGGCGGCGAGCTGGGCGCGCAGCTGCTCGGTGGCCTCCACCCAGGCGTGCGCGGCGTCCGCTCCCTCGTCGATGCGACAGCCCGCGTCCGCCACCACGTCGGGGTCGTCGAGGAGCAGCAGGTGGGCCTCGAAGACGCCGGCCGCGTCGGTGCCGGCGGTGCCGGCGGTGGCCCGCGCGGTGCGGCGCAGGGTCTCGCGCACCGTGCCGCGGGCCCGCTCGAGCCGGCCGGCCTCCTCCTGCCGGGTTCCTGCCGCGGGGAGGGTGGCGATCAGGTCCTCGCGGCGCGGGGGGCGAAGGACCCGGACGGCGCCGACAGCGATGCCGGGCGCGCCGGGGGCCGGGCCGGTCGGTGCCGCCGCCTCGGTCTGTTCCGCCGGGGGCGCGGCGGGTGTCTCGTCGAAGTCGCGGGCGGCGAGCGCCGTGAGGGCGTCGACGGCCTGCCGCGCCTGAGGGCCCGACGCGCGCACCTGCACCTCGTGGCCGCGCAGTGCGCCGAGGGTGGAGACCCGGGACAGGCTGCCGGCGGGCACCCAGCCCGACCCGGTGCTGGCGTTGCGGACCTCGACCTGCGCGTCCAGGCCGCCCACGGCCTGCACCAGGCGCGCGGCGGGTCGGGCGTGGAGGCCGTGCTCGGGCGTGACCACGAAGGTGGCGGTCGTCTCCGTGCCGGCCGGCTGCTTCGCCGCCTGCGTGGCGGGGCCGGCCGGTTCCGCGCCGCCGAGGTGCTCCTGCTTCCCGAGCAGGCCGGCGGTGGCCTCGGCGGCCACCTGCGGACGGTTCGCACCACCGGCGGCGGTGGCCGCGGCCGCCACCAGGCCCTCCACCAGCGGTGCCGGGCAGAGCAGCACGCGGCCCCGGGCCTCGTCGTCGAGCAGCTCGAGGGCGAGCTCGGCGGACAGGACCGCGGAGCCGAGGTCCATCAGCACGACGACGCCGTCGCCGCGGTCGGCCTCCGACAGCGCGTCGTAGATGGCGGTGGCGTCGGTGCCGACGGCGCCGTCGGGGCTGCCGTCGTCGAGCCCGGCCGCCGCGACGATCGGGACGTCCTGGCCCTGCAGCATCTCCTCGGCCAGCCCGATCGCGGCGCGCGCGAGCGGGCGGCTGTGCGAGACGACGACCAGGCCGACCGTCACGCTCAGGCCTGCGGGCCGGCGTCGGCGAGCGTGGCGGCGGCGGCCTGGAAGAGCAGGGCGGTGGAGGTGGCCCCCGGGTCCTGGTGGCCGATGCTGCGCTCGCCGAGGTAGCTGGCCCGGCCCTTGCGCGCGAGCATCGGGGTGGTGGCGTCGCGGCCGGTGTCGGCAGCAGCCGACGCAGCCTTCAGTCCGTCCGCCAACGACGCCCCGTCGGAGAGCGCCTTCTCCAGGGCGTCGCACGCCGGACCCATCGCGTCGACCATCGTCTTGTCGCCGGGCTCGGCCTTGCCGCGCGCCAGCACTCCCTCGAAGCCGGCCCGCAGGGCCTTGGCCAGCCCGTCGGCGTCGGCGCCGTCGCCGATCGCGCCCGCCGCACGCAGGAAGAAGGTGCCGTAGAGCGGGCCGCTGGCGCCGCCCACCTTGCTGACCAGCGTCATGCCGGTCTGCTTGAGCAGCGCTGCGGCGTCGGCGGGGGGAGCGGAGGCGACGGCCTCGACCACGGCGGTCATGCCGCGGTCGAGGTTGCTGCCGTGGTCGGCGTCGCCGATGGCGGAGTCGAGCTCGGTGAGCATGTCCCGGTTCTCGTGCACCAGCCTGGCGAACTCGCGCAGCCAGGCCTCCACGGCAGGCAGTGCGACGGTCCCGTCCGCCACCTCAGACCCCCCACCGCAGGCCGGGGGTGCTGACCGGCGCGTCCCACAGGCGCAGCAGGTCCTCGTCGAGCTTGAGCAGGGTGACCGAGCAGCCGGCCATCTCCAGGCTGGTCATGTAGGGCCCGACCAGCGAGCGGACCACGGTGACACCCGCCTTCTCGAGGATGGCGGCGACCTCGGCGTACATGACGTAGAGCTCGATCAGGGGTGTGGCGCCCAGGCTGTTCATGAACACCAGGGCGCCGTCGCCACCGGTGAAGTCGAGGTCGCCGAGCACCGGCTCGAGCAGCATCTCGGACACCTCGCGGGCGGGGGCGAGCGGCACCCGGCGCCGGCCCGGCTCACCGTGGATGCCGACGCCGATCTCCATCTCGTTCTCTGGCAGGTCGAAGGTGGGCTTGCCGGCGGCGGGCACGGTGCACGAGGTGAGGGCCATACCCATGCTGCGCCCGGAGCCGTTCACCTTGCGGGCGACGTCGGCGACCTCCTGCAGGGACCGGCCCTGCTCGGCCGCCGCACCGGCGATCTTCTCGAGCAGGACGGTGACCCCGACGCCGCGCCGGCCGGCGGTGTAGAGGCTGTCCTGCACGGCGACGTCGTCGTCGGTCACGACCGAGACCACCTCGGTGCCGGTCTCGGCCGCCACCAGCTCCGCCGCCATCTCGAAGTTCATGACGTCGCCGGTGTAGTTCTTCACGATGTGCAGCACACCGGCGCCGCCGTCGACGCCGCGGGTGGCCGCCACCATCTGGTCCGGTACGGGGGAGGTGAACACCTCGCCGGCGCAGGCGGCGTCGAGCATGCCCATCCCGACGAAGCCGCCGTGCATCGGCTCATGGCCCGAACCTCCGCCGGAGACCAGGCCCACCTTGCCGCGCACCGGCGCGTCACCGCGGAACACGACGCGGTTCTCGTGGTCCACGCGCAGCTCGGGATGCGCGGCGGCCAGGCCGCGCAGCGCGTCCGAGACGACGTCGGACGGGTCGTTGATGAGCTTCTTCATGTCCGCTCCTCCCGCTCGGCCGCCGGGCCGTTCCGGCATGTCACCGCTTCGGACGTTCCACGCCGGAGGCTATGGCGGTGCGCGCTCTGTCACAAGAGGACCGACCGGCCGGGTCCGTTCCCGATCGATGACGGATGCGAAGATCGGGTCATGAGCTCTCGTGCAGCGATCGGGATCGGTCTGGCCGCGGTGGGGCGCCCGGCCTACATCAACGCCGGCCGTGAGCGCGACCTGGGGGACAGCCGATCGGTCGAGGAGCTGAGGACGCGCACCTGGGCCGTCCTCGACGCCGCCTACGACGCAGGCGTCCGCTACGTGGACGTCGCTCGCTCCTACGGGCGGGCGGAGGCGTTCCTCGCGCAGTGGCTGGACGCGCGCCCGGCGGCCGACGTCGAGATCGGCTCAAAGTGGGGCTACCGCTACGTCGGCGAGTGGCGGATGGACGCCGCGGTGCACGAGGTGAAGGACCACTCGCTGCCCGCGTTCCTCGAGCAGTGGGCCCAGAGCGAGGCGCTGCTGGGCGACCGGATCGCCGTCTACCACGTGCACAGCGCCACGCTGGACACCGGCGTGCTGAAGGACGCCGAGCTGCACCGGCGGCTGGCCGAGCTGCGGGACCGGGGTGTTGCCGTCGGCATCTCCACCTCCGGCGCGCAGCAGGCCGACGCCGTCCGAGAGGCGCTCGAGGTGGTGGTCGACGGGCGGTCGCTGTTCACCTCGTTCCAGAGCACGTGGAACGTGCTGGAGACGTCGGTGGCTCCGGCGCTGGCCGAGGCACGGGACACCGGCGCGCGGGTCATCGTGAAGGAGGGCATGGCGAACGGGCGGCTGGCGCCCGGGGCCGTGGGGGAGCGGGAGGTGCGCTTCCAGCAGGTCGCCGCTGCGCTGGACGTGGCGCCCGACGCGCTCGCGCTGGCCTGCGCGCTCGCCCAGCCGTGGGCCACGTGCGTCCTCTCCGGTGCGGCGACGCCGGACCAGGTGCGCAGCAACGCCGCCGCCCGGGACGTCGAGGTGCCGGCCGAGGTTCTCGAGGAGCTGCAGTCCCTGGCGGAGCCGCCCGCCGAATACTGGGCGGCGCGCAGCGGGCGCGCCTGGGCATGATGCGCCGGTGACCGGGGGGAAGAGCGTCCAGGCACTGGGCATCGAGGTCTCCGACGACCTGCTGTCCCGCTGGGCGGAGTGGTTCGCGCCCGAACGACAGCCCTTCCTTGTGCCATCCGATGGTCCGCTCGCGCAGCTCGGCCGAGGGGGTGCTCCGGCCGAGCTGCCGATGGAGGCGCAGGACACCTTCGGCGTGTGGTCCCTGCCCGACGGGGTGGTGTGTCGGGTCCTCGACGTCGAGGAGTTCCACGCTCTGGCAGGGGAGACGCGCGCTCAGCTGGTGCGGAGCCAGCACACGCTGGGGCGTTGGCAGGTGCCGAGCGTGCGGGCCTGGCCGGCGCTCCGGTCGCGCGGGGTGGCCGAGCAGGGCGACGGGCGCCGGTTCGTCTGGTGGCCGTCGCTGCTGCAGGGCAACGAGGTCGAGGCGCTGGTGCCGTTCGTGGAGGAGGGCGTACGGCCGAGCGGGCACCGGCTCGTCCCCGAACAGGTCTGGACCGACTGTTCGGTCGTGCTGCCCGCCGCTCGGGTCATGGCGGGGGCGTTTCCCGGCTCCAGCGGGCCGAACTGCTTCGGCACGGTGATGGGCGCGGCCGGTGTCCCTGGCGCGTCGACCACCTGGATGCAGCGCGAGCCGTTCGAGGAGTGGCTGGCGGACGTCACGGTGCCGGGCGGTGTCGACGACGAGCCGGGCACGGTGTTCGTCTGGCGATCGCGGGAGGGTCTGGTGCAGCACGCCGCGGTGACGCTCGGCGGCGGGTGGGCGCTGCACAAGCCCTCGCAGGGCTGGATGAGTCCGGTGCAGGTGCTGACGGTGGACGAGGTGAAGCGCGCTTCGAGGCAGCCGGGGCGGCGGCTGGTGCGGTACGCGATGAGCTAGTGACGGGGACTTGTCGATACGTCAGCCTGTAGCGGCTGGTGCGGCGGCCTGGAGTGGGCAAGGCGCTGGTGGCGGAGGCAGGGTGTAGGCGGAGGCTCGCGCGGCCGGGTGCGGACCCCTCCATGTCGGCGGGCGACAAGAAACGCCTTCGCCACATCAGGAAATCGCCGCGCGAAGATTGTGGCATCTATCGAACACGAGTACGATGAAGGCATGTCTTCCACCCCCAATCCTGTCGAGGACGTCACCGTGCCGGTGGCGTCCTCGGCGCTGTCGTGGGGGTACGGGACGCGCGATGAGCGGCCGCCGGGGTGGTTGCAGAACCTGCCGACGGTCGATGAGGCGTGGGAGCTGGCGCTCGAGGAGTACGAGCTGCGGGAGTGGTTCGGGGCCCAGGGCGTCGATTGGGACGCGGACGACGTGCAGGTCGAGGAGGGACCCGGTCAGCGGTTCGCGCTGGTCAGCGAGCGGATCGCCCGGGGGCTGGCTGACCCGTCCTCGTACGGGGTCGGGGACGACCTGGCGGACCTGGACCCGCTGGCACTGCCCGAGGACGAGCGGGTCGATCTGGTGGTGGCGCTGGAGAAGCAGCTGAACCGCTACCAGGCCGCCTACCAGCGCGCCGTCTACGGGGCGGTGGTGCCGCTGGTGCCGCTGCCGCAGGTCGCCCGGGGGGCGTCGAGGATGGAGCGCGAACGCGTCGCGCTGGCCAAGACGGCGCGGGAGGACGAGCTCGCGTTGGCGTTGCGCCGGCCGTTGGGGTCGATGACGTTCCAGGTGCGCCGGGCCCGCAAGCTCGCCACCGGCTATGTGGCGGCGCGGGATCGGATGGCGGCGGGGGAGATGACCTGGCAGCAGTGCACGGTGCTGCTGGAGGAGACCGCGGCGTGCCCCAGTGAGCTGCTGCCGCGGGTGCTGGACCGGGTGCTGCCGCACACCACGAAGGATTCGCTGCCGGAGTTCCGGGCGCGGGTCCGGCGGGCGATGGTGCGCCTGGTGCCGGGCCTGGCCGAGAAGGAGCGGGCGGCGTCGCTGGCGGGCAAGTCGGTGGCGCTGGTGGAGGACTGTTTCGGGGAGGGCTGGTCCAACGACTGGGAGGTCGACGACCCGGCCAGCGACCCCGGTCCGGACGCGACCGAGGTGGTCCGCTCCTCGAACCTGGTCATCAAGTCCGAGCCGTTGCAGGCCCGGCGCATGTTCGACCTGGTCAAGGCCGAGGGGCTGCGCCAGCGCGGGCTCGCGCGTTCGGATGTGAAGCTGGCGGTGGAGAACGCCCGCGCCGAGCACCGCCGCGCGGTGAAGGCGCACGGGGAGTGCTCTCCGCAGGCGCTGCGGGCGCTGGCCGAGGTGCAGGCGGCCAAGGACGAGCGGGACCGGGTCTACCGGGTCCGGATGGGCGCGTGGCTGGTCGACGGGATGGAGAACCTGCTCGAGCACGGCACCCGCGCCGTGCGCGGCGGCAAGCCGGTGATGGCGCACGGGCGTGAGGTGCAGTTGCAGGTCGTGGCCGACCTGGAGACGGTCCTCGGGCTGGCGAAGAACCCGGTCGAGCTGCCCGGCTACGGCCCCCTGCCGGCCAGCGTGCTGGCCGAGCTGAAGACGGCGGCGAAGGACTGGACCGTCGCGGTCACCGACCAGACCGGCGCCCCGCTGGCCACGGTGAAGTACAAGCCGACCGCGGCGATCTGGCGGCACCTCGAAGCCGTGCGCCCCAGCTGCGTGCACCCGCACTGCACCCAGGCGATCCACTGGTCCCAGGGCGACCACACCGTCCCCTACGACCACGACGACCCCGAGGCCGGCGGGCGGACCGACACCCACAACCTGTGCCCCCGCTGCGGCCTGCACCACGCGATGAAGACCTGCGGGCTGCTGGACTCCGAGGTCCTGGCCGACGGCAGCGTCGAGATCATCACCAGATCCGGACGCCGCTACCGAACACCACCCACACGGCTGCTCGCCGACGAAGGCGACCCGCCCAAGAACCCCCGGGCCACCCCGAGACCAGGCGACCGGCCGAGCTGGGGCGACCCCGAAGCACCCCCGCCGTTCTAACTGAGTGTGCCCCTTCAGCGGACCAAGACATCCGTGCCGGCACCGGCCGTCCCCGGGGGTTGACCCTGGTTCTTGGACACGCCGAACCCAGCACTGCTGGAGAAGCGAGATGATCCAGAGCTATGGCCAGGAAGCACTACTCGGAGGAGTTCCGCCGGCAGGCCGTCGACTTGTACGAGTCCACGCCGGGGGCCACGGTCCGCGGCATCGCTGAGGACCTGGGCATCGAGCGCGGCACGCTCCGCCACTGGCTCGAGGCGTTCGGGACCGGCAAGAAGACCGCCGCGGACGGTAGCCCGACCGCCAGCCCACTGAGGGCCAAGCCGACCGGGGCCGGCGGGTCGCCGGGGCCGGTGGATGAGACCCCGGAGCAGAAGATCGCCCGGCTGGAGGCGCGGGTGGCCCAGCTCGAGGTGAACGAGCGCAAGCTGACCACCGAGCGGGAGATCCTGCAGAAGGCGGCCAAGTATTTCGCCGGGGAGACGCGCTGGTGAGTCGCTTCCAGTTCGTCGCCGACAACTCCGCCACCTTCCAGGTGAAGCGACTGTGCCAGCAGCTCGAGGTCAAGCGGTCCTCCTACTACGCCTGGCTCAAGGCCGCCCCCGCCCGCGCCGCCCGCGCCGGCGCGGACGCCGCCCTGGCCGAGCGGATCCGCACCGTGCACGCCGCGGACAACACCCTCGGCGCCCCGCGGGTCACCGTCGAGCTCAACGAGGGCGCCCCGGGCGAGGAGCGGGTGAACCACAAGCGGGTGGCCCGGGTGATGCGCGCCCACGGGATCGTCGGCTACGTCAAGAAGCGGCGGGTGCGCACCACGATCCCGGCGCAGAGCCACGCGAAGGTGCCCGATCTTCTGCGCCGGGACTTCACCGCGGACGCGCCGAACCGGCGCTACGTCGGGGACATCACCTACCTGCCGCTGGCCGACGGCTCGAACCTGTACCTGGCCACGGTCATCGACTGCTTCAGCCGCCGCCTGGTCGGCTGGGCCCTGGCGGACCACATGCGCACCGCCCTGGTCACCGAGGCCCTGCAGAGGGCTGCAGGGACCCGCGGCAGCCTCGCCGGGGCGGTGTTTCACTCCGACCACGGGTCGGTCTACACATCTCAGGACTACGCCCGTCTGTGCGCCCAGCTGGGCGTCACCCAGTCCATGGGCGCCGTCGGCTCCTCGGCCGACAACGCCCTGGCCGAGTCGTTCAACGCCGCCCTCAAGCGCGAGGTCCTGCAGGACGCGGCCTGCTGGCCCGACGAGCTCACCTGCCGACGAGAGGTCTTCCGCTGGCTCACCCGCTACAACACCAAGCGACGCCACTCCTGGTGCCGCTACCTGACGCCCATCGCCTTCGAAGCCCGTTACACCGCTAGGCTGCAGACCGCCGCCTAATCACACCCCGTGTCCAAGAACCGGGGCCAGGGCCCGTCAACCCCCTCGTACACAATCCGAGCGTCCACCCTGGCAAGACCGGTTGATCCGACTGTCTTTCCCGCGAGGTCGAGGACGACGGCGAGAAGCGCGTGGGCCCATGTGCCGTTGCGTGACCAGCGCCGGAACTGCGACCACACCCGCGTCCAGGGCCCGAACGACTCGGGCAGGTAGCGCCACTGGAAGCCGGTGTGCGAGAGGTAGAGCATCCCGTCCACCACGCGGCGCAGGTCAGGTCCGTGCCTGTGGCCGCGCTTGCCCGGGACGTTGAACACCGGCTCCAGCAGCGCCCACTGCTCATCGGTCAGGTCACTGGCGTACGACATGCGCCGCACCGTGCCCGCCGACTCCGGCACGGCAGTCGCCGCTCAATGGGACACAGCCAGAAATTGCGGTTCGGGCGGACGACTCCCCTCTTGCCGGAGCGGAGTCCGGGGCTGCAGGGATCCCAGAGGCGGACTTCCACGCGCTCGCCTCGTCGACGACGCCGCCCCTCGGTGCCACGATGACGCCGTGAACGAGGTCTCGAGGTTCTACAGCGGGGCTGGCCAGCTCGTAGCGGCCATCGGCTCCGCCTTGGCGGCGGGCGGCCTTGACCTGGCCACGCTGCGACCGGCCGACCTCGCGTCGGTCGACGAGTTCCACATCCGCGGGCGCGCGGCGACCATGGAGATCGCCGAAGCCCTCCGCCTCGTCGCCGGCTCGCAGGTGCTCGACCTCGGCAGCGGGCTCGGCGGACCGGCGCGGACGCTGGCCGAGCTGACGGGATGCACGGTGACCGGCATTGACCTGACGCCGGAGTTCTGCGAGGTGGCGAGCGCCCTGTCTGACTGGACGGCCCTGTCCGAGCAAACGCGGTTCCACGTGGGGGATGCGACGGCCACCGGTCTGCCAGACGCTTCCGTGGACGCGGCGCTGACCGTGCACGTGGCGATGAACATCCCGGACAAGCTCGCGCTCTACGCAGAGGCCTTCCGGGTGCTCCGACCAGGCGGCAGGTTCGTCGCCTACGACGTGCTGCAGGGCGAAGGCGGGGACGTCCGCTACCCGGTGCCGTGGGCCAACGACTCCTCGACGAGCTTTTTGGCCACCCCGCAGGAGATGCGCGAGCTGCTCGGAGCAGCGGGCTTCGAGCTCATCTCCGAGGTCGATTCCTCGGACGAGAGCCTCGCCTGGTTCCAACAGGTGCGGGCCCGGATCGAGCGGGAAGGGCCGCCGCCGGTCACCTTCGCGGCCTTCCTCGGCGAAGCCTTCGGGCAGATGGCTGCCAACCAGGTGACAAACCTCGCCGAGCGACGGATCCGCACCGTGATGTTCACGGCCTCACGACCTGTCTGACCGGCGTCAGCGGTCGTCGGCTCCGTCCGGCTCGAACATGGGCCGGCATGCCTCGAACCCCTCGACGAGGATCGCCGGCCGGTCCAGCCGGAGCCAACGCTCCTGGGTGAGCCGCAGCCGGTCCGAGACGAGCACCTCGTCCCCGCGCGCGTCCCGGGAGATGCCGTCCGGCTCGTAGCTCAGCTTCCGTGACACCGCCTGGGAAGCATGGTTGTCCTGGAACACCTCGGTGCGGGCGGAGTGGGCGCCGAGGTGGCCGAACGCGAGCTCGAGCAGTGCGAGCCGGGCTTCGGTGCCGTAGCCCTGTCCGTGGTGGGGCAGCCCCAGCCAGGACGACGTCGTCACCTCGCGCACCACCGGGAAGTCCGTGGCGCGCAGGCTCGCCTTGCCGAGCGGCCGACCGTCCCGGGTGAACACGCCGGCCCCAGCGACCAGTCGTCCACCGACCAGTCGGCGAGGGCCTCCCAGTGCCACCGCAGCACGATGCGGGCTCGCTCCAGCGGAGCGCCCTCGGTCCACGGCGTCAAGAACGGGCGCTCGTCGGGCCCGTGCACGCCCGCGGCGGCGACGTCGGCGAGCTGCACGATCTCCGGCTCGGTCGGCAACCGCAGCTGCAGGCGGGGCGTGGTGATGCGCAGCGCGTACGTCGGCCAGAGGTCGGAGAGCATCGGCGCATCGTAGGCGGAAGGCTTCCGCCGAAGGCGCCGAGCACGTACGGTCCTCCCACCGAGACGGACGATGGACGTAGGAGCTGACGTGGGAGCCCTGCCGCACCGCAAGACCTTCGCTGCCGCGTGCGCCCTGGGAGCCGCCGCGCTCCTGGTCGCCGCGCCGGGACCGGCGTCAGCCGCCCGCGGCGCGTTCTCGGGCACGGCCACCGGCACCGTCTTCTATCCCAACCCGGTGCAGCAGACCGGCAACGAGAACCTCACCGATGACAACGACGCGGACTCGCCGGCGTTCGCCGACGCGTACCGCACCGTGACCCTGACCGACCTCGACACCTCCGGCACGCTCACCGGCCGCTATGTCGCGGTGAAGAGCAGCACGGGGCAGGCGGCCAAGGCGGTGGACGGCGCCTTCCCGGCCTACCACCGGGACGCCGACCAGTTCGAGCAGGTGATGGGCTACTACTGGGTGACCCAGGCTCAGCACTACCTGCAGTCCCTGGGCTTCGGCAGCACCCTCCCGCCGGTGAACCAGCGCCAGATCGAGCTGCGCCTGGACCAGTACGGCGGCGACAACTCGTTCTTCCGCCCGGACAAGGCCAACATCACCCTCGGCAAGGGCGGCGTCGACGACGCCGAGGACGCCGAGGTCATCGTCCACGAGTACGGCCACTCGGTGCAGGACGGGCAGGTGCCGGGCTTCGGCACCACGGTGGAGGCGGGCTCGATCGGCGAGGGGTTCGGCGACTACCTCGCCGTGGCGGTGAGCGACTGGGCGGCCGGCAAGCCCACCCTGACCCCCGAGCCCTGCGTGGCGGACTGGGACTCGACCTCCTACACCGCGTGGGGCCGGTGCACTGCCTGCGGCGCATCGACGGCACGAAGCACTACCCGGAGGACGTGGTCGGCGAGGTGCACGCGGACGGCGAGATCTGGTCCTCCGCCCTCTATGCCCTCCGGAACGCCCTCGGCCCCACCGCTGCCGACCGCACCATCGTCGACGCCCAGTTCGCGTTCGCGCCGGACACCAGCTTCCGCGCGGCGGCCCAGGCGACGGTGGACGCGGCGCAGAGGCTGTACGGCAACCGGGCGGCCAAGGCGGCGACGAAGGCGTTCGCCGACCGCGGGCTGCTCTGACGTCGGTCCGCTCTGACGCCGGCAGCCGCAGCACGTGCAGGTTTCGTGCAGGGTGCACCGGCAAGCGGGGTGGTGACTCGACGACCCACCCCGCGATGGAGGACGCATGGCTGACCAGCAGCACGCCCACGACCTCGAGGAGACCGGCACCGGAGAGGCCGCCAAGCGCATCGGGCAGGCCTACACCACGACCGACGTGACCGACCCGGAGCGCTCGTCGCGCAACACCGCGGCCGGCACCGGTTCGGACCCTGGCCAGGGTCGGGTGCACCCCGACGCGGACAAGGGCCTCGACCCCTCGGCGAGCATCGAGCCGCACAACGAGGGCCTGGCCTGAGGCTGGCTCGGTGACGGAGGACGGAACGATCCGCTGAGGGGGCGCTCAGGAGCCCCGGGAGCGCGGTTGATCCGTCCTCCGTTCCCGCCCCTCGTCCACCCCACCTCAGCCGGACGGGTCCCGTACTGCCGTCGGGTGCCGGTCGACGGCGAGCAGGTGGAATCCCCACGCCGGCAGGTCGACGTAGAGCCCGGGCGCGAGCAGCTCGTCGCCGTCGCGGTCCCACCGCACGCCGGCCATCAGGTCGTCGAGGTGCTGCAGACCGCCGGCCAGCTCCGGCCAGGGCAGCGGGATGCGCCCCTGAGCGGGTTCGGCGGAGAGGTTCACGACCACGAGGTGACGGGCGTCGGGGCGGGTCCACGTCCAGGCCACGAGGTTGCGGCAGCTGCCGTTGTCCGGCCAGCCCTCGCAGCCGACCAGCCGCCAGTCCCCATCGCGGACGTCGTGCTCGGCGACCACCGCGAGCAGGTGCTCGTAGAAGGCGTGCAGCTCCTCGTCCGGAGGCTCGCCCGGGCGGCGGCCCAGGAAGACCGGCAGCTGGACTTTCCGCCCCTCAAGCTGGCCGTCGTGCCAGAGGACCGAGCCGGGTGTGGTCGCGATGGTGACCGCGGCAGCGCGCTGCCGTTGGCCGGGAAGGGTGCCCGCCGCACGCGGCTCGTCGTGGTTCTCCAGAAACCGCACCAGACGGCGCTGGTAGCCGAGGTCCGCGGAGAGGTGGAGGCGCACGGACTCCGCGTCCTCGTGCACCAGGCGGTCGTAGAGGCGCTTGTCGTAACAGAAGTCGAAGCCCCGCTGCTGCAGCTCCCACTCCAGGTCCCAGTACGCCTCGGCGACGAACACCATGTCCGGGTGGGCCGCGCGCACCTCCCGGAGCACCTTCGGCCACAGCTCCTCGTGCGGGGGAGCACCCGCCTTGTCGCCCCAGGTCTTGGCGAAGACGTCGTTGAGCATGAGCATCGCCATGTCGCAGCGCACGCCGTCGCACTGGTCGCCGATGTCGGTCAGCACGTGCACGGTGCCCTCGCGCATCGACTCGGAGAACGCGTTGAGCTGCAGCACGTCGGGCCACGGCGGGAAGTAGGGGTCCCGGCCGCGGGCGAGCACCTGGCCGTCCACCGCGAACCAGGCGTCGGGCGCGGCGTCGTGGTCCTCGATCGTCCCCTGGACGAAGCGGTCGGGGTGCTCGGTGACCCAGGGGTGGTCCGGCGCGACGTGGTTGGGCACGTAGTCCAGCACCAGCCGGGCTCCGCGCCCCCGCAGCTCCTCGCGCGCCGTGGCCAGCGCGCCCGGACCGCCGAGGCGCTGGTCGACGACGTAGCGTCGGATGCAGTACGGCGAGCCGACGACGTCGGCGTCGGTGAGGTCGGGGAGCGCTGCCCGGAAGCCGCTCATGAGCTTCTCGTCGCGTCGGGCGATCTCCAGCCCTGCCGGGCTGCGCTCCCACACGCCCATGAGCCACACGGCGTCGACGCCCGGGGGCACCACGACGTCCCACTCCTCCGCCGGCACGTCGGCGAGGGTCACCGGCCGCTCGGCCCGCGCCGCGACGTCGGTGAGCCAGGGCCAGGTGTCCACCTCGTACAGGACCGGCGCGTCGGGCCAGCTCATCGCGGCACCCCCTCCCTGCGCTGCTGGGGCGTGCGCGCTCGCAAGCCGTGCTCGATGAGCATCTCCGGGCGGAGCTGCGCGAACAGCTGCGGGAAGACCGCGACCAGGCCGGTCCAACCCGTCTGGTGGCTGGCACCCAGACCCGCGCCGTTGTCGCCGTGGAAGTACTCGGAGAACTGCAGCAGGTCCTTCCAGTGCGGGTCCTCCTGGAACGGCCGCTGGCCTCCGTAGACCGGGCGACGCCCGTCGGGGCCGGGCAGGAAGGTCCGGGTCAGGCGTGCGGAGATCTCCCTGGCCACCTCGAACAGGGTGAGCTCGTTCCCCGAGCCCGTCGGGCACTCCACGCGGAAGTCGTCCCCGTAGAAGGCGTAGAGGTTGAGCAGCGCTCGGACGATCAGGGTGTTGATGGGGAACCACACCGGACCGCGCCAGTTGGAGTTCCCGCCGAACATGCCGCTGTCGGACTCGGCGGGGGCGTAGGCGACGCGGAAGGCCTGGTCGCCGACCCAGAACTCGTACGGGTGCGCCTCGTGGTGCTTGGACAGCGACCGGATCCCATAGGGGCCCAGGAACTCGGACTCGTCGAGCATCCGGGCGAGGATGGAACGCAGCTGGTCGTCGCTGAAGAGCGCCAGCAGCCTGTCGCCGCGCTCGTTGCGCCGTGACTGCACCAGCTCGGTGTCGCCGACGTGGCGCAGGACGAAGTCGCGCACGTCGGCCATCAGCTCGGGGAACCTGGCGTCGACGTCGCCGGGGATCACGGTGGCCGCCGCGAGGGGCAGCAGGCCGACGTAGGAGCGCACCGCCAGCCGTGTGGTGGCCCCGTCCGGCTGGCGCAGCAGGTCGTAGAAGAACCCGTCCTGGTCGTCCCACATCGTGGTGCCACCGGCGGCGCCGTGCACCGCCATCGCGATCCACACGAAGTGCTCGATGAACGTGGCGGCCTGCTCGGCGTAGACCGGGTCGTGCTGGGCCAGCTCCAGAGCGATCTGCACCATGTTCTGGGAGTAGAGGGCCATCCATGCGGTGCCGTCGGCCTGGTCCAGGTGGCCCCCGGTGGGCAGCGGGGCGCTGCGGTCGAAGACGCCGATGTTGTCCAGGCCGAGGAACCCGCCCTGGAACACGTTGCGGCCGTCCGGGTCCTTTCGGTTGAGCCACCAGGTGAAGTTCTTGGCCAGCTTGTGGAAGACGTTCTCCAGCCAGCGCACGTCGCTCACGCCTGTGCGCCGGCGGTCCTGCTCGTAGACGAAGTAGCTGGCCCAGGCGTGCACGGGCGGGTTGACGTCGGAGAAGTTCCACTCGTAGGCGGGGATCTGCCCGTTCGGGTGCAGGTAGCGCCGGCCGAGCAGCAGGTCGAGCTGCTTCTTGGCGAACGTGACATCCACCATGCTCAGCGGGATCGCATGGAAGGCGAGGTCCCAGGCCGCGAACCACGGGTACTCCCACCCGTCCGGCATGGAGATGACGTCGTGGGCGAGCAGGTGCCCCCACTCGCTGTTGCGGGTGGCCCCGCCGGTGGGTCGGTGCTCCTGCAGCCAGCGCTCGACGTCGTAGCCGTAGTACTGCTTGCTCCAGAGCATCCCGGCGAGCGCCGCCCGGACCACCTGCCGCTCGTCGTCGGGAAGGTCGGGTGCGAGCACCTCGTCGTAGAAGGCGTCGGCCTCGGCCCGACGCTGCTCGAGCAGCTCGTCGACCTCGGCCGCGAACGGCTGGCGGTCCAGGTCGATCCTGTGCGGCTCGACGAGGGCGGCGTCGGTGAGGCGCACCCGCACGCTCGCGCTCTCGCCGGTGGCGACGGTGAGCACGTAGTGCGCGGCGAGCTTCGTTCCGTGCCCCTCGGCGGACACCGCCGCCTGGTCGCCGCCCACGACGAACCGGTCGATGCCGTCCTTGGCGCCGGTGTCGTTCTCGGTGAAGAGCAGCGGCACCTCGTCCTGGCACAGCAGCAGCCGTCGGCCGAGCCGCTCGTGCTCGGCGACCGCCACCGAGAGCCCGGGCACATCGGGGAGAGCCCGCAGCGACGGCCGTTGCGGGTGCCCGTCGTCCCAGCTCCAGGTGTTCCTGAACCACAGGGTGGGCAGCAGGTGCAGGGTGGCCTCGTCCGGGCCGCGGTTGTGGGCGGTGACGCGCATGACCAGGTCCTCCGGCGAGGCCTTGCCGTACTCGACCTCGACGTCCCAGTAGCGCGACGCGTCGAAGATGCCGGTGTCCAGCAGCTCGTACTCGAACTCGCTCCGGCCGCGCCGCTGGTTGGTCGCGGCCAGGTCGCCGTAGGGGAACTCGGACTGCGGGTACTTGTAGAGGTAGTGCATCCAGGAGTGCGTGGGCGTGTTGTCAAGGTGGAAGTAGTACTCCTTGACGTCCTCGCCGTGGTTGCCCTCCCCGTTGGCCAGTCCGAAGAGGCGTTCCTTGAGGATGGGGTCCCGGCCGTTCCACAGCGCCAGCGCCAGGCACAGCGTCTGGGCCTCGTCGCACACGCCGGCGATGCCGTCCTCACCCCAGCGGTACGCGCGGGAGCGCGCCTGGTCGTGGGTGAGGTACCACCAGGCGTCCCCGCCCGGGCTGTAGTCCTCGCGCACCGTGCCCCACTGGCGCTCGCTCACGTACGGCCCCCAGCGGCGCCACTCGACGCCCTCCAGGTCCGCTTCCTGCAGCCGGCGCTGTTCGACGCCACGAGTGCTCGAGTCCATGCGGAGATCACAGCGTCGGCGGCACGACGCGGGCATCATCCGCATGGGGTGAGGGCACCGGGTCCGGTCGGAGGCAGGCTCGCTGCGAAGGGACCGCGCCTGCGCGGGCGGGGCGCGGCAGGTGGGGAGGGCTTCGAGGTGGGCCAGCCGTCAGTCGCTCCGGGACCGGCGCAGCGGCTGCCGGTCCGCGTGCTGGTCCTGGCCGGGATCCGGATCCTGGGCACGGTGACCCTGCTGATCCTCCTCTATTTCGTTCTCCCGCTGCAGGGGCACCTGAGCTCGGCGGACCTCAGCGCTCTGCTCGCGGGGATCGGCATCTTCGTCGTCGTCGTGGTGCTGCAGGTCGCCAGCATCCTGCAGGCCGAGTACCCGGGGGTGCGTGCGGTCGAGAGCCTCTCCGCCCTCGTCCCGCTGTTCCTGGTCATCTTCGCCTCGTACTACTACATTCTCGGCCGGAGCACGCCCGGAAGCTTCAACACCTCGCTCACCAAGCTCGACGCCCTGTACTTCACCGTCACCGTCTTCGCGACGGTCGGCTTCGGAGACATCGTCGCCGTCAGCCAGACGGCGCGCACCGCGGTCCTCCTGCAGATGATCGGCAACCTGCTGGTGCTCGGCGTGCTGCTCAAGGTGGTGCTCGGCGCCAGGGAGAAGGGGCTGGCCCGCAAGCGGGCCGAGTCCGACGGCCCGTCGGAGGATCAGGCCAGGGACCGGGAGTGACCGAGGGCGTGAACCGCTCGCTCGAGGGCGTCGAGCCCCTGGTCGAGCTCGTCCGGGGTGATGACCAGGGGCGGTGCCAGCCGGATGGTGCTGCCGTGGGTGTCCTTGGCCAGCACCCCCTCGGCGAGCAGCGCCTCGCACAGGTCACGGCCGGTGCCGACGTGAGGGTGCAGGTCGATGCCGGCCCACAGGCCCCGCACCCGGACGGCGGCGACGACGTCGGGGTCCAGCGCGTCCAGCCGCACGGCGAGGTGCCGCCCCAGGACCGTGGCTCGCCGCTGCAGCTCGCCCTCGTCGAGGATGGCGACCACCTCCCGTGCCACCGCGCAGGCCAGCGGGTTGCCGCCGAACGTGGAGCCGTGCTCCCCGGGCCGGAACACGCCCAGCACCGCCTCGTCGCCCACCACGGCGCTGATCGGGATGATCCCCCCGCCGAGCGCCTTGCCCAGCACGTAGAGGTCCGGGACGACGCCCTCGTGGTCACAGGCGAAGGTGCGCCCGGTGCGGCCCAGACCGCTCTGGATCTCGTCCGCGACGAGCAGCACGTCGCGCCTGGTGCACAGCTCGCGCAGGGCGCGCAGGTAGCCATCGGTCGGCACGATCACCCCGCCCTCGCCCTGCACGGGTTCCACGAGGACCGCCACGGTCGCGTCGTCCACGGCGGACTCCACCGCGGCGACGTCGTCGAACGGCACGATGCGGAAGCCCGGCGTGTAGGGACCGTAGTCGTCACGGGCCAGGGGGTCGGTGGAGAAGGAGACGATGGTGATCGTCCGCCCGTGGAAGCCCCCGGCCATGACGACCACGTTCGCCTGCTCCGGCCGAACTCCCTTGACCCGGTACCCCCACTTGCGCGCCGTCTTGAGCGCCGTCTCCACGGCCTCGGCGCCGGTGTTCATGGGCAGGACCATCTGCTTGCCGCACAAGGAGGCCAGGTCGCGGCAGAACGTGCCGTAGGCGTCGTGGTCGAAGGCCCGGCTGACCAGCGTGAGCCGGTCGAGCTGGCGCGCTGCTGCAGAGAGCAGGCGGGGGTTGCGGTGGCCGAAGTTGAGGGCGGAGTACGCGGCGAGGAAGTCCAGGTACGGTCGGCCGTCGACGTCGGTGACGACGGACCCCGTGCCGTGGGAGAGCACCACCGGCAGCGGGTCGTAGGTGTGCGCTGACCATCGCAGCGTGAGGTCGCGCAGCTCCTGCGAGGCCTGCGACTCCTGGGCGCGCGTCGTCACCGGGACCACCTCCAGGTCGCGTTCGTGGTCGCGTCCGTCCTCCCACGGTGACACCGCGCCGACTCCGGGTCAGGCCCATAGGTCCTGAGGTCCGGGAGGAGAGGTTCATCCCGTGCGCATGAGGCAGCGCACCGGAGTCAGAGGCAGCGTGGGCACCGGCGGGGACCGGTGCGGTGCCGGCTCGCCCGAGGAGGGGGAGTGTCATGGTGCTGGCGAGTTCGAGCTACCCGCTGCTCGACGTCATGTGGACCATGTTGGTGTTCTTCGGCTGGATCATCTGGATCTGGCTGCTCATCACCGTGTTCGCCGACCTGTTCAGCCGGCACGACATCGGTGGCTGGGGCAAGGCCGGCTGGACGATCGCCCTGATCTTCCTGCCGCTGATCGGCGTGCTCATCTACCTCATCGCCGAGGGCAGCAGGATGGGGACCCGGCGGGCGGAGCAGGCTCAGGCCCAGCAGCAGCAGTTCGACAGCTATGTGCGCAACGTGGCCACCGACGGGCAGGCGGCGGACCAGATCGCCAAGGGCAAGGAGCTGCTGGACAGCGGAGCGATCACGCAGCAGGAGTACGAGGCGCTCAAGCAGAAGGCGCTGGCCGGCTCCCGCGGCTGACGACGTCGGCGGTGGTGCGGGGAGCCGCCGCCGGACGACGGTCGGCCTCCCCCCCCGGTAACCCCGGCGGCGGGGGCCCCTAATCGGCGGCCGGGACGACATGCCCTGCCCGGAAATAATCCCGGGAACGCAAACCCGGAAAGCCG
>JBQCIO010000060.1:0-9810 GCA_051953655.1 Motilibacteraceae bacterium
CGTCGGCGGCCCGCGCCCGGCGGCGCGGGGGCTGGCGGGGGCGTGGCTCGCGTCGCTCGGGGCCGGCTGCGCCCCGAGCGACCTGCGCTGGACCGGTCTGCTGGCCGATGCGGCGGACTGGGAGTGGGTCAAGTGGTTCCCCCACGCCCGCGACCCGCTGGCGGGGGAGGGATTCATCCGCGCCCGGCGGGCTTTCACCACCGACCCGAAGGTGCTCGAGGGATGGCTGCGCCGGCTCGTCGCGGCGCGCCAGGAGCAGCGCCGCCGGGCGGGGGAGGCGGCGGGGCGGCCTCTCGGTGACGGGCCGGCGGTGGCCGGGGAGCACGTCGTGGTCCTGGTGGACGGCTACGACCCCGACGGCCCGCTCGGTGCCAGCGGGGCGCTGGAGGCGCTGCTCGCCGACGGGCGCGAGCTCGCCGTCACCGTGGTCGTGCTCGTCGAGGACGCCGCGAAGGTGCCGAGCACGTGCGGGGCCACGGTGGTGCTCGGCGAGGACGGGCTGTGCAGCTACCGCGAGGCCGGACCGCACGGTCGGCTCGAGCGGGGCGTGACCCCGGACGCGGTCGACGTGGCGGCGGCCGAGGCGCTGGGCCGGGCGCTGGCCCCGCTGCGGGTCGCCGACGCCAACGCCGGCGCGGATCTGGTCGACGCGGTGCGGCTGGTCGAGCTGCTCGGCTACGACGACCCGGCCCAGGTCGACCCGCAGGCTCCGGAGGTGCGGCTGGGACCGGGCACCCCGGCGACCGCGCCCGGACTGCTGGCCACCCCCATCGGGGTGCGCGGCGACGGCGCGCCGGTGGTGCTGGACCTCAAGGAGTCCGCGGCCGGCGGGATGGGCCCGCACGGGGTGCTGGTGGGGGCCACCGGGTCGGGCAAGAGCGAGCTGCTGCGCTCGCTGGTGGCCGGGCTGGCCGCCCGGCACGACCCCTCCCTGCTGAACTTCGTGCTGGTCGACTTCAAGGGCGGGGCGGCGTTCTCCGAGCTGGCCCGCCTGCCGCACACCGCGGGTCTGATCACGAACCTGGCCGACGACCTGACGTTGGTCGACCGGACGAGGGCGGCGCTGTCCGGGGAGCTAGAGCGGCGCCAGCAGGTGCTGCGCGACGCCGGCAACCTGGACTCGATCGGGCAGCTGCACCGGGCCCGCGCGGCCGGCGACCCGGCGGCGCTGGCGGCCCCGGAGACCCCCTACCTGCTGGTCGTCGTCGACGAGTTCGGCGAGCTGCTCTCGGCGCGCCCGGAGTTCCTGGACACGTTCGTCGCGATCGGCCGGCTGGGCCGCTCCCTGGGCATGCACCTGCTGCTGGCCACCCAGCGGCTGGAGGAGGGCCGCATCCGCGGGCTCGAGTCGCACCTGCGCTACCGGCTCTGCCTGCGCACCTTCTCGGCCGCCGAGTCCCAGGCGGTGCTGGGCAGCCCGGAGGCGTTCTCGCTGCCGTCCCTGCCGGGCCTGGGCTACCTCAAGGTCGACACCGGCCTGCTGCGGTTCAAGGCGGCCACCACCACGCTGCCGCACGTCCCGCCGGCACAGGGCGGCACCAACGCCGACCTCGCCTACGCCACCGCGTTCAGCCTGGTCCAGCCGGGCGGCCCGGCCGAGGACGCCGCCGTCGGCGACCCGGGCAGGGCGGCGGCGGCCGGGTCCGGCGAGCGCAGCGAGCTCGAGGTGCTGGTCGACCGGCTCGCCCCGGCCGGCGCGCCGGCCCGTCCGGTGTGGCTGCCCCCGCTCCCGGACGCGCTCACCCTGGCCCGCGCCGCGCGGGAGGACGCGGACACCCACGCCGGCGCCCACTCCGACGGCGTGGGGCGAGGGGAGCCGGGCCGGGACCTGCCGCCGTGGGCGCGGGTGGTCGTCGGGCTGGTCGACGACCCCGCGCGGCAGGCGCAGCGGGCCCTGGCGCTGGACCTGTCCGGCTCCGGCGGGCACGTGGCCGTGGTCGGCTCGCCGCGCACCGGGCGGTCCTCGTTCCTGCGCACCTTCGCCCTGTCGCTGGTCACCGGCGGCCAGCCGCCCGGTGCGGCGGCGCCGCGCAGCCCGGCGCAGGTGCAGCTCTACGTGATGGACCTCGGCGGCAGCCTGCACGACCTGGCCGCGCTGCCGCAGGTGGGGGCGGTGGCCGGGCGGCACGACCCCGCCGCGCTGGCCCGGCTGCTGCGCGAGCTGCGCGCCACCATCGAGGAACGCGCGGCGGCGCTGCGCGCGGCCGGGCTGGCCGACGTCGACCAGCTGCGCCGCTGGCCGCGACGGGCCGAGCTGCTGCCCGACCCGCTGGCCGCCGAGATCTTCCTGCTGGTGGACAACCTCGGCGCACTGCGCAGCGAGCTGCCCGAGCTGGACCTGGAGCTGACCGACCTGGCCACCACGGCGCTGCAGTTCGGCGTGCACGTCGTGCTCACCGCCAACCGGTGGCTGGACGTCCGCCCGGCGCTGCTGGACGCGGTCGGCACCCGTCTGGAGCTGCGCCTGAACGATCCGGTCGACTCCCTGGCCGGGCGCGCCGCCGCGGCCGCGGTGCCCGAACGGCGGCCCGGACGCGGCCTGCTGCGCGACGGCCGGCACGTTCAGCTCGCCCTGCCGAGCCTGACCCGCGCCCCCCGGCTCGCCGGCGGCGACGGGGAGGACGTCCTGCTGGGCGAGGTTGCCCAGGCCACCGCGGTCGCGCACGGCGCGGTCCGGGCGCCGAGGATCGCGCCGCTGCCGGCCCGGATCACCGTCTCCGAGATCGCACCGAAACCCTCCGACGGGCACTCCTACGAACCGTCGGAGGACGACTCCTTCCTGCTGGGGGTGGAGGAGTTCCGGCTCGCGCCGGTCGCCCTGGACCTGCTCGCACCGGGTGCGCACCTGCTGGTGTTCGGCGACGGGCAGAGCGGGCGCAGCACCCTGCTGCGCCGCGCCGTGGCGCACCTGGCCACTCGCGACCCCGAGCAGGTGCGCCGGCACCTGGTCGACCTGGGCCGCAGCCTGCTGCCGGCCGCGCACCTGCCGCACGTGGAGCACTACGCCTTCACCGCGAGCCTGGTGGCGCAGACCGCGGAGGACCTGTTCAAGGTGCTCCTGGACCGCCTCCCGCCTCCGGACCTGCCGCTGGACCGCCTGGGGGAGCGGGGCTGGTGGACCGGGCCGGAGCACGTGCTCGTCGTCGACGACTACGACCTCACCCTCACCGCGACCGGCGGCCCCCTGGGGCAGCTGGCCGAGGCGATCGCGCAGGCGCGCGACCTGGGCTTCCACGTGCTGCTGACCCGCCGGGTGGCCGGCGCGGTCCGCACCGCGTTCGAGCCGTTCGGGCAGCGGCTGCGCGAGACCACCCCGACCGGGCTGATCCTCTCCGGCGACCGGGCCGAGGGTCCGCTCCTCGGCGAGCGCACCGCCGAGCGCCGGCCCTCCGGCCGCGGGCAGCTGGTGCGCCGCGGCCAGCGGGACACCCTGGTCCAGCTCGCCCTCGACGAGCGCCTCGACGCAGGCCTCGCCGAACGCCTCGCCGGAACGACGGGGGCGCGGCGATGAAGGCACGCAGGGTCCGACTGGTCACGGTCGTCTCCGGGCCGGCCGCGGTCGACGTCGCCGTGGCGGCCGATGCGCTGGTGGTGCACCTGGTGCCTGTGCTCGGCAAGGCCCTCGGCCTGGCCGAGGGGCTCGGCGCCCGGCACACCGTGTGGGCCTGGCGCGAGCAGCAGTGGCGCCCGCTGCAGGTGAACCGGACCCTCGAGGACGCCGGCGTGGTGGACGGCGAGGTGCTGCACCTGACCGCCGGCTCGCCCGACCAGGACCCGCCGGGCCAGCCGACCCGTGATCAGCCCACCGGGATTCGGCGCCCGAACAGCACAGCTCGCACGGACCAGACGGACCGCACGGACCAGGAGGAGCAGCAGTGAGCACCGTCTCCGACCGGGCCCCGGCGGCCCCCGTCCCGGCCGTCGCTGGGACGACCGGCGCAGCGACGGCGCCCGCAGCGACGACCGGCGTTCCCGGCCGGTTCGGGGCGGCGGACCCGCTCGCGCCCACCCCCCCCCCCGCGCCGCCGCCCGCCGCTCCGCCGGCGCGGCGGCGGGTCGCGCTGCGCCGGACCCTGGCCGCCGTGCTCGTGCTCGCTCTGCTCGCCGCCGCGGCCCTGGCCGGAGCGTGGTGGGACCGGCGCGGGAGCGCCCTGGTCTGGCTGACGACCGGCGACGTGCCCGCCGGCGGTGCGCTGGCCGGGCAGGTGCGCGTGGCGCGGGTGCAGCACCCGGCCGCCGGAGCCCTCCCGGCCGGGTCCGCGCTGCCGCCCGGCCTGGTGGCCCGCGGGCCGTTGCCCGCCGGCAGCACCGTCACCACGACGACGTCGACCACCGGGTGCGCGCTGGTCCCGGCCGGGTCGGTGCTGGCCGGGCTGCCGGTGCCCGCCGGCCGCGGCCCGGCCGAGGGCCTGCGCCCGGGCGACCTCGTCGCCGTGCTGGCCGCCCCCGACGCCTCGCGCACGCAGGCCGCCGGTGAGCAGCCGCCCGCCGCCCGCCAGGTGGTGGCGTCCGCGCCGGTCGTCGCCGTGACCGACGGAGGCGATCGCGGTCAGGTGGTGACGGTGCGCGTGGACGCGGCCCAGGGGACCGCGCTGGCCGCACCCGCGGCCGCCGGGCAGCTGGTGCTGCTGCGCCTGCCGGGTCAGGCCGCCTCGCCCTGCTGACGTGGACGACAGAGGAGTTCGTCGAGCTCTACGCGCTGCCGTCCGATCCGACGGCGGCCCCGACCGACGCGGACCGGTTCGTGCTGAGGTCAGCCGCCGTTCCAGGAGCGCGCCCGCGAGGACAGCACCGGCTGAGCGCGTCCATGCCCCTCGCCGGACCGCACCAACGGTCGCCACCACGAAGGGGACGTGGAGCGGAGCACCGGCGTCACGCACCGGCCGGGCTGCCCGGTAGCGTGGCCCCCGGTGCCACGGCGGGAACAGAGCCGTGGCCCACGAGTGGCACGACACCACAGGTTCCGCCGCGCCGGCCTCCGCCGGCAGAACGTGCACCTGCCGCTCGGGGCGGTAGCTCAGCCGGTCAGAGCAGGGGACTCATAATCCCTGGGTCGTGGGTTCGAGCCCCACCCGCCCCACCACGTCGGCCGGTCGCCTCACCGTCCCAGCAGCCGCAGCGTCTGCTCGTCCGGCTGCCCGTCGAAGTAGCGCCCGACCACCTCGTCGAACAGCGGCTCGTCCGGCGCCGCCGCCGCGAACAGGGTCATCGACGAGCGCAGCTTGAGGGCGTCGACGCCGCCGAGGACGGCCGCGGCGTCGTCGGTGGGAAGGTCCAGCAGCGCCCGGCAGCACTCGCGCAGGCGTGGGCCGAGGGCCGGGTTCGCGAGGTAGGCCGCGGCCTCGGGCAGGCCGGAGATGCCGAAGTGGACCGACGTCGGGCTGTGGCCGAGGCCGCGCAGCTGCGGGAAGACGAACCACATCCAGTGCGACCGCTTGCGGCCGGCGCGGAGCTCGGCGAGCGCGTCGGCGTAGGTTCCGTCGTCCTGGGCGTCGACGAAGCGCTGGAGGTCGTAGTCGTCCATGGGCCCAGTGTGTCCGTCGAGCTCGCGGGCCTCGACCGTCGTGGCGGAGCACGGCTCGGCGTGCGAGGCGTCACCGAGGTGATGACCTGCGCGCCGAGCAGAGTTCGGCTGGGTGGGCGAGCAAGGATCACGGGGCCGTGATCGTTCCGACGCCGCCCAGCCCCGGCTCAGGCCAGGTAGGTCACCAGGAGGACGACCAGGCCGGCGAATGCGAAGCCGCCATGGAAGGCGTAGAGCCACGGGGAGGTGCGCGGGTCCGGCGTCCTGGCGGCGCGGAAGGTGTCGGGGTCCGACGGGGCGTACCAGACGTGGATGGGACCTCCTACGTGGTGTCGGACGTCCGGGAGGAAGCCGTCCGGCGCCCAGGCGGTCAGGTACCGGCCGTCGGCGATCCGGTAGGAGACCTGGGCGGCGTAGACGTCGTCGCCGTCATGCGTCCTGCGGCGCACGCAGGCGTCGACGATGCGCCCCTCGACGTGCGTCCACCCCGAGGTCCTGCGGTCCCGGCGCCACGACCGCCAGGCGGGCACCACGCCGAACAGGGCGAAGCCGGCCCCGAGGACGGTGGCCAGGAACGTCCCCATCACCCGCCCTGGCGGCCGGCCCGCCGGCGGGACAGGACCGCGACGGCTGCGCCGACGAGGACCACGGCGAGCGCGCCGAGGATCCACGGCAGGAGCCCCGGTCCGTCGGACGTCCCGGTGCTGTCCCGGGGGGCGGCGACGGGGGACGGGGCACCTGCCGCGGCGGGCGTGCTGGCGGTCGGGCTCGGTGAGGGGGTCGAGACCTGGGCCAGGAGCGCGAGCCGCGGGCCCTCGACCTGCTGACCGACGACCTGGACGTCCAGGCGCACCCGCGAGGAGGCGACCTTCGTCTCCCCCAGGCCGGGGGAGGCGTTGAGCACGATGTACTCCCCGCCGGCGATCTTGAAGGGTGCGACCGCGTCCTCGGGCGACACCGGCGCGGTGACGGCCGGGGTCGTGATGGAGATCGTCCGCGTGTCCGCGCCGGGCTGGACGAGCTTGCGGTTGAGCGGATCGGCCCGCAGCGCGTCGTGGATCTCCATGACCGCGAGCTGGGTGCCGGCGATGCCCTGGTCCGCCGTCTGGGAGGTGAAGGCCGCGGTCACCCGCAGGGCTTGCCCCCACCCCACCGGCACCTTGTAGTACAGCGTCTCGCTGGTACGGAGGGTGTCGGTCCAGGAGCCGGCGCCGACCGTGGGAGCGTCGTTGTAGGAGGTGCCGCCCTGCACTGCGGTGGGCTTCGCGGCGGTGCCCCCGGCCGGCCCCGGCTCGACCGGCGCCGCGGGCGCGGCCGCCGGATCGGGCCGGCCGACGAGGCTGACGAGCAGCTCGACGGAGTTCACGCCCTGGCGTCCTCGTCCAGCCGCGCGACCTCGACCAGGCGCTCGGTTCCGGCGCACCGGTCGCCACCGGCCTGTGCGCGCCGGCCGGTGGCCGTGGCGGACGCGGTGAAGGAGGCGACCGTCTGGCTGGCCGCGCCGCGCGTGCACCCGTTCCCCTGGTCGTCGAGGAGCGCGACGATGAAGTTCTCGGGAGATCCCAGCCGCGGCTGCGTCGCCCCGGCGATGAGGGCGCCGTCGACGACCGGCAGGGCTCCCTCGGGCACGCTCAGGGAGTAGTACTTCGACTCGCCGGGGGCGAGCTGGTCGATCCAGGCACCGGGAGCGAGGGCGGCCGCGGCGGTGCTGCCGGTGATGGGCGTGCCCTGCGGCACGTAGCTGCGGAAGGCGCGCAGGGACAGCGCGTTGAGCTGCGCGCCGAGGGCGCGGGCGTCCGGGGCGTCGTGGTACGCGCCGCCGGTGGCCTTCGCGATGCAGGCGAGCTGCCTGCGGGCGGCCTCGTCGACGCGGAACCCGATCGACTCGACGCGCAGGTCCAGCCCCTGCTGGGACAGCTGCCGGGCGACCTCGCACGGATCCGGCGGGGCGCAGGTGTCCTCGCCGTCGGACACCAGGACGATGGTCTTGCGGCCCGGCACCCCCTGGAGGTCCTTCGCCGCGGCCTGGAGGGAGGCGCCGATCGGGGTGTCGCCGCGCGGCTGGAACGAGGAAATGGCGGCGTCGAGCCTGCCCTTGTCCAGCGCCCCCACCGGCGCGACCAGCGTGGTGTCGTCGCACCCGTGGTCCTTCGTGGCGCCGTAGACGCGCAGCCCCACCCGGCTGGTCGCCGGGAGGCCGGCGACCACGTCCTTCAGCGCCGCCTCGGCTGCCGCGATCTTGGTGGTGCTGCCCCCGGCGGGCTCCGTCATCGACCCCGAGGCGTCCATCAGCAGCAGCAGCCCGTTGCCCGTGCTGGGGGTGGCGGTCTGCGCGAGCGCCGGGCCGCCGGACAGAGGCAGCAGCGGCAGGACCAGTGCGCAGGCGAGCACGCCGAGCGCCCGGGCACGCAGCCGGGCGGCGCTTCCGGGCACGCTGACGATGAGGCGGTTCGGCGAGCGCACCGGCGTTTCCCCCGTGGTGGATCGAATCGGCGACGGTCGGGCGAAACCTACCGGAACGCTCTCAGAGGACTCCCTTCCGTCCCCACCGGCCACCCTCGGAGGACGGCCGAGCTGCTCAGTCCTTCTCGAGGAAGACGGTGACGGGCAGGCCGTCCGGGTCGTACCCCACCGACACCAGCCGGTAGCCCTGCTCGCTGTAGGTGCGCAGGTGGTTCTGCAGGCCCTCGCCGGTGCCGAACTCGTCCTGGGTCAGGACCACGATGTGGCTCATGCTCGTCCCCCTCCGTCGGCGCCCCGCGAGCCGCTCCGCCTGCCTCCATGCTGCGCCGGATCTCGCGGCGACGCGCCGGGTTCCGCGGCGACCCGCCGGGGTTCCGCGGCGCGGGGTGCCCTGCCGTGCGGGAGAGGGAGGAGAGGGAACGTCGCCCGCTCGGCGCCCAGGGGGGAGTGGGTCGAGCGGGCGGCGTCCGGCGGTAGAGCCATGGAGGAGAACACCGCCGTCTCCGACGCTAGGTCGGTCTCCCAGCTCCGTGCTCTCGCGAGAGGAACCGGCTGTCGGTGGCCGCTCGCGACGGTCGCGCCCGGGTCAGGCGGTGATCGGGGGCGTCGCTCGAACGGCGTCGGCGGCCAGCAGGCGCAGCACCGCCTCGACCACCCGCTCGGCCGGACCGCGTGCGTCGACGACGTGGGTGCAGCACTCCCGCAGCACTGGGTCTCGGCGTTCCCAGGTCTGTTCGACGAAGGGGCGCGGGTCCGAGCCCAGCCACGGGCGCGGTGCGTCGGCGCCGACCCGGGTCAGCAGGGTGTCGACGTCGCAGCGCAGGTAGACCAGCACGGCGTAGCCGCGCAGGGCCGACAGCAGCTCGGGCCGGTCGGCCACGCTGCCGGGGAGCCCGGCGACGAGCGGCGGGGGCATCTCACCCACCCGCCGGGCGTAGGTGGCCTCCCAGGCGTGCAGCTCGTCGCCGCCGCGAGCGGCCAGCTCCACCGTGGTGGCGCCGGCCATCGCTGCGATCTCCCGGTCGTTGTCGACGTAGGTCCAGCCGCACCGCTCGGCCACCGCGCGGCCGATGGTCGTCTTGCCGCTGCCCATGAGACCGAGCAGCAGCAGCCGGCAGGGCTCGAGGTCCTCGCCCACGACGGGCCGTAGGAGGTCGCGCGAGCCGGATGACAGCGGGTCAGGCATGGCCGTCGCCGCCCGAGAGCGTCTCGATCACCTGCACCACCCCGCTGTGGTCGTCCTCGCCGTGACCGGTCCACCGCAGCGCGCCGAACAGCTGGTCGACGACGGCGGTGACCGGCAGTGCGACGCCTTCGCTGCGGGCCGCCTCGAGGGCGAAGCCGAGATCCTTGTGCTGGAACGCGGCCGACCCACCCGGCACGTAGCGCCGAGCCGAGAGCAGCTCGCGCTTCACCTCCAGCGCGCGGCTGCCGGCCAGCCCACCGGCGAGCACGTCGAGCAGCTCGTCGACGTCGAGGCCGCCGCGGCGGCCGAGCACCACGGCCTCGCCGAGCGCGGCGAGGGTGGTGGCCACGACGACCTGGTTGCAGGCCTTGGCCAGCTGCCCGGCGCCCAGCGGACCGAGGTGCCGGATCCGCCCGGCCATCGGCTCCAGCACCGGGCGCACGCGCTCGACGTCGGCGGCATCGCCGCCGACCATGACGGACAGCGTCCCGTCCACCGCGCCCACGTCGCCGCCGCTCACCGGGGCGTCCACCACCCGCAGCCCCTGCGCAGCCACCGTCGCGGCCCAGGAGCGCACGGCCACCGGCGACACCGTGCCCATGACGACCAGCACCGTGCCCGGCGCCGCGCCGGCGAG
>JBQCIO010000061.1:0-10421 GCA_051953655.1 Motilibacteraceae bacterium
GGCTCCTCGCCGAGGGGGCCGCCGTCGGGATCCACTGCATCTGCCTCGAGCGGCACCCGCGCGACCTCCCGGCGGAGTGCGGCGCGGTGGTGGATCTGGACGACAACGGCGAGCTGCTGCTGGCCAGCTCCGGCAGCATCCCCTCCCGGGCCCGCGCCGACCTCCCGCCGGCCGGCTGGCCGGTCCGGCTGGCACGGGCCCTGGCCCCGCTGCGGGACGCCACCCCCGCCGACGACGTCGCCTCGCTGCCCACCAGCGTCCGGCTGCTCGACCTGCTCGCGGACGACCCCACCGACCCGGCTCAGCTGCGGCGTCGGTGGGAGCAGAGCGACGGCGGGCTGGACGCCGTGATCGGAGCGGGTCTGCAGGGACCGCTGCACCTGGACCTGGCCGCGGAGGGGCCGCACGCCCTGGTGGCCGGCACCACCGGCGCCGGCAAGTCCGAGCTGCTGCGCACCCTGGTCGCCTCGCTCGCCCTCTCGCACCCGCCCGAGGCGCTGCAGCTGCTGCTGGTCGACTACAAGGGCGGGAGCGCCTTCGACGAGTGCGTCCGTCTACCGCACGTCAGCGGACTGGTGACCGACCTCGACGGTCACCTCACCGCCCGCGTGCTCGCGTCCCTGTCGGCCGAGCTGCGCCGCCGCGAGCGCGTGCTGCGCGCCGCGGGCGCCGCCGACATCGCCGCCTACGGACAGCTCGCCTCGCTCGACGGCGGCCCGGTCCTGCCTCGTCTGGTGGTCGTGGTCGACGAGCTGGCGGCGCTGGTCGAGGAGCTGCCCGACTTCGTCAGCGGTCTGGTGGGCGTGGCCCAGCGCGGCCGCAGCCTGGGCGTGCACCTCGTGCTCGCCACGCAGCGGCCGGCGGGAGTGGTCGGCCCGGACGTGCGGGCGAACACCGCCGTCCGGATCGCGCTGCGGGTCACCGACCCGGCCGAGTCGGTCGACGTCGTCGACGTCCCCGACGCGGCACTGCTGCCGCGGTCCTCGCCCGGACGCGCCCTCCTGCGGACCGCCACCGGGGCAGCGGTCCCCTGGCAGGCCGCCCGCGTGTCCGGAGCCGCACCGGTGCGGCAGCAGAGCGATCCGGTCGTGCGCCGCATCGATGCGCCCGCGGCGGCGTCAGGCCGGTCCGGTGGTGGCAGCGGTCCGGCAGCCGGCCGCCACCCCTCGGCGCAGGCCACGGGCCAGCCGGAAGGGCTCCCGGCCGAGTGCCGCAGCGACCTGAGCAGGCTGGTCGACGCGGCCCGGAGCGCCACGACCCTGCGATCCGGACGGCTGCCGGCGCCCCCATGGCTCCCGCCCCTCCCCGACGTCGTCACCCTCGAGGCGCTGTCCGGGTGCAGCACTCCGGCCGAGCGGCCCGAGGGGTTCGTCCCGTTCGCCATGTCCGACGTCCCGTCGGAGCAGCTCCGTGCGGTGGCCGGCCGGCGGCTCGGGGGCCCGCACCTGGCGGTCACCGGGGGCCCGCGCAGCGGCCGGAGCAGCACCCTGCGCACCCTCGCGGTCGCGGCAGCCGGCACCTACGGCCCGGACCAGCTGCACCTCCATGTCGTGGAGGGCTCCGGTCAGGCGCTGCGCTCGCTCGGCGCGCTGCCGCACACCGGCACCGTCGTCGGCCGCGACGACCCGGCCCGCCTCGACCGGCTGGTCCGACACCTGCTCGACGAGGTCGCCCGTCGACAGACCCTGCTCGCCGCCGCCGAGCTGTCGTCCCTGCCGGGTGGCCCCCCGCAGGAGCAGCCGCCCAGCGCGACGCCGTTCTCGTCGGAGCCACCGCCGTGGATCCTGCTGCTCCTGGACGGCTGGGAGGGCGTCGCGGACGCGCTCGACGGCGTCGACCACGGCCGCGGCCTGGACGACCTGCTCCGGCTGCTGCGCGAAGGCCCGGCGGTCGGAATCACCGCGGTCGTCACCGGTGAACGCCAGGTGGTGATGGGCCGGGTCGCCTCACTGCTCCCGCACCGGCTCGTGCTGCGCCCCGCGGACGTCGCCGACGCGGCACTGGCCGGGCTCAGCCCGCGCGAGCTGCCCGAACGCATGCCGCCCGGGCGCGGCATGCTCATCGCGGGCAGCAGCGACGGCGGCAGTGTGGAGGTGCAGGTCGCGCTCCCCGCCGCGGACCCTTCGCTCCCCGCACAGCTGGCCGCTGTGGCGGCGGTGGCCGCGCGGTGGGCTCCGCCCGCGACGCACGTCCCCCTGCGGCTGGTGCCGCTGCCCGCGTCCGTCGCTCGCAGTCAGCTGCCCGCGCCGACACCGGAGGAGCCGGCGATCCCGCTCGGGCTCGCCGGCGACGAGGCCAGGCCGTTCGCCGTGGCGCTGGCCGGCGACCCGGTCCTGCTGGTGGCCGGGCCACCCGGCAGCGGCCGCACGACCGCGCTCGCCACGCTGGGGCTGGGAGCCGCCCAGGTCGCTGCCCGGGTGCTCGCGCTGGCCGGGCCGCGCTCGGCTCTCGCCGAGGCGCTCAAGCACTGTCCTGCCGCGGAGCTGCTCCCGCCGCAGGACGCCGACGGCCTGGCCCGCCGGCTCGCCGACCTCGCCGCCCGGCCGGAGCCGGCCGTGCTGCTGGTCGACGACGTCGAGCGCCTGGAGTCCACGCCGGTCGAACCGGTGCTCCTCGCCCTGCTGGAGCGGGTGGCCGCCGATCCGGCCCCCCTCGCCGTGGTGGCCGCCGGGAACGCCGACGCGCTGGCCACCGCCTTCCGCGGCATCGCCCCGGCACTGCGCCGTCACCGCGCCGGGCTGCTGCTGCGGCCCAGCGGCGGCCTCGACGCCGACCTGCTCGGCACCCGCATCCCCCGGCTCGACGCCGCACCTCCCGGCCGCGGCGTGCTCGTGCTAGGCGGCAGGACCAGCGTCGTCCAGGTGGCGCTGCCGTGAACGTCGCGACCGCCCCCTCGGTGCCGGGAGGCCCCGGTCGGGGCTCAGCCCGGCAGCACGCCCGGAACCCGCTGCCCGGCCGCGAACGAGCGCACCACCGCGCCGCCGTCGGCAGCCGGCTGCACGAGGTGCGCCCGGCCGGTCCCGCCCACCCCGGCCACCCCGCCCCGCACGGTGAGCAGCGCCCCCTCGTCGAGGGCGACCCCGGCGGGGACGAGCCCGGCCGCCACGGCGGCCACGAGCCGGCCGAGGGTCCCCCACTGGGCGGCGTGCACATCGACGGCGAAGGGCACGAACCCCAGACCGGCCACCGGCTCGACCTCCTCGAGGTCCTCCGCAGCGTCCTCCGGGCACACCGGCCGGCCCTCGTGCAGCCAGCCACCGACCACGGCCCGCTCGGCCGCCACGGCGGCGCCGGCCGAGAAGCCCGCATACGGACGGCGCCCCTCGGCGAGCCAGCCACGCAGCGCCTCGGCCGCCGGCGCCAGCGCGGCGGCGTAGGCCGGGGTGAGGCCGCCGCAGACCAGCAGCGCGTCGGCCGCCGGCAGCGCGCCGACGTCGAGGCGGCCGCCCTCCGGGACGAGCACCGGCACCGGCGCGCAGGGACCGGTCGCCTCCAGCGCGCCCTGCCACCGGGCGAACTGCTCGGGGCCGTCGCCCTCGTCCAGCACCAGGCAGGCGACGGTCGGCTCGGCGCCGTCGCGGGCGGCCGCGGCGAGGAACGGCCCGTAGACCAGCTCGCGGGCGGCCTCGCTCCAGCCGCCGCCGATGAGGAACAGGTCGAACGCGTCCACGGCCATGCCTTCCAGCTCCAGATCCCGTCCCCGCGCCACCGGCACCCGACCGGAGCGGCCGAGCATGCCGCACCCGCCGGGCCGGGGCGGGCCGTTTCGGTGGCGGCCGCGTAGCCTCACGCCGGTGTCCGCCCCCGCGATCCCCCCGGTGATCCGCCCCGCCCGCCCCGACGACGTGTCGGAGATCCTCACCATGGTCCGCGAGCTCGCGGAGTACGAGCGCGAGCCCGACGCCGTCCAGGCCACGGAGGAGCAGCTGCGCGCCGCGCTGTTCGGCGAGCACCCCGCCGTGTTCGCCCACGTGGTGGAGCACCCCGGCGCCGAGGGACGGGACGCAGGCCGGCTGGCCGGATTCGCCCTGTGGTTCCGCAACTTCTCCACCTGGCTGGGCCGGCACGGGGTCTACCTGGAGGACCTCTACGTCCGTCCCGAGCACCGCGGGCGCGGCTACGGCAAGGCGCTGCTGCAGACGCTCGCGCAGGTCTGCGTGGACAACGGCTACGGCCGGCTGGAGTGGTGGGTGCTCGACTGGAACGAGAGCGCCATCGGCTTCTACCGCTCCCTCGGCGCGGAGCCGATGGACGAGTGGACCACCTTCCGGATCACCGGCCAGGCGCTGCAGGACCTGGCCGCCGTCCCGGGCCGGGAGGGCATCGACACGGCCATCGACACCGGCACCGAGGCAGGGAGGACCGCATGAACCACGAGGTGCTCGACGTGGCCGCCGAGGCGGCCGGCCTGGACGGCCCCTGGTCCCCGCTCACCCTGGCCACGGTGAACGACTACGACGTGCGGGTCTTCCGGGCGCAGGGCGCGTTCGACCGGCACACGCACTCCGACACCGACGAGCTGTTCCTCGTGCTGCGGGGCCGGCTCACCATCCGCTACGACGACGGCGAGGTCGTGCTCGGCCCCGGCCAGCTGCACGTCGTGCCCCGCGGCACCCCGCACCAGCCGGTCGCCGAGGAGGGCGCCGAGGCGCTGCTGCTCGAGCCCAGCGCCACGGTGAACACCGGCGACGAGGGCGGTCCGCGCACGGCCGCCCGCCGGGTCCGCTGAGGCGGGCCGCCAGCACGGAGCGGGGCGGTCGTTCCGCCCGGGCCGTTGCCGGGTCACGAGCGCCCATGCGGACTGAACGGGCCGGACTACCCCGCGGCGCGGCGTTGACGCGTGGAGCGGGCCGGTCGCGCGGGGCGGGTACGTTTGGGCCTCGGGGCGCGCGGGGGACAGTGGCGGCAGGGCGTACGGACGCCCGGCGACCAGTCCCTGCGGCGGGAGCGCCCCGGGGACGGAAGGAGCAGCGTGAGCGAGACCACCGCGACGGCGGCCGGGCAGGCCGCCGGCGGCGGACCGGCGCAGGACCGCGTCGAGGTCCGGCTGCCAGCGGCGAGCGCGTACCTCTCGGTGCTGCGCACGGCGACGGCCGGCCTCGCCGCCCGCCTCGACTTCACCCTCGACGAGATCGAGGACCTCCGCATCGCCGTCGACGAGGCCTGCGCGATGCTCCTGCCGCAGGCGGTCGAGGGCGAGCCGCTCACCTGCACCTTCGAGCTCGGCGACGCGTCCGGCGCGGACGTGCTGGCGCTCACCGTCTCGGTGCCGACCCGCGCGGCGCGGCTGCCCGAGCGCGACACCTTCGCCTGGACCGTGCTCAGCGCGCTGGCCGGCGACGTCGACGCCGGCACCACCGACAGCCCCGGCGACGACGCGCCGGGCACGGTGTGGATCTCGCTGCGCAAGCACCGTGGGGCGGGTGGCGCGTGAGCGGCATCGGCGTCGACCGCGAGCGGACCAAGGAGCTCTTCGCCCAGCTGCAGGAGCTGCCCGAGGGCTCGCCCGAGCGGCAGCGGCTGCGCGACGCGCTGGTCGAGCAGCACCTCGCCCTCGTCGAGCACCTGGCCCGCCGCTTCCGCAACCGCGGCGAGCAGTACGACGACCTGGTGCAGGTGGGCACCATCGGGCTGATCAAGTCCGTGGACCGCTTCGACGTCGAGCGCGGCGTCGAGTTCTCCACCTACGCCACGCCCACCATCGTGGGTGAGATCAAGCGGCACTTCCGCGACAAGGGCTGGGCGGTGCGGGTGCCGCGACGGCTGCAGGAGCTGCGCCTCGCGCTCACCACGGCCACCAGCGAGCTGTCCCAGCGCAACGGGCGCTCCCCCACGGTGGCCGAGCTCGCCGCCCACCTGAACCTGTCCGAGGAGGAGATCCTCGAGGGCCTGGAGTCGGCCAACGCCTACTCCACGCTCAGCCTCGACGCCGGCGACCAGGGCGGCGACGAGGAGGGCGTGGCCGTCGTCGACACCCTCGGGGTGGAGGACGAGGGCCTCGAGGGCGTCGAGTACCGCGAGTCGCTCAAGCCGCTGCTCGAGCGCCTGCCCGCGCGCGAGAAGAAGATCCTCATGCTGCGGTTCTTCCGGAACATGACGCAGTCCGAGATCGCCCGCGAGGTCGGGATCAGCCAGATGCACGTGAGCCGGCTGCTGGCCCGCACCCTCGCCCAGCTGCGCGAGGGCCTGCTCGTCGAGGAGTAGCGCTCCCACCACAGCGACCACCGGGCGCCGCCCGCCGTGACCTCACGGCGAGCGGCGCCCAGTGCTTTCAGGGGTCGCGCCGTTCGCGCGGACGTGCAGGGGACCGCCGGCTCAGCGGCCGAGGGCCTCGCGGGTGCTGGGCGCGAACAGGCCGACGAGCCCCACGACCACGCCGACGGCGAGCGGGATCCCGCCGAGCCAGAAGTGGGCGCTGAGCATGTACCAGGCGATGGCGACGCCGATGAGCTGCGCGGTCACCCCGGCCCCGGCGGCCCAGCCGTGCCGGCGCCACAGCGCCCAGCCCACCGCGCACAGCGCCACCGCGACGAGGGCCAGGAAGGTGGCCGAGCCGGTGGCGACGTCGCGGTGCTCCGGGGTCGACACCACCGTCTCGACCACGAGGAACAGCGCGTAGGCCAGCAGCGCCAGCCCCTCCAGTCCGACCACGGCCGCGGCGGCCACCAGCCAGCCGGGCCGCGCCGGCGGGGCTCCGTGGTGGGCAGCGGCGTCGGCGGGCGGGCCGCCGGGGACGCCGGCGGGGCGCGTGTCCCGGCGGTCGGGGCGGCGGGGCGAGGAGGCCATCGACGCCACGATAGGGCGCGGGCCGGTGCGGCACCCGCCGGGCCGGGTGCAGCGAGACGCCGTCGACGGGCCTGTCGCTCGGCCTGCGCCGCCAGGCTGGGTAATGTTCCGCCATGCGCGCGCTCCTGGTGGTGAACCCGGTGGCGACGGCCACCACGGCGCGCACCCGCGACGTCATCGCCCGCGCCCTGGGCAGCGAGCTGAAGGTCGACGTCGAGCCCACCGGCTCGCGCGGGCACGCCACCGAGCTGGCCGCGCGCGCGGCCGCCGACGGCTACGGGTGCGTCATCGTGCTCGGCGGCGACGGGACGGTGAACGAGGTCGTCAACGGCCTGCTCGCCCGGGGACCGCACGAGGACGTCCCGCTGCTCGGCGTCGTGCCCGGCGGCAGCACCAACGTGCTGGCCCGCGCGCTCGGCGTCGTCGACGACCCGTTCGAGGCCACCGGCCAGCTGATCGACGCCTTCCATGAACGGCGGGTCCGCCGGATCGGGCTCGGCCGGGCCGACGAGCGCTGGTTCACCTTCGCCGCCGGGATGGGCCTCGATGCCGACGTCGTGAACCGGGTGGAGGACCGGCGCCGGCAGGGCGCCCGCAGCACCCATGCCCTCTACGTCCGCAGCGCGGTCCGGCAGTTCTACCTGGGTCCGGACCGCCGGGCCGCCCCGCTCACCCTCGAGGTGCCCGGCGAGGAGCCGGTGCAGCGGCTGTTCCTCGCGGTGGTGCAGAACGCCTCGCCCTGGACCTTCCTGGGGGACCGGCCGGTCAACCCCTCGCCGGAGGCGTCGTTCGAGACCGGTCTGGACGTGTTCGCCCTGCGCCGCACCGGCACCCTGCGCACGCTGCGGCACGCCACCCAGCTGGTCCGCGGCGGCGAGGACGGCCCGCACGGCCGGGCCGTCGTGCGTCACCACGACCTGCCCGAGCTGGTGCTGCGCGCCGAGCACCCGGTGGCGCTGCAGGTGGACGGCGACGCGCTCGGCGAGCGCGACCGGGTCGTCCTGCGCGCGGTCCCCGACGCCCTGGGGGTGCTCGTCTAGGCCCCATCGCCCCGCCCACCCGGCTCGCTCCGGCCACCTCTGGGTCACGGTTCCGTCACAGTGTTGTGACCGAGCCGACACCCAAGCGCGCGCAAAGATCGGTCTCAACCCTTGTGCGGGCCGCCACAGGCTGGTTGGCTAAGGAGACGTTCGCGCGGCAAGCGTTTCGCACGCCCTGCGCGACACCGCTCCGCGCTCCCATTCGGCTTACACAGCAGCCCCGGGAACTCGGACGGATCGTGAACCGATTCACAAGCGGCCGCGAGATCCGCGGCCCGAGGGGTCCCCTGCCCCTCCGCGAGACGACGAGGAGTTAGTCGCATGGACTGGCGACACCGTGCCGCCTGCCGTGACGAGGACCCTGAGCTCTTCTTCCCCATCGGCAACACCGGCCCGGCGCTCCTGCAGATCGAGGAGGCCAAGGCGGTGTGCCGTCGCTGCGAGGTCGTCGACCAGTGCCTGCAATGGGCGCTCGAGAGCGGCCAGGACGCCGGCGTCTGGGGAGGGCTCAGCGAGGACGAGCGTCGCGCGCTCAAGCGCCGCACCGCCCGCAACCGCGCCCGTACGGCCTGACGGAAGCACTCGGCGCGCTGGATCGATACAGACCGTTGGTCTGAGCAGAGATGGTGCGAGTAGCAAGTTCGAGCAGCAGATCCGAGCCCAGCGGAACCAGCAAGGCCCAGCACGCGCCCCCGTGAACCGACGCCCCGGTCGTCCCCCCGCGACCGGGGCGTCGCTGCGTCCCGACCCCGTCGTCCCCCCGCCGGCCGGCGCCATCCCCCGGCGTCTGGGCCGCTCAGCGCGGCGGCGGGCGCAGCGGCAGGTCGACGAGCGCCTCGGCTCCCCCGCCCTCGCGCGGGCGCAGCTCGAGGGTCCCGTCGAGCTCGGACTCCACCAGGGTGCGCACGATCTGCAGCCCCAGGCTCGAGGTGCTGTCCAGGTCGAAGCCCTCGGGCAGGCCGGCGCCGTCGTCGGCGACCATGACGTGCAGCCGTCCGACCAGCCGGTGCGCCCGGACCTCGATGCTGCCGCTGCGCGCCCCCAGCCCGTGCTCCACCGCGTTCTGCAGCAGCTCGGTGAGCACGAGCGCCAGCGGGGTGGCCACCTCGGCCGGCAGCACCCCGAACTGGCCGACCCGGTGGGCCCGCACCGTGGTGCCCGGCGAGGACACCTCGGCCACCATGGCGATCACCCGGTCGGCGACGTCGTCGAAGGGCACCGTCTCGTCCACGGCCTGCGAGAGCGTCTCGTGCACGACGGCGATCGCACCCACCCGTCGCACCGCCTCGTCCAGCGCCGCGCGCCCGGCCGGCTCCCCGATGCGCCGGGCCTGCAGGCGCAGCAGGGCCGCGACGGTCTGCAGGTTGTTCTTCACCCGGTGGTGGATCTCGCGGATGGTGGCGTCCTTGGTCACCAGCTCGCGCTCGCGCCGGCGCAGCTCGGTGACGTCGCGGGCCAGCACGAGCGCCCCGGTGCGGGTGGCGCCACGGCGCAGCGGGATGGCGCGCAGCGAGAGCACCGCGGCGTTCGCCTCGACGTCGGTGCGCTTGGCCGCCTTGCCGCTCACCACTACCGACAGGGACTCGTCCACCGGTCCGCGGGTGGGCACCAGCGCGGTGGTCTCGCGGCCCAGGTGCCGGCCCACGAGGTCGGCGGTGAGGCCCATCCGCCGGAACGCGGAGACCGCGTTGGGGCTGGCGTAGGTGACGTAGCCGCGCTCGTCCAGCCGGATCAGCCCGTCGCCGACGCGGGGCGCCCCGCGCTTGGCCGAGAGCTGCCCCCCGGGCTCGGGGAAGCTGCCCTCGGCCACCATCTGGGCCAGGTCGTCGGCGCAGTGCAGGTAGGTGAGCTCGAGCCGGCTCGGGGTGCGAGCGGCCGAGAGGTTGGTGTGCCGGGCGATCACGGCGATCACCCGCCCCTCACGGACGACCGGGATGGTCTCCTCGCGCACCGGCACGTCCTCGCGCCACTCCGGGTCCCGCTCCCGCGCGATCCGCCCCTCGTCCACCGCGATGTCGAGCTGGCTGCGCCGCCCGCGCGGCAGCAGCTGGCCGACCAGGTCGTCGTAGTACACGGTCGGGCCGGTGGTGGGCCGCATCTGCGCCACCGCGACGTAGGCCGAGCGGTCCGGCGTCGGCACCCACAGCACGAGGTCGGCGAAGGAGAGGTCGGCCAGCAGCTGCCAGTCGGCCACCAGCCAGTGCAGCCAGTCGACGTCCTCGTCGGTGAGGTCGGTCCACCTTCTGACCAGGTCGTTGAGGGTGGGCACGAAGGCGAGGTTACCCAGGACCGGGCCCCGGCCGGTCCGAGGGCGTGGGCCTGCCGTCGAGGGCTGCGGTCTGCTTCCGGGCGAAAGATGCTGGTGACGGGAGGAGTCTTGCTCGGGGCGGTTCGGGCCGCCCGCTCGCGTCCGCTGGGCGTCGCGGATCGCGTGAAGGGACCCTTCGTTCGAACCTATGGGACGAAAGCGCCCTTCGTGCGGCCCTGATTGGGTGAGGGGCACCCACACCCAATCGGAACTGGGTCAGGGGCCCCCCGATCCCAACCAAATGGCGGTGGGTTGCCCAGACCCAATGAGGATGATAGTTGGGTGCC
>JBQCIO010000062.1:0-19976 GCA_051953655.1 Motilibacteraceae bacterium
CTCGGCGAGCGCCGAGCCGCGCCAGGCCCGGTAGGGCGCCAGCTCGGTCGGCAGGCCGTCGGCGAGCGCGCGCAGGCGCTCCCCCGCGGCGCGGGCCCGCGCCAGGCACGCGTCGTCGCGCCGGTCGCGCGCCAGCAGCGCCAGCTCGGCGAGGGCTCGCGCCCCCACCTCGAGCACCGGCCAGGCGTAGCGCGCGGACGCCACCCGCCGGCGCACCCGCTCCGCGTCCTCGGGTCCGGGCTGCTCGAGCAGGATCTGCGGGGACGGCTCGTAGGGCGCCATGCCGCGGCGCAGCGCGTGCTCGGCCACGACGACGGCCCGCTCCGGGTCGCCTTGGGCGAGGGCGAGCTCGGCCATGGTCCGGGCCACCGGCAGGTGGTACTGCGAGCCCGGGTAGTGCCGCCCGAGGTCGCCGTGCGCCCGCTGCAGATGCCCCTCCGCCGGCTCGACCTCGCCGCGCTCGAGCAGCAGGTCGGCCAGCAGCCGGTGCAGGAACGAGGAGTGCACCCCGCGCGGGTCCTCCGTCAGGGCCGCCTCCACGTGCCCGCGCGCCTCGTCCCAGCGGCCGAGGGCGAGCAGCGACTCCGCCGCGTTGCCCGCGAGCAGGGTGCCGTAGGTGCGCGCGTCGCCGACCGCGGCGGCGCGCTGGACGCCGCGCAGCGCCTCGGCCACGGCCTCCTCGTGGTGCCCGGTGTGCTCGAGCACGTCGGAGAGGTTGACGCAGGTGCGGACGTCGTCGACCTCCAGGAGCGTGCGCGCCAGCGCCGCCGCCTCGTGCACCAGGGCGCTGCCCCGTTCCACCTCGCCGACCAGGATCAGGCTGCAGCCGACGGCGTCGAGCAGCCGGGCCTCGGCCCGCACGTCGCCGGCGGCCCGGGCGACCGCGAGGCCCTCCTCGGCCACCGCGATCGCCTCGTCCGGGGCCGGCACCAGCATCAGCGCCTTGGCCAGCGAGGCCAGCAGCGAGGCCCGCACGGTGGGGTCGGCGTCGGCGGGCAGGATCTCCAGCGCCTCGCGGACCCCCTCGACGCCGCCGGGCCGGGCCAGCAGCCGGAGGGTGGCGCTGCGCTGCTCCAGGGCGAGCGCCACCCGCACCGGCTCGCTGCTGCGGTCCAGCAGGGCGAGGGCGGCGTCGACGAGGGCCAGCTCGCGCTCGGCCTCGCCGGCGTCGCCGGCGGCGCGGGCGGTGCGCAGCAGCAGGGCGGCGTGGTCGGTGCCGGCCAGCTCGGCCGCGTCGGGCAGCGACTCCCAGAGCCCGAGGGCGCGCTCGAGCAGGCGCTGCTCCTCGGCGTAGGCGACCACCCGGCGCGCCTCGTCGGCCGCGACGAGGGTGGCCGGCAGCGCCCGCGGGAGGTCGTGGGCCGAGTACCAGTGGTGGGCGGTCTCGGCGGCCACCCCGCCCGTGGGCAGCAGCGACGGCTCGGCCTCGAGGGCGCGCGCGTAGCGGACGTGGATCTGGCTGTGCTCGCCCGGCAGCAGGTCCTCGTGCAGCGCCTCGCGCACCAGAGAGTGCCGGAAGGCCAGGCACTCCTCCTGCGCCGCCGGCACGAGCACCCGGTGGGAGACCGCCTCGGCCAGCGCCGCGGCGAGCCGGTCCTCGGGGAGGTCGCAGACCGCGGCCACCAGCCGGTGGTGCAGGCAGGCACCGCCGGCGCTCATCCGGCGCAGGACGTGCTGCACGTCGGGGTCGAGCCGCTCGACGCGGGCGAGCAGCAGGTCGCGCAGGCTGTCGGCCAGCCCGCACGACTGCAGCGAGCCGGAGCAGACCAGCTCCTCCACGAAGAACGGGTTGCCCTCCGAGCGCTCGACGACGGCCGTGGCGGTGGCCGGGTCGGCGTCGTGACCGAGGATGCCGGCCAGCTGCACCGCGACGGCGTCGGCGTCGAGGCGCTCGAGCTCGAGCCGGGTGACGGTGCGCAGGCGCTCGAGCTCGGCCAGCAGCGGCCGCAGCACGTGCCCGCGGTGCAGGGCGTCGGTGCGCACGGTGCCGACGACGAGCACCCGGCCGCGCAGCCGCCGGGACAGGACGTCGAGGGCGCCGCGGGTGGCGCCGTCCGCCCAGTGCAGGTCCTCGAGCACCAGGACCAGGCCGCCACCGCTCGCGGCGAGCGCGTCGAGCAGGTCGAGCAGCACCTCGTGCAGCTGCCCGCGGGGCAGCCCGCCGGCGCCGGGCGCGGACCCGAGCTCGGGCACCAGGGCGGCCAGGACGTCGACGCGTCCGGGCACGAGGCTCGCCACCGCGTCGGCGCCTTCGGCGCGCACGACGTCGCGCAGGGCGGCCACCAGCGGTGCGTGCGGGAGGGCGTCCTCGCCGAGGTCCACGCAGGCGCCCACCAGGACGCGGGCGCCCGCGGCGGCCGCCGCGGCGGTGGCCTCCTCGACCAGCCGGGACTTGCCGATGCCGGCCTCGCCGGTGACCAGCACGACCCCGGGGTCGCCGTCCTGGGCCCGGGCGACCGCCGCGCGCAGGGTGGCGAGCTCGGCCTGACGGCCGGCGAACACCGGGCTGACGCGGGGGGCGGGCATGGTCCCGATCCTGCCAGCGGGGAGCGACACTTCGTCGGTTCCCTGGGCGAGCGCGACCGGCCGCGCGGCGCGGACGATCGGCCGCGCAGCCTGGTCCCCCGACGACGCGGTCGACCCGGTCGACCCGGCCGCCCCGCCCTCGGCGCCGAGGCGGGCCATCGATCCGGCGAGCAGACCGACCCGGCTCATCGGGCCCAGCGCCGGCCGTGGGTGCGCCGGGCGCCTCCGCGGACGGCGCGCTCCTGCCGCGCCTCGCGGGCCAGGACGCGGGCCTGCGCCTGGGCGATCAGGTCGTCGGTGCGCAGCCGCGCCACCTGGGCGGAGATCTCTGCCTGGCTCATCACGTGCTCCTCGGTCTGCGGCGACTCCTTCTCGTCGCCCGCACCGAGGAATCTCGTCGTCTGCGGTAGCCGCGGGCATCGGGAGCGCACCGCATCTGCGCCGCCCCGCTACCTCAGATCGAGGGGTCGCCGGAGGTGGCCTGCTACCTCAGGGGCGCCGCACGGGCGCCGCGCCCGGCGGGGACCAGCGGTCGGCTACCTCAGGCCGTGCGCGGGGGGAGGTCGGTCTCGCTCACCGCGCCGCCCGCGTCCCCGGCGCGCAGCGCAGCCAGGACCCGGCGCAGCGCCTCCTGGCGCTCCCGCAGCCGGCGGCGGTAGCTCGGGTTGTCGGTGTGCGAGATCTCCGCGGAGAGCTCGCCGAGGTAGCGCGTGAGCACGTCACCGAGGATGACGACGTCGTCCTCACCGAGTCGTAGCTCCATCAGTGCCTCCCGTGCCTCCCGCCCGCCGGGCAGCTCCAGCATGCGCCGCAGCGGCTCGTTCGTCAGCGAGGTCGAGGAGGTCGGGCGCCCCGCCCGCCCCCACCCGTGCCTCGGGCAGCCGGACGACGCCGTGCACCGGCACCGCCCCGGCGAGCGTGGCCGCCGCGAGGGCGTCGACGACCCGGCGCGGGTCGGCGCTCCACAGCGCGCGCTGGCGGTGGGCTCCGCCACCCGTCGTCGCGAGACGGTCCACGGTCCGGGCCACGAGGGCGGCGTCGCCGGTGTCGTCCAGCGCCGGCTGGACGACGTCGAGCAACCGGCGCAGCTCGCCGAGCCAGTCCGGCCGGCTGACGTCGCGGCCGTCCGGCACCACTCCCAGCCGGGCGGCGGACAGCAGCCGGGCGCGTTCCCGGCCGGGGGGCGGCTCCGCGGGCTGCGAGCGCAGGCTGGTGAGCACCAGCGCCCTCACCAGCGCGGCCAGCAGCACCGCGTCCTCCACGTCCAGGCAGACGTCGGCCACCCGGACCTCGACCGTGGGGTAGCGCGGGGAGAGCCTGGCGAGGAAGTAGATGGCCCGCTCGTCCAGGGCCCGGCCGGTGCGCACGAGCGAGCGCACCGACGCGTCGTAGGAGGGGCCGTCGCGCCAGCGCTGCGGCGGCCGGAAGCTCGGCCAGGTGAGCTGGAGCCGGAAGCGGCTGCTCGCCCAACCCGAGTCCGCACCTGCCCCGAACGGCGAGTTGGCGGCCAGTGCGAGCAGCACCGGGAGCCACGGCCCCAGCCGGCCGAGCACCCGCGCCCCGGTGTCCCGGTCGGGGACGCCGACGTGCACGTGGCAGCCGCAGGAGGCGGCCGCCGGCATCGCGCCCGGGAACCGGCGGGCCAGCTCCCGATAGCGCGGCACCTCGGTCAGCGGCAGCTCGGGCGGCAGCCCGAACGGGCTGGTGCCGGTGGCCAGCAGCAGCGCGCCGGACGCCGTGGCGGCGGCGGCCGCCCCGTGACGCAGGGCGAGCAGCTCGGCACGCAGGGAGGCGAGGTCGGTGTGCACGGAGGAGGCCGTCTCGAGCTGGAACGTCATCAGCTCGGCCTTGGCCCCGACCGCGGCGGGGTGGGCGAGCACCTGCGGCGCGACCGGGAGCGGGCGGCCCTCGGCGTCGACGAGGAGGAACTCCTCCTCCACCCCGACGGTCAGCACCGGTCCCACACCGCACCTCCGCCGCAGGGTCCACCCGGTCCGTCCCCCGGCCGCAGCGTGCACTGCCCGGTGCGGGGACCGGGAGGGACGTTCGGCCGGCGCTGTCAGGGTTTCTGTTGCACGGGCGGACCATCTTGGGGGCTGCGGTCTCGCGTGACACGGTCAACGGCGCTGGTGACGGGAGGAGCCGCGGCGGCGCGGGTTCCGCGGCCGGCTCCCCCGTCACCAGCGTCTTCCCGCGACGGACCGCATGCGCCCTGCGGGACCGCCGACGCCCGCCCACCCGCGCATCTTGAGACCCTATGCACCCGCCCTGAGCGTGCGGCGGCATCAAGATCCGCTTGCACAGCACCGGAACTACGGCGCGAGCAGCCCCGCCACGTCCGCCAGCGCGGGCATCCACGTCGAGCCGATGGCGCAGCGAGCGAAGAGCCAGAGGCGCAGCCGCGCGGGGTCGAGGTCGCAGAGCCGGGCCATCCGGTCCGACAGGGCGACGGGGTCCGAGCCGAGCCGCTCCGGATGGTTGAGCATGTGCTGCAGGGGGTCGTAGGTCGGGTCGCCGACCCACGGCTTGGGGTCGATGACCAGCCACGGCTCGCGCTGGGCGGAGAGCACGTTGCCGGCGTGCAGGTCGGTGGCGAGCAGGACGTGCCGGTCGGCGGTGGTGGGCAGGGTGCGGAACAGCTCCGCACCGGCGCGGCCCAGCCCGGGGTCCAGCCGCAGGCAGGGCGACTCCTCGTAGGAGTCGGCCCAGCGGCCGCACATCTCGGCCAGCGGGCGGAAACGTCCGTCGGGAGGCGGCGCCAGCCACAGCCGCCGGAGGATGCCGGACAGCACCACGTCCTGCTCCTCCTGCGGGAGCCCGGAGAGGGGGTCGCCCGGGACGCAGCGCTCGAGGAGCAGCACCAACGTCTCCGACTCCTCGTAGGAGCCGAGCAGGCGGACGACGCCGCGGCCGGCCCAGACCCGCAGGCCGTCGGCCTCCCCGTCGCCCTCCCAGTGCCGCCAGCCGACCTTGAGGACGGCGTCCGCCCCGTCCGCGGTCCGCACCGGCGCCACCCACGCGGTCTGACCACCCGGCTCGAACGGCGCCCCGACGTCGAGGTGCCAGCGGCGCCGCGCGGCGTCGACGAGGTCCGGGAGCGCGAGGACCCAGTCCCGCATCTGCTCGTCCAGCTCCGCGGCCTCGACGAGGAAGCGCGGCAGCGGCAGGGGGTCCGGCACCGTCGGACGACTCAGGAGTCGCCGGCCACGAGCGTGTCGAGCACCAGGTCCGGGTTGGCCCGCTGCACCGCCGCGAGCTTCCACCGGTCCGGGAACAGCGCGAGCAGCGCACCGTCGCTGCGCTGCAGCACCTCGACGCCGCGCTGGGCGGTGAGGGTCGGGACGTCCTCGGGCCGGGTGCGCCGGGCGATCGTGTACTCGAGCCGTTCCAGCCGCACCGGCGCGTTGAACTCGGTCTCCATCCGGTGCGTGGCCACCTCGAACTGCATCGGCCCGACCGCCGCCAGAACCGGCGCCTGGTCGCCGCGCAGCTCCGAGCGCAGCACCTGCACCACGCCCTCCTGGTCCAGCTGCTCGATGCCGCGGCGGAACTGCTTGTAGCGCCCGGAATCGGCGGCACGCACAGAGGCGAAGTGCTCAGGGGCGAAGCTCGGGATCGGCGGGTACTGCACCGGCGAGCCGTCGTAGAGCGTGTCGCCCACCCGCAGGGCATTGGCGTTGACGAGCCCGACGACGTCGCCGGGGTAGGCGACGTCCAGCGTCGTCCGCTCCCGGCCGAAGACGGTGTGGGCGTACTTGGTGGCGAACGGGCGGCCGGTGGCCGCGTGCGTGACGACCATGCCGCGCTCGAAGACGCCGGAGCAGATCCGGGCGAAGGCGAGCCGGTCGCGGTGCGAGGCGTCCATGCCCGCCTGGACCTTGAACACGAATGCGCTGAACGGTGCGTCGACGGGACGCGCGGCGCCGTCGACGGCGGCCCGGGCGGCCGGAGCGGGGGCGAGCTCGAGCAGGATGTCGAGCAGCTGTCCGACGCCGAAGTTGAGGACCGCCGAGGCGAACAGCACCGGGGTGGTGCGGCCGGCCAGGAACTCGTCCTGGTCGTGGTCGGCGCCGTCGGCCTCGAGCAGCTCGTGCTCCTCGACCGCCGTCTCCCAGGCGGCACCCTCGGAGGCCGCCGCCACCGCGGGGGCGAGGTGCTCCTCCGGGGCGACGGTGGCCCCGCCGGCGGTGCGCAGGAAGCGGATGAACCCGCCGCCACGACGGTCGAGCACGCCGCGGAAGTCGCCGGACGTGCCCACCGGCCAGGTGAGCGGGGTGGGCCGGAGGCCGATCCGCTCGGCGATCTCGTCCATGAGCTCGAGCGGCTCGCGCCCGGGCCGGTCCCACTTGTTGATGACGGTCAGCACCGGGATCCCGCGGTGCTTGCAGACCTGGAACAGCTTCAGGGTCTGCGGCTCGAGCCCCTTGGCGGCGTCGACGAGCATGACCGCGGCGTCGACGGCGGACAGGACCCGGTAGGTGTCCTCGGAGAAGTCGGCGTGGCCGGGGGTGTCGAGCAGGTTCACCACCGAGTCGCGGTAGGAGAACTGCAGCGCCGCCGAGGTGATGGAGATGCCGCGGGCCTTCTCCATCTCCATCCAGTCCGAGACCGTGGACCGGCGCCCGGCCTTGCCGTGCACCGCACCCGCCTCGGCGATGACCCGCGCGTGCAGGGCCAGGGCCTCGGTGAGCGTGGACTTGCCGGCGTCCGGGTGGCTGATGACGGCGAAGGTGCGACGGCGCGCCGCCTCGGCCCGGATCGAGCCGTCCCCTGCGGCGGGTCGGGCCGCCCCGTCGTCCGTGCGGTCGTCGAGCTGATCTGCTGCTGTCGTCACTCTCGTCCTCGTCCCGGCGCGTTCACGGTCGTGCGCGGGGCCGCACCTCGCACGGCCGGCCGTCACGCGGTCCACGTCCCCAGGCACCATCGGCTGTGGCAACGCCGTGAGCACCCACCCCCATCGTAGGAGGGGCTCGAGAGCCGACCGCCGGGGCGCGGGAAGGGCGTCACCCCACCGGGACCCGCTGGCGGACCGACTCCCAGTGCCGCCGCGCCGCCACGACCGCCGGCCGGTGCTGCGGGAGCGCCGCCGCCAGCAGGTCCGCGAGCAGGGCGTCGATCCGGTGGCAGACGGGGAGCGAGTCGGCGCCGTACTGCTCCACCTCGCACAGGGCCAGGCTGAGGAAGCCGTCCAGAGTCTCGGCGGGGCGGACCCACCGCAGGACGCCGTCCTCGTCGGTCCGGCGTCCCTCCTCCAGCGGCCGGGTGGCAAGACGCCGCAGCAGGTCGTGGATCTGGTCGAGCGCCTGGACCGCCGTGGTCGGGTCGTTGACCCCGGGTGACAGCGCACGCTCGGCGACGTCGACGAGCTGGCGGAACCCGAAGGCCACGTCCTGGTCCATCGTCCGATCCCGCTGCTGCCGCACGGCGCCCAGGAACGGCCCGGCATCGGGCCCCTCCTCGTCGTCGGTCTCGCGGGCGAGCAGGAGCTCGAGCAGGGGCGCCCCCTCGGGGACGAAGTCGCCGAGCCTGGCCTCGGTCCGGACCACCGCGTCGGCCTCGTGGGCCAGCGCCACGAGGCGGTCCTCGTCGAACGCGGCGACGACGCCGGATCGGGGGGCGGCGAGGAGCCGACGCGTGGGCCCCGCCACGAGCGCGGGCGCAGGACCGGGCGAGCGGTCCGAGCTCGCGTCGGCCGGGAAGCGCCGGTCGAGGGTCCGTCGGGTCTCGGCGCCGATGCTCGAGATGATCGATGAGACCTGGATCGCGGTGGCGATGTGGTGGATGAACACCACGAAGAGGGCGACGCTCGCGAGCAGCAGGGCCAGCGCGACGGTGGTGGCGATGGCGGGGACGAACTCGTCCGAGCTGCGCGAGTCGACGGTCCGGAGCACCAGGATCGAGTAGACGAAGGTGGCGATGAAGACGCCCAGCGCCAGCTGGGTCTGCCGGTCGCGCAGGAACGTGCGGAGGGCGCGCGGGCTGAACTGGCTGCTGGTCAGCTGCAGGACGACCACGGTGATGGAGAAGACCAGCCCGGTGAAGGTGATCATCGCCGTGGTGATGTCGCTGAGCACCTCGCGGGCGCCGTCGGGACCGGCGCCGAAGACCAGCCGGCGCCCGCTCGGCGTCAGGTGGTCGAGCCGGACGGCGGCCAGGGCCAGCAGGACGCTCACGGCCGCGCACGCCGAGGGCACCGCCCAGAACCCGTTGCTGATCGATTCCCGGAGCCCTGCCCATCGTCCTCGCACCCTCGGTCTCCCTCCATCGGCCCGTCGAGGCGGGCAGAGGCTGCACCCGACCTCCTGTCCCGTGGCCTACCCCGGAGCGGGGGCGTCCGACCCGAGGCCGGGCGTAGGCGGCGCCGGCTCGGGGCAGGGGAGTCATCGGGGCGGGGGCGATCGGGGCGGGGGGACGATCGGGGCAGGACACGGAACAGCCGGGCGGCGAGGAAGAGGTGGAGAGGGTGGTCCTCGTCCTCGTCTACGGCGTGGCGCTGCTGGCTGCCGTGCTGGTCTCCGGGGTCGCGGCACGGACGGTGCTGTCCACGTCGCTGCTGTTCCTGGTGGCCGGAGCGCTGGTCGGCCAAGGGGTGCTGGGCCTCGTCCACGTCGGCCCGGACGACCCGCTGGTGGAGACCGCGGCCGACCTGGCCCTCTTCACCGTGCTCTTCACCGACGGCATGAAGGCCTCCCTGCCGCGGCTACGCGGAGTCTGGCGCCAGCCGGCCCGGGCGCTGCTGGTCGGGATGCCGCTCACCGCGCTGCTCATCGCCCTCGGCGCGCACGTGCTCGCCGGCCTGCCGTGGCTGCCGGCGTTCCTCGTCGGTGCGGTGCTGGCCCCGACCGACCCCGTGTTCGCCTCCGCGCTGGTGTCCCGGACCGAGGTGCCGGTCCGCCTGCGCCAGCTGCTCAACGTGGAGTCGGGGCTGAACGACGGGCTGGCCCTGCCCGTGGTGCTCGTGCTGCTGGCCGCCGCCGGCCCCCAGGGCAACGCGATGCCGAGCGACGTCCTCGCGCTGCTCGCCGAGGTGGGCCTCGGCCTGGCCCTCGGCGTCGTGCTGCCGCTCGTGGCGGTTGCGCTGTTCCGCATCCCCCGGCTGGGTGCGACGCCCGGCCTGCAGCCGCTGGGGCCGGTCGCCCTCGGCGTCCTGCTCTACGCCCTCTGCTCGCTGACGCATGCCAACGACTACCTGGCCGCCTTCGCCGCCGGCGCCACCCTGGCCACGGTCTCCCCACGGGCGGAGCACGCCTTCCACGCGCTCGGCGAGCAGCTCTCCGAGCTGGCCAAGTTCGCCGCGCTGCTCGTGTTCGGAGCGCTGCTCACACCAGACCTGTTCGGCCGGGTGGGCGTGGGCGGCTACGTCGCCGCCGTGCTGTTCCTGGTGGTGGCCCGTCCGGTTCCCGTCGTCGCGTCGCTCGCGGGGACCGGCCTTCCGCGCAGGGAGAAGCTGGTGGCCGCCTGGTTCGGCCCCAAGGGCTTCGCCTCCGTCGTCTACGGCCTGCTGGTGCTGCACTCGGGGATCCCGGAGGGGCGCGGGGTGTTCGACCTCGTCGCCGTCACCATCGCACTGTCGATCTTCCTCCACTCGAGCAGCGACGTCCCCGTGGCGCGGGCCTTCGGCGTCGAGCGCGAGATCGGCGCTGAGCCGGACGGTGGGCGCAGCGGTCCCTCCCCGGGCCGTCGTCGTCCGGAGGACGAGCAGGGCGACACCGAGACCGTCGACGTCAGCGACAGCGGCGCCGGTGTCCCGTAGCAGCGCGAGGACCGGTGCGTCGTGCCGCCGTGTCCGTTGTGCACCCGGTAGCGCCGTTCGGGACCGTCCCGGGACCGTCCCGGAGCTGTCCGCCCCGCACATGTGGCGGTCGGAAATCCTTCACTGGCGGGCGAGACGGGCGAGGTGTGGCGGTGACAGACGCCGCTGGGGGAAGCGCATCGCAGGCCACCGGGAAGGACGAGCATGACCGACCTGCCGGAGGTGAGGTCCGAGTTCGACCAGCTCCCCCCTCTGCACGAAGTGCACCCGGTACCGCTGCTCCTGGAGACCTCGGTCTCCTTCGACACCGCCTGCCGCCTGGTCCTTGACTACCTGCACGAGCACGTCCCGCTGGGCTTCTGGTCGGTCACCCGCATGGAGAACGGGCGGCAGACCTACCTCGCGCTCGGCGAGAACGTCTACGGGCTGCCGCAGGGCGGGTCCCACGCCTGGCAGGACTCCTACTGCGTGCACATGAGCGCCGGTCGCGGCCCGCTCGTCGCCCCGGACGCCCAGGCCGTGCCGGTCTACGCCGCCGCGAAGGTCAACGACACGGTCCGCATCGGCGCCTACGCCGGCGCTCCGATCCGGGACGCCGACGGGGAGCTCTTCGGCGCCCTGTGCGGCCTCGACCCCCAGCCCCAGCCCGCCGAGCTGGCGCACGTCGGCCCGCTGCTGCAGCTGCTCGGGCAGCTGCTGTCGATGGTGCTCGTGGCCGACCGGGCCCGTGCGGACGCCGCGCGCGACGCGGCGAGCGCGCTGACCGACGCCACGACCGACGCGCTCACCGGCCTGCTGAACCGGCGCGGATGGGACCTCGCGGTGGCCGCCGAGCAGGCGCGCTACTCGCGCTTCGCCGACCCCACCGTCGTCGTCGCCGTCGACCTCGACCACCTCAAGGCGGTGAACGACGGGCCGGGCGGGCACGCCGCCGGCGACCGTCACCTCGTGGCCGCGGCGCACGTCCTGCGCGACGCCGTCCGCAGCCGGGACACCCTGGCCCGGCTCGGCGGGGACGAGTTCGTGCTCATCCTGCCCGGGTGCAGCACCGAGGAGGCCCCGCTGCTGACCCAGCGCCTGGACGACGCGCTGCGCGCTGCCGGCGTGCCGGGCTCGGTGGGGTGGGCGCCGGTGACCCTCGCCGCCGGGGTGACCGACGCGCTGAGGGCCGCGGACGAGGCGATGTACAGCGTCAAGCGCGAGCGGCACGCACACCCCGCCACGGCCCCCCTGCCCCCTGCCGACCTGCAGGACCTCGCCGAGGCCGTCGTGCACGCGGTCTGACGCACGTCCCTGGGGGCGCGGTCAGGGTCGGGGCGAGAACCGGGCCCAGGGCCGCCGGTCGCGCGAGCGGGGGCTCACGGCGGCCGTGCACCGCCGGCACCGGGCGCTCACCCGGTCCGCCAGCCCGCCACCGGCCGGGTCGGCGTCGGCCCAGCCCACGTGGGGGAAGGTGACGAGCCCGGCGCGGCTGAGCGGCACACCGCAGAGCGTCGCGTCGCCCCCGGGACCCCAGGCGTGCACCTCGCCCATCGGGAGCCGGGTACCTTCCGGTCCGATCCACTGGGCGGTCGCCGCCACCCGAGGCTCTGCCGACCTGCCGCGTCCCATGACTCCTCCTGTCCCCACCACCTCCTGCCGAAGAACACGGTCCGAGGCCCCGACCCAACCCCTCCCCTACCGACACTTCGGCGCACAGTCAGGAGCACCACCCGTGCCGTCGTCCCCCGTCCCCTCGCTGCAGCCCGCCGGCGAGGACGTCGAGCGTGCGGGCCGGGTGCCCGTCGCCGCGCCGACCGTGTGGGGTGCGGCCGAGGCGCTGCTCGCCTGGCGAGCTGCCGCCGACCTGCTCGGCGCGTCGCCGGCCGAGGCCGGCACGCCGGTCCTGGTGCGAGAGCTGAGCACCGTCGTGCTCCGGGCCGGCGACTTCGCGGTGAAGGTCTACCCGCCGGACCTGGACCCCGCCCGCCTGGAGGCGGTGCTGCACGCCCTGCCGGCCGACGCCGGCGAGCTGGTGCTGCCCGTCCTCGGCCACCCGGCCGTCGTCCGCACCCCGCACGGCCTCGTGTCGCGCTATCCCTGGCTGGACCGCGGCGCGACGGCCTCGTGGCCGGAGATCGGTGCGCTGCTGCGGTCCTTCCACGCCACGCCCGGCGTGGACGAGGCGCTGCTGCCGCGCTGGTCGCCGCTGTCCCGCGTGCCCGAGCAGCTCGCCGTCTACGCCGCGCACCCGCAGCACGACCCCGGCCTGGCCGAGGTCCTGACGGCGGCCCGGGACCGGCTGCTCGCCGGCGTCGCCGAGCTCTCGTCCGACCTGGGCTGGGGGATGGTCCACGGGGACGTGTCGGCGGAGAACGTGCTGCGCGCGGCGGCCGAACCCACCGCACCGGAGGGGCGGTGCGTCTTCATCGACCTGGACTGGGTCGCCTGCGCCCCCCGCGAGTACGACCTGGTCGGCGCGGCCCTGCGCCGCGACCACGGGGAGCTGGACGAGGAGACCTACCTGGGCTTCTGCCGCGCCTACGGCCACGACGTCCGGTCGTGGTCCGGGCTGGGGCTGGTCACCGACATCTGCGAGCTGGGCGGGCTCACCTTCGGCCTGTGGGCCGCGTGCCGCCGCCAGGAGGACCTCTCCTGGCTGCCCGAGGCGGTGCGGCGCTGGCGCTGAGAGCCGCCGCTGAATTCAAGTGGTCAGGGCGCGGGCAGCGCCGTCACGTGCGCGGCGAACGCCGGGTTGTTGACGGCCCGGCGGCGCCGCGCCCGCAGCAGCCGCAGGGCCTCGGCCCCGGGCACCGCGAGCAGCGCCCGGACGGTGAGCGCGGCCACCAGGCCGGACCGGTTGCGCCCGAAGGAGCAGCAGACCAGCGCCCGGTGCCCCTCTCCCACGGCGTCGACGAGCACGTCGACCAGCTCCTCGACGAGGTCGAGGTCCGGCAGCCGCTCGGCGTCGTCGACCAGCGGCTCCTTGCGGTAGAGCCGCACACCGGCCCGTTCCAGCTCGTCCGGGTCGGTCGGCGAGTCCGGGTCGGCCACGTCCACCACCGCCGTGATGCCGTGCTCGGCCACGAACTCGGGCGGCACCGGTGACCCCGAGATCCACAGGCGCCCGGGCAGGACCTCGGTGGGCGGGTCGACGGTCAGGACGTCCCTGCCCGGCTGCCCGCCGGATGCCGCCGTCGGCTCGTCGTCCTCGTCCACGATCGGGAGTGTGGCCCGCCGGGGAGCGGCTCAACCCCCCTGCGCGATGCCCCGATGCCCCGATGCCCGGTGCGCCCGGCCCCGGACACACGGCCCCATACACACAGACACACACAGACACAGACACGCACCGGCACAGAGACGCACCAGGACAGCGGCGGACACCGCTGCGCCGACCGACGTCCTGCCGTCCCCGTGACGGCACGATCGCTCACCCGGCCATGCTCAGCAGGAAGGCCGAGGCGAAGCCGCCCACCGTGGCCAGGCCCACGACGGCGCCGGAGTGCTCGACGGCCTCGGGCAGCATCGTGTCGGCGAGCATGGTGAGGATGGCACCGGCGGCGAAGGCCTGGATGGCGGCCACGAGGTCCGGCGAGGCGCCGCCGAGCAGGACGTAGCCGAGCATCGCGGACAGCGCCGAGACCGCGGTGACCGCCAGCCAGATCCCCATGATCCGCTTGGTGCTGTCGCCGGCCTGGCGCATCCCCGAGGAGGCCGAGAGCGACTCGGGCACGTTGGACAGGAACACCGCGGCCACCACCGCGACCCCGACGGCGCCGCCGCCGAGCAGGCTCACCCCGATGGCCACCGACTCGGGGATGCCGTCGAGCAGGCTCCCGAGCACGATCGCCGCACCGCTGCCGCCCGCCTGCTTCCCGGTCGCGCTCTTGCGGTGCTCGCCGCCCCGGTGATCGATCACCCAGTCGCCGACGAAGAAGACCAGTGCCCCGAGCGTCAGCCCGATGACGACGTCCCAGGGACCGCCGCGCGTGTAGGCCTCGTGAGTGAGTTCGAAGGCCAGGGCGCTGATGAGCACGCCGGAGCCGAACGCCATGACCAGGCCCACGAGCCGCAGCGGCGCCTTGACGAACGTGCCGAGCGCACCACCGAGCAGCAGGGCGGCACCGCCGACGAACCCCCAGAACAGCGCGCTCCACACGACGGCGCCTCCCGTCCCGACGGCGTGGACGGCTCTCCGCCACGGACTCCCGCCCGGCGGCTCTACCCGTTCGTGCACCCTGCAACCGATCGGGGCATCGCCGGGTGCCGATGCGGCCGGTCAGCGGCGGACGAAGGCCCAGGGGCTCGGCGGCGGAGGCGGGGTCAGGTCCGCACGCGGGCAGGAGGCGAGGTCGAGCCCGGCGAAGCCGAGCGCCTCGTCGCACAGGGACTCCACAGTCCACCCCTGCTCGCTGCCGAACCAGGTGATCGTGGCGCGGAACAGCGTGATGTCGTACCGGGTCGGCACGCCGTAGGCGACCTGGATGCTGCCGACCAGACCCGAGGTGCCGGCGGAGGTCCCGGCCCCCTCCGGCCCTTCCCACGGCCGGTCGTAGCGCCGCCACAGCGTCGGGTTGCTCTCCCAGCACCCGCCGGCACGGACGTCACGGAACGCCAGCTCCACCAGCACGGTCCGCGCGAGGTCCTCGCGCAGCACGGCCGCCGGGCGGATCACCTGCGTGACCACGCCCTCGACGAATCCCGTCACCGGTCCCTCCCCATGCGAGCCCACTCCCCCTCGGCGTCGACCCGCCCACAGGGAGTGTCGGCTGGGACGCCCGGGACTTGAAGCCGATGGCGGGTGTCCGGGGTCAAGGCGACCCGGCGATCGGTCGAAGAGCCGAGGAGCCGGACCCCGGCCCCGAGAGCCCGATCCGAGAGCCCGATCCCAGAACCACCCGACAACGGACCAGCCAGACCCGACCCGGAGGACGTGTGGACGTCACCCTCGCGCTGCTCGCCGCCAGCAGCGAGCTCGTGCTGGTCGTCCACCCGCCCGCCCGGCTGGCCTTCGTCTCCCCGGCCGCCGTGGAGCTGATGGGCTGGCCCGCCGCGAGCCTGCCCGGCAGCGACCTGCTCGACCTGGTGCACCCGGAGGAGCGCGAGGCCGTGGGGGCGCTGCTGGAGCGGGTCCACCAGGGGCAGCAGCCCGACGTCGTCTTCGGGTGCCGGCTGCAGCACCGGGACGGCAGCTGGCGACAGCACGACGTGCGCGCCGTCGACCGCACGGACGCGCCCGGGATCCACGGCGTCGTCGTTCACGCGCGGGACGTCACCGAGTGGCGCGAGCTGGAGGCCCAGCTCACCCGGCAGGCGCTGCACGACCCGCTGACCGGGCTGGGCAACCGTGCGCTCTTCGAGGCGCACCTGGCCCGCTCGCTCGCCCTCCAGCACCGCGACCGCCGCCAGCTCGCCCTGCTGCTGGTGGACGTGGACGAGTTCAAGGACGTCAACGACAGCCTGGGGCACGTGGCCGGCGACCAGCTGCTCGTCGAGGTGGCCCAGCGGCTGCAGGCGTCGGTGCGGACCGGCGACGTCGTGACCCGGCTCGGTGGCGACGAGTTCGCGGTGCTGTGCGAGGACGTCGACGACGAGACGGTGGAGGCGATCGCGGAGCGCACCCTGCGCTGCCTGCGCGCACCGCTCAACCTCGAGGGCCGGCAGGTGTTCGCCACGGCCAGCATCGGTGTGGCCCTCGCCCACGACCCCGGGCTGAGCGAGGGCGAGCTGCTGCGCAACGCCGACGCCGCCCTCTACGCGGCCAAGGAGAGCGGGCGCGACCAGTGGGCGCGCTACACCGAGGACCTGCAGCACGACGCCCTGACCCGCCTGCAGGTGCACAGCGAGCTGCGCGAGGCGGTGGAGCGGGAGCAGTTCGTGCTGGCCTTCCAGCCGATCGTCTCCCTCCGGACGGGGACACCGGTGGGCCACGAGGCGCTGCTGCGGTGGACCCACCCCCGACGCGGGACGGTCGGGCCGGACGAGTTCATCCCCGCGGCCGAGACGGCCGGGCTCATCGGGGTGCTGGGGCGCTGGGTCCTGCTGCAGGCCTGCGCCGCGGCCGCGGTGCGGCACGCGCACGGCGAGGGGCCGGCCAACATCTCGGTCAACGTGAGCCCGCGCCAGTTCCGCGACGACCTCGTCGGCGACGTCGTCGATGCCCTGGCCGCCACCGGGCTCCCGCCCCGGCTGCTCACCCTCGAGATCACCGAGGGCGTGATGCTGGGCAACCCGGACCGGGCCCTCGCCCAGCTCGGGCAGCTCAAGGAGCTCGGGGTGCGCCTGGCCATCGACGACTTCGGCACCGGGTACTCCTCGCTGGCCTACCTGTCCCGGCTCCCGGTGGACTGCGTGAAGATCGACAAGAGCTTCGTCAGCGACCTCGCCCACGACGAGCGGCAGATCGCCGTCACCCGGGCCGTCGTCGAGATCGGCCACTCCTTCGGCTTCGACACCGTGGTCGAGGGGATCGAGACCGCGGAGCAGGCGTCGGCCGCCAGGATCCTCGGCTGCACCTACGGTCAGGGCTTCCTCTACGGCCGGCCCAGCACCGCCGCGTTCGGGCTGCGCCAGGCCTCCGGCACCTCAGCGGCCTGAGAGCGTCGTCGGCCAGGTCCCCGCGCGCACGAACCGGACCTGCTGGCCCGGGCGGAGCTGGGCCGCGCGGTCGACGTCGGCGGAGCCCACCACGGCCGGGACGGGGTAGCCGCCGGTGACCGGGTGGTCGGCGAGCAGCAATGTGGGCCGGCCCGAGGGCGGCACCTGCAAGGCGCCGCGGACCATGCCTTCGCTGGGCAGCTCACCGGAGCGCGTTCTCACCAGGGCGGGGCCGGACAGCCTGATCCCCACCCGGTCCGACTCCGACGTCACGTCGTAGGGATGGGCGCAGAGGACGTCGAGGGCGTCGCGGGCGAACCAGTCGGCCCGGGGCCCGGGAAGGAGCCGTAGCGCGACGGGGCCGGCGGGAGGCGGCGCCACCGGGGCGTGGTCGACGGACGGATGCCCCGCCGTCGCGGTGCCCACCGGAAGGACGTCGCCTTCCCGCAAGGGCGGGGCCCCCAACCCGGCGAGCAGGTCGGTGGAGCGCGAGCCGAGCTGGCTGGCGACGTCGAGGCCGCCGCGGACCGCGAGGTAGGCCCGCAGTCCGGTCTCGGCGGGGGCGAGGCGCACCTCCGCCCCGGCCGGCACGGCGACCGGCCCATAGGCGGCGGCCGTCCTGGTCCGTCCGGCCAGTTCGACGGTCAGACGGCACGGCGCGCCGGCCACGGCGACCAGCAGCGCCGCCGGCGCGCGGAACCGGAGGCCCCCCAGGACGACCTCGAGGGCGGCCGCGTGCTCCTCGTTGCCGACCAGACGGTTGGCCAGCCGGAGCGAGGACCGGTCCGCCGCCCCGCCACGGCCCACGCCGGAGGCCGCGTGCCCGGGACGGCCCAGGTCCTGCACCGTGGTCAGGGGTCCGGGGTCGAGCACCTCGAGGACGCGGTGCGGCTCCGACCCGAGGGGTCGGCTCGTCGTCGTCGCTAGCGGTCGCATCTCACATGCCTCAGACATCTCGTCCGCACGGCTGCGCCACGAACTTCACCCGCACGCCGGGGCGGAGCAGCGCGGGCGGTTCGCGCCCGGCGTCCCAGACCGCCAGGTCGGTGCGGCCGATCAGCTGCCATCCACCCGGAGAGCTGCGCGGGTAGACGCCGCTGTAGGGACCGGCGAGGCCGACCGCACCTGCGGGGACGCGCGTACGGGGAGCGGTGCGACGCGGGACGGCCAGCCGCTCGTCACCGCCGACGAGGTAGCTGAAGCCCGGCGAGAAGCCGCAGAACGCCACCGTCCACACGCTCTCCTGGTGCAGCGCGACGACGTCGTCCGGGCGCAGGCCGGTCAGGAGGGCCACCTCCTGCAGGTCCTCCCCGTCGTAGACCACGGGGACGTGGACGAGCTCCACCGGCTCCGACTCCGGCACCTGACCGGGCTGGTCGGTGGTGAGGACGTCGAGCAGCTCCGACAGGGCCTCGGACACGCGCGCCGGCGAGGTCAGCTCGGGGTCGAGGTGCAGCAGCAGGGTGCGCGCCGCCGGCACGAGGTCGACGACGCCCGGCGGCATCCGCCGGCGCACCGCGGTGTGCAGGGCCAGAACGTCGGCGGGCCGGTCGACCTCCACGAGGAGCCCGCTGTCGCCGCAGGGAAGCAGTCGGGGGTGCATCGTTCTCAGCCACCCGCAAGGGTGACCGGACCACCGAACGGCGCGATGCGCACCCCGGCTGCGGTCAGCGCGTGGCGCACCGCCGCCGCCATCGCCGCCGCGCCGGGGGTGTCCCCGTGCACGCACACGGATCCCGGCTGGAGCGGGACGACACTCCCGTCCACGGCCTCCACCTCGTGCTCCAGCACCATCCGCACGCAGCGCTCGACCACCGCCGGGACCTCGTGCAGCACGGCCCCGGGTTCGCGGCGCGGCACGAGCCGACCGTCGGCGGTGTAGCCGCGGTCGGCGAACGCCTCCGTCACCACGGGCAGGCCGGCAGCCTCCGCGCGCCGGAGCAGCGCCGAGCCGGGCAGGCCGAGCACCGGCAGCGAGGGGTCGTAACGGACGACGGCCTCCACCACTGCGGCCGCCTGGTCCTCGTGGTGCACCACCGCGTTGTAGAGCGCGCCGTGCGGCTTGAGGTAGCTGACCCTGGTCCCCGCCACCCGCGCCAGCCCCTCGAGCGCCCCGAGCTGGTAGAGCACGTCGTTCACCAGCTCCTCCGGGTCGACGTCGATGAACCGGCGGCCGAACCCGGACAGGTCGCCGTAGCCCACCTGGGCACCCACGGCCACCCCGCGCCGGGCGGCGTTCTCGCACGTCCGGCGGATGATCGTGGGGTCACCGGCGTGGAACCCGCAGGCGACGTTCGCACTGCTGACGACGTCGAGCAGCGCCTCGTCGTCGCCCAGGCTCCATCGCCCGAAGCTCTCCCCCAGGTCGCTGTTGAGGTCGACGACGACGTCGTCGGTCGCGGGCATGGAACTCATGCCCACCAGCATGACAACCCGGTGCCGGGGGTGGGCACCGGCCGGCCGTCGGCCGGTCCCACCCGCCGCCGGATGCGCCATCCTGTCGGCATGAGCTCCCTGCTCGACCGAGCCGCGGACCTGCTGCGCGACCAGCTGTTCACCGGGCTGCAGCGGGTTGAGGGCCCCGCGCTGATCCTGACCTCCGACAGCGGGACCGTGGCCCTGCTGGACCTCGCGCCGGTCCCGGTGCTGCGCTGCAGCGCCCTGATCGACCCGGGGCCGGCCGCCGATGTCCCGGACCTGCTGATGGCCTCGATGCTCGAGGTCGCCGACGTCCCCCTGGCCAGGCTGTCCTTCCGTGCCGAACCGGACGAGGCGGGAGGCCGCCGGCTGGTCGGTGAGGTGACGGCCGATCTGTTCGCCGGCGACGACACCACGTCCGGTCTCTCCACGGCCGGCCGCCCCGCCGGGGACATCTCCACGGCAGCGCTGCTGGCCGGCATCGCGGCGGTCCAGCAGGGTGCCGCGGTGGCTCTCGAGGTGCTGGCCGCAGCCGAGGGCACGGTGCCGGCGACGGCGCCGCCGTCACCGGGGGCGGGGCCTGCCGACGTCGGCGGCCTGGCGGTCGAGCCGACGAGCGGCGGGGACGACCGGCAGAACCTGGACTGAGACTGGACTGAGGCTGGACTGAGACTGGACTGAGGGCCCGAACACGACGGCGGCG